>NZ_JACXSI010000016.1 GCF_014712675.1 Peribacillus faecalis | reverse complement strand
TAAGTTACACACCATAGCATTACCATTATGGGTATCTTGGTGGAAAACAAAACCCCGGGAATATATTTTCATCCCCGGGGTGTGAGTGTAAAATCATGAATGTTTCTTATTAATCAATATCAGGTTCAAGTGTATACTCTAGGGGTTCTGTTTTTACACCGAATTCTGTTGAGGCTTGCATATTTACAATTCTTTTTTCGGCTTGGCTTTTATTGCCGATTGCTTCGACTGTTTTGCTGGCATCCGTTTCTTTATAAAGCTCTTTACGAAAATTTTTATCGTTATTCATCATCTCACTCCTTATAAAGTAGCTTTCTCAAAACATGATGAACTATTCGTCCATTATACTTAATGCTTGCTTAACGATGGTAGTTGATTTACATTTAATGCATATACTTGTATTTAAGAGCAATTATGTTGATTATTGATTAATTTATATATTTAAGGAAGTGATTGTCTTTGATACTTTCAAATGAAGGAGTGACTGTGCATCCGATTGTAGTCCCGACAAAATTTTCTTTAAAGAGTTTTAATTTTTACTTAGTGGAACAAGCTGATTCTTTGACGCTCATCGATGGAGGCATACCTACAGATGAATGCTGGGAATATCTCGAAAACGTATTGGCAAAAAACGATCTGCATGTAAGTGATATTACACAAGTGCTGTTGACGCATAACCATGAAGATCATGTCGGCATTATCAATCGAATTACAGACATTAAAGATGTACCTGTTTATGCGCATGCTGATTCGATATATCGCTTAAAAAGAGATAAGGACTACTTCGCTTTAAGAATCGATTTTTTCAAGCAATTATATGAGGAAATGGACTGTGGCGATTTTGGAACAAGACAAATTGAAAAAATAACAAAATTGATGAGCAGAAACGAAAAAAATACTGTCCGCAGCGATATTATCCCGATAGCGGAAAATGATATCATCTCAGGATTGAAAGTTTTTGAGACGCCCGGTCATTCCCCGGATCACATCGTTTTTTTTGATGAACAAAAAAAAGAATTATTCGGCGGCGATCATTTAGTCAGCCATATTTCGAGTAATGCGATTGTTGAACCGGATCGGGACGGCAGACGTATTCAAACGTTAAGTCAATACGTACAATCGCTTCAAAAATGCTCAAATTTTGAAATCAATCTCGTTTATCCCGGCCATGGCGAGTTAATACGGAATTCGAGAGAACTGTTCAACTATAGATTAGAGAGAATACATCTAAAATCAGATCAAGTTCTAACTTTCATTAAAGAAGGATACAATACAGGCAAAGAGTTAGCTCAAGTTTTTTATAAAGAGAAGTATAAAAGCGAGTTTGCTTTAGTAATGTCGGAAATAGTCGGTCATTTAGATTATTTGGAGAGTAATCATAAAGTGGAGAAAGTGAAGAAAAAGGGTGTTTGGCACTACAAAGCAAGTTAGAAATAAGGTCTCTTATAGTCATACGCTGACTGTAAGAGGCCTTTTGAGTTATTTTTTGCCGGTTGTTAAAGGAAGCTCCGGATCTGCAGCCCATTCGTTTAATGAACCGTCATACACAGCAACATTTTTAACGCCTAATTTCTCAAGAATTAATGCATTCCATGTAGCGGCAATTCCTCCGCCGCAATAAGTGATAACCTTTTTGTTTGGATCAAGTGCGCCGGTTGCTTCGAAAGTTTTTCTCAATTGCTCGTCTGAAAGAACTTCTTTTGTTTCCGGACTAGAATGTAAACCAAAGAATACATTTTTGCTGCCCGGGATGTGTCCTTTTCGAGGGTAAGTATTTGTTTCTCCGTAAAAATCAGCTGGAGAAAGACTGTTGATTAAAACTGTTGAATCATCCTCAATCGCATTGAAAACTTCTTCTTTTGTCACAAGCCTATGACTTTGTCTTTCGCCTGTGAAAGTTGCCTTAGGATAAGAGCCAGGTACATTCGTTAGTGGTCGACCTTCTTCTTTCCATTTTGGCAAACCTCCATCTAATACCGCAATATTCTCAAAACCTTCAAAAAGAAGTTGCCAACGCAGGCGTGAAGCCCAATACGGTGCGACGACAGGAACACCAACTAATGCTCCTTGGTCATAAATGACAGTATACGTATCTGCATCCCCAATGCCAAGTTGAGTCACCTTTTCGATGAAATAGTCGCGAGGAGGAACTGTGAATGGTTTATCTGCATCAGGATGAGACAGTTCATTCATCACATCTGCAAATATTGCGCCGGGTATGTGTGTAGCATTATATGAATCTTTACCGGAAGTAAGAGTAATGTTTCCGTCTTGAAGCGGTTTCATGAAAGTAGTTGCATCTATAAGTCTTAATTTGGGATCATTTAAACGTTCAGCAAGCCATTCAGTAGTAACAATTTGTGGAATAGTGCTCATAAATTTCATTCATCTCCTATAATAGTATAAAAACAATATATAATAATTTACATTTGATTACTAGGAATTAGACTTTCTATTTAGAAAAGTATTAACAGTTATGAATCTTTAATATTAAGCGAATATGATAGAATGATAGAACGGAGGTGCAATATGAGTAGAAGAACAAAAAAGATTGGAATACTGTTATTTCTATTAATTATTCTAATTAGCGCAAGTTACTTCGGTTATTATAAATATGAACAAAGTAAAATAACCTATAAAAAAGCGGAAGGCTTTTCAATTTCAGTTAGAACAGAAAATATTACATTAGTTGGAGTGAAATGGCTTGATGCTTATTTAGCACAGTACCAGCAGGAATTTGTGCCGGGTAATATAAAAATAGAAGATTATGAAATAAAGGAAATTGCCGTTCTTGATGAAGAAAATAATGTTATTCAAGTTGATTTTTCCATAAAGCCGAAATCTGATGAACCAAATTATCTGGAAACAGATTCTCAATTGGCGGCCGAAATGGAAGCAGACTCAATCATAAGCCATCAGTGGGTTCTTTCGTTTAACACAAGAGCTGGAGCAAATGACGAAATAATTTATGAAGTATACAAAATTCAACGCCCTGCAGGCTATGATTTAGAACAATACAATACAAATGGACAAAGAGAAATCGATGAATATGAGCAAGAGTATATTGAAGAAATTCCATACAAGGAAGAGCAATATACATACAAAATTGAAAACGAAACGTGTTTCGTTAGCTATGATTACGGTGAAACATGGATTGAAGTGCCGGTTGATTTAAAAACATTAGCGACAGTTGGTGATGGGAATTCTTATTATAATGCATTGCAGGAAGGAAGCTATCTTATTCGCCCAGAAAAAACTAGCTTTGTTTATGGTGGTACGCAAGAAACGGGTTTGAAAATCATCTATACGGATGACCAAGGCACTACATGGCAAACGGCTGATATTGACAATGAAATGCAAAGCGTGAGAGTGAAGTTCTGTAATTTCCCAACAGAAGAAGTAGGCTATGTCATCGCTGCTGGGGGTCGAACAATGTCTCAAGAAGGACAAGTAATTTATAAGACTTCTGATGGAGGGGAAACTTGGAATGTAACAGGGTATGGACCCAGTACTTGGCTTCTTAGTTCGGGAGGTTTTATTGATCCAAATGTTGGATTTATGAGTTATAAGAAAGTCGAAGGGGAAGAAACGAATTTTTATCGTACTGAAGATGGCGGTAAAACATTTTCACCAATCATCCTTCCAATTAAAGAAGAATGGAATAATGTTTTCGTTGATCCACAAACTCCATACAAGGAAAATGAAATGTTAGTTTTACTTGTTGGTCAAGGTGATGAAGGTGATTATCAAGGCGGTCGTATTATGGCAAAATATCAATCTGAAGATATGGGGATTACATGGGAATATGTAGAACTTGTAAATCCGCCATCTACAGAAGAAGGATAAGTAAAGGGCGTATAGAAAGTGCTTTGTGCTTTCTATACGCCCTTTATAGCTTTTTCTGTTACTATCTTCTCCGCTTTTTATCATCTTTCAAGGAAATTTGCTTTTTCACAATCGGCTCAAAGAATACTTGTACATGAAAAATGTTTTCTTCTTTTTCCTCAACACTCATGATTTTTCCTTTACGGCCTTTAATCTTCACATCTGCATCGACAGCGGGGATTTTCTTCAGAATTTGCGTTAAGACAACCTGTTTTTTATCAATTTCAATAAAATGAATGACAGCCATTTTGGTCTCTCCTTAATTCAAAAATGATATGTATTATGTGTATGATTCTATTCATCGGAAAGTACGTAACGCAAAAATTATTCCTTTCTTTTAAGAAGCAGTAATAGAATGGGCTTTTATATAAGTAGCAAGACCAAAAAATAGTACATATTTTGTTGGTGGGAGTACTTTTTTTAATAGTTGATTCTATTCTTCTATGCAAATGTCCGTACACCCAATTTCATTATGTAGGTGGAGGTTAAACTATGTACGATTTTCAAAACCAACTTCAATCGTTAAATGTTGGCGATTTTCAGACTGGCGAAGTTGTACCTTGGGATCAAAATCAATATACGATGAATGATTCCAGACTGTTTATAGGCGGTTGCATTGGAGGGTTCCTTTGCTTCGGATGCTTCAGCTGTTTTGGGTGCGTCGGCCGCTGTGGAGGCTGCGGAGGACGTTGCGGAGGCTGTGGCCGCTGCGGTCGTTGCCGCTAATTTAGTTTCACAAAAAGAAGTTGTCCCAATTGTTTACTTTTGGATAACTTCTTTTTTTATTGGATTAGCAAGAACAGTGTCACATATCATAAGAGACAAATTGTCATACATACAATGAAGATAAAGATATTTTGGCATATAAATAGAACAGCAGGAGGCGACATATGAATGTGATTACACCTTCTATGCGACTGAAAGTAAACCGGGATACATTTTTCATTCCTGATGGAGATAGAGGAGTCTATTTTCGCAACAATGTCAGTTCGTTCCGGATGGAAGGCAGTACAATCGCGCAATGGATTGATACACTATTGCCGATGCTCACGGGCAAACATTCTTTAGAGGAAATGACAGCCGGCTTACCGGTGCCTCATCGTAAACAAGTGTTTAGTATAGCTGAAGTATTGCTCAAAAACGGTTTTGTTCGTGATGTGAGTATGGATCATCCTCATCAGCTGGGAGAAAAAGTTATACAGAACTATGCTTCGCAAATTGAATTTTTAGATCATTTCGGAGGTTCAGGAGCTTATCGTTTTCAATTTTTCCGGCAAAGCAAAGTATTGGCAATTGGTTCGGGAGCGATGATGCAATCTTTAATATTCTCATTGGCCGAATCCGGATTAGAGAAAATTCATTATTTAATGGAGAAACCATTTTCTGCAGGTAAGCAGCGAATTGAAGGACTGATTGAAGCCGCTAAAAAGAAGGATCCCGAGCTTATGATTGAAGAAATACAGTTTGAGACAGATTGGGAAAAGACAATCCGTCCGTTTGACTATATATTATATATGGCCAAAAATAATGAAACAGATGAACTAAGAAAGCTGCATTTAATTTGCAGACAAGAGAAGAAAGTTTTTGCTCCCTCCGTATTCTTGGGTCAAACCGGATTCGCAGGTCCAGTCGTGAAGCCGAGTTCTAAAGGCTGTTGGGAATCGGCTTGGCGGAGTGTTTATTTACCTGAAGAAAATTCAACGAACTCAGACTTAAATACAGCTCAATCTTTATTAGTAAATTTGCTCGTCTTTGAGTTGTTTAAAGATATAACGGGAGTAAACGAACAAAATACTCATCCGAAATTTTATCTTTTAAATGGGGAAACGCTGGAGGGCGGCTGGCATAATTTTGTTCCGCACCCGCTTCTGTCAGGTGATGCACGTATTACATCTGTTGAAGACTTAGAATTACAAATGAAAAAACAATTGAATAAACGAGGCACAGATCAATGGTTTCAACTGTTCAGTCAGTTGACGTCGCCACAATCTGGGATATTTCTAAAGTGGGAAGAAGGGAATTTAAAACAGCTCCCGTTAGCTCAATGTATAGTGCAGCCTGTCGATCCTCTTTCCGAAGGCCCTGCAAAAGAGATGCCGGAAATTATAGTCTCAGATTTAACGCATATGGAAGCGAGGAGAATAGCCGGACTAATTGGTGTAGAGACTTATGTTCAGCGGACATTAACTGAATTGCTCAAGCCTGTTTCGGGCAATCGGCAAGTGAGACACGAAATTGCAGTCGGGGCAGGGGAGACTGTGGAAGAAGCTGTTTTGCGGGGAATACAGCACATGGTGGAACAAGAATTTAAGAGTAATAGTTTACAACGAAGAAATGGTATTGAAACGGTAGTCATTCAGGTAATCAATGATGAGAAATCCCGTTTTTATTGGCAATCGCTTTCCACAATGTGCGGCAATCCGGCTGTCGGATTAGGTGAAGAAATCCATGGTTTCCCGGTAGTGTGGGTCGGAACGAATAAAGGCTGGTATGCCAGCCCTGGCATAAATTTAACGGCAGCATTGCGTAATGCTTTACGACAGGCAGTGATGGCGTCTCAAAACGGGACTGTTCACGAATGCTTACAGCCGCCGTTAATGTCAAGAAATGCTGTTAAACTCATAGATATACCAACTGAACATTCGAAGCAAGAGGGTTTACGCACGGCTATCAACAATTTCAAACAAAACGGGCAAGCACTTTCAATCCTAAAAATATCTCTTCAGCCTTTTAGAGACTCATCCATTCATGTATACGGTGTACGGTTGCGGGAGGATAGAGTATGAAATTAAAGACTATTCTTATCGTTGGCAAAGGAGCTTTGGCGGATTATGTGCAAAAGATTTTAAATGAACAATATAAAGTGTTTCAATGTTCAGAAATAGACAATGCCGGATTGGAAAATTATGATTTAGCAGTCGTTTTGGATGATAACTGGAAGCCGGCTGTGCACCAAAAGGCTGAGGAAAGATTGAGGTTGAACGGCATTCCGTGGCTAAGAGCATACATTTCATTCGGCAACGGTATAATAGGCCCGTTATCTGAAAAAGGCTATTCAGGCTGTTCTCAGTGTGCCGATTTAAGGAGGCTTATGGCAGGCAGGGACCGTCATGAAATGCGTGAAGTTAAGGATAAACTGCAAAAAGCAGAAACAACACAGTCAGATGCTGCTGTTTCCCATCAAGGTCTTTTGCATTTTGCCTACTTAGTTGCATCTGAATTAAAGAAAATGATAAACGGGAAAGAAGACAATCACATTTTATTGATGAATTTAAAAACATTGAATACATCTATCCATTCGTTTCTACCTGATCCGTTATGTGCAGTATGCGGTGGAATTCCTGATGATTCGCCTGATGATGCAACAGTCACTTTACAGCCAAGACCAAAGATAAGTCCAAATGTTTATCGCACACGTTCACTTGATGAACTAAGCCAATTTTTAACGAAAGATTACTTAGATCCGCAAATTGGATTTTTAAATAATAAAATGATTGATCTTGTTCCTCCGTTTGCCGATGCAAGTGTAACACTTCCGCTATTTGCCGGTGATGAAGGAGCGGCTGGGCGAACCAATAGTTATGAAGTAAGTGTCATGACTGCAATATTAGAGGCGCTGGAGAGGTATTGCGGGATTGAACCTAAAGGCAAACGGACAACAGTATACGGCAGTTATAATCAGTTAAAGGAGCAAGCGATAAATCCGATTGCATTAGGGGTACATGCAAAGGAAAATTATGAGCAGCCAAATTTCCCGTTCCATCCATTCCATCCGGATCGCCGCATGCACTGGGTTTGGGGCTATTCGTTTTTAAGGGAAAAGCCAATCCTCGTGCCGGAGCTGCTGGCTTATTATAGTTTAGGATGCGGGAATGGTTTTGTTTTTGAAACCTCGAACGGCTGTGCGTTAGGCGGAAGTTTAGAAGAAGCCATCATGTACGGAATATTGGAGGTGGTTGAGCGCGATTCGTTTTTGCTTACATGGTATGCGCAGCTTTCATTGCCTCGTTTAGATTCGGATTCAGCAAACGATGAAGAACTAAAGCTAATGATTGACAGGGCCGGAGCAGTCGGCGGCTACGATATTCATCTATATAACGCGACAATGGAGAATGGCATTCCAACCATATTTGCAATAGCGAAAAACAGGAAAAAAAGCGGCTTGAATATCATTTGCGCAGGCGGTGCCCATCCTGATCCCGTTCGAGCGGCAAAAAGCGCTGTTCATGAATTAGCGGGAATGATGTTGACTCTTGATGATCAGTTTGAAAAAGGTAAGCAACAATATAAAAAAATGCTGTCTGACTCTGGTCTTGTAAAGAAAATGGATGATCACGGTATGCTGTTCGGTTTGCCGGAAACAGAAGAACGCTTGCGTTTTTTATTGAATGAAAATCGTCCTTTGCGAAATTTTCAGGAAGAATTTAATTCTACAGTCAATCATATGGATTTAACGGATGACCTTCATGATCTGCTTCAAGCATTTCAGCGATTAAACCTAGATGTAATTGTAGTCGATCAAACAACTCCGGAAATTAAAAAGAATGGATTATATTGTGTGAAAGTAATTATTCCAGGAATGCTGCCGATGACATTTGGCCATCATCTTACGCGAGTCACTGGATTAGAACGAGTGTTGAAGGTGCCGATGGAGTTAGGGTATGTAAAACAGCCTCTGACGTTAGAACAGCTTAATCCTCATCCGCATCCGTTTCCGTGAATGGAGAGGAGGGATGAAGTTGAATCTGAATCAGTTTCTGTATCAATTGCATTACGATGTAGAAAACCTAAGCCCGCCCGGATGGGAAGTTGATTGGATGGATGCCCCGCTTCCTTATAAATTATATCAAGATGTGCCTGCATTTTCTTTGACGTTGGAAGTACCGTTATCATTAGAGAAAGTCGAAGTACCGGCACATCCGGATCTCCTTACAATCGGCCATTTTTTATGGTATACGTTCGCTGTGACTAAGGTTAGCCAGACGCTTGATCCTTTTGAGCAAATAATGGAACCGTACCAGTCATTACGCCGTTTTGTTCCTTCAGGAGGTGGTTTATATCCTAGTGAGCTGTATATTTATTTAAAACTGCCTGATTTGCCAATTGGCGTGTATCATTATGATTCAGCCCATCATCGGTTGCTGCTGCTGCGGGAAGGTAATTTTGACTCATTTCTAAAAGGAGCATTAGGACATCGCTGTACAATACCTTCTTGTTTTGCAACCGTATTTGTCTCGACGATGTTTTGGAAAAATTACTTTAAATATAATAATTTTTCTTACAGGTTGCAGGGCTTGGATGGTGGGGTGCTAATCGGGCAGTTAGTTGAAGTCAGCAAGCGGTTCGGTATTGAGAGCGGGGTGTATTTCCATTTTATCGATGATGCGGTAAATCATCTCCTTGGAATTTCTGAACAGGAGGAAAGTGTGTATGCAGTCATTCCGCTATCGGTAAACCCAATGAATTGGAAGGCTTATGAACATGCTGATTTGACTTCATCAGACTTATGTAATCGAATTCCGGTTATTCAGCGGAAGCATACTGTCCGCTCTAAAAGAATTAAGAAGTATCCGATGTTGCTCGGAATGACGGAAGCATCTAAAATTCATTCAAGCACCGGAACGCATTTGTATAAAATGAAAAGCAAGCCGGCAGAAGAAGCAAGCGGATGGAGGCTGCCTTATGTTGAACCGTTGACATACGATTTAGCGACTGCCTGCAGAAGGCGTTTCTCCCCGGAGATGGATTTTGTGTTAGGCAAAGTAAGTATTACGCAGTTAGCATCCCTTTTGCAGGAGACAGCATCATCTCTTTGCTACCGGAATGACTTAAGAGGCTGTGAAGCTCCTCTCAATCTGTATTGCTGTTTATTTAATGTAGAACATATCCCGGACGGCTGCTATGTTTATGACAGCAAATCTCATAGCTTACATTTGATCCGCCAAGGAGATTACCGTACTTATTTGCAGTATGCGATGACGATGGATAATGTGAATTTGCAGCATATTCCGGTATGTATTCATATTGTTGGAGACTCTGATTTTTATTTGAATTCATACGGTTATAGAGGTTATCGCATTCAGCAAATGGAAGCAGGCATGCTTGTTCAAAAGTTACTCTTAACAGCCACTGCATTTGGCATGAATGGACATCCTCTTCTTGGATTTGATGCAAGCAAATGTGATCATCTTTATGATCTGCAATCCAAAGGAAAAACATGCCTTATTCAAGTACCGATTGGATATTATAACAATCCGCCTAAACTAAGTGGAGCTTTACACATATAAATATAGGTTTTATTATTGTGCGACAAGAGATGGTAATTGTCGTTTTTATTTTTGTTTAGGATTTCACCTTGTGTATAAGTTAAAACAAGTTTATCGTCATCCAGCTCCAGCACCTATTACCCTTTGAGCAACCTCATTTCGATAATTCAACGCTGAAATATGGAATCGGTCCGCAAGTAAGAATCAGCGACTAAGAGCGCTACGTCCGTATACCGTATACATTCCCGCTGTGACTCTCATCCTGAGAGACTCAGTTCATACGAAAAATAAAGTTCACCAAATTTTATAACATAAAAAACGCAACTTAGTGCTAGTTGCGTTTTCTTTCGTCTTTATCTCACTTCTTAAACTTAAAATATTTAATGAAATATACAACTTTTTCATACATAGATTTATTTATTGGTCTAATTACAATTATGCTAAAAAGTAAAATGCTTGAAATAGTAACAGATGTGTATAAAATTATGGTCATTAAATGTGTTAGCGATGCGAATTCTAGTTGATATAATTTCATTATAAATAATATACAAAACGATGAGAGACATAATAATAAACATAAAGGAAGGGTTATTAAGAAGTCGTCATCAGTGCGCTTTTTAATTTCATCCATAAATACATCTGCTATTTTTGAAATAGCTAACAAATATATTATTACTATCGCCCATCCTAGAAGACTTAAAAGAAATGCCACTTAAACCTCCCTCTTTTATTTAGGAATTTCATTCCAAGCTTTACCCGCTGTTATGCATTTCGAAAGATAATCACAAATTAAAGATAATGTACCAAGAACAGGAATTGCTTTACTTTATCCTATAAGAACTTTTTATAGTTTCAGTTTAACATACGCAATTAAAATATTTTACATTTTTTACATAAATAATATTCCGAACCAGTAATGGTTTTCTTATTGTGTTTATTTTCCAAATATGCACCATTAATTATTTTGATATAATATTTATAATACTCATTCTCTTTTAGGAGGGCTAATAAGATGAAGAAATTAGACGGCAAAGTAGCGGTTGTAACAGCGTCAACGAAAGGAATCGGTTTAGCTACGGCAGAGCTGCTAGCGGAAAATGGTGCAGTTGTCTACTTGGCAGCCAGAAATGAAGTACTAGCAAATGAAGCGATTTCCGATATTGCTGCAAAGGGAGGGGTGGCAAAATTTGTTTATTTTAATGCGCGCGAGGAAGAAACATTTACGTCGATGATTGAAACAGTTGTTACTAATGAAGAGAAAATTGATATTCTTGTCAATAATTATGGTGGTACCGACGTTCAAGTCGATAAAGATTTAATGAATGGAGATAGTGATTCATTCTTCAGAATTGTAGAAGATAATCTGAAAAGTGTATACTTACCATGCAAGGCAGCGATTCCGCATATGATAAAGAATGGTGGTGGCAGTATCGTCAATATATCTACAATCGGTTCTGTTGTACCAGATATATCTCGAATGGCATATTGCGTTTCAAAAGCTGCAATTAACTCCCTTACAGAAAATATCGCTACTCAGTACGCAAAGGATCACATTCGCTGCAATGCTGTATTGCCTGGATTAATTGCTACAAAAGCAGCGATTTCTAATATGTCGCAAGATTTTATACAATCATTCTTACATCACGTACCTTTGAATCGGATGGGTCTACCTGATGATATAGCGAAAGCAGTATTATTCTTTGCTAGTGATGATTCATCATACGTTACCGGCCATCATTTGGAAGTTGCAGGCGGATATGGAATGCCAACACCACAATACGCAGAGTATAGTCAAATGAGAGAGTTAGTAAAAAATTAATAGTAGACAACATCTGTTTATGTATAATAAATAGAGAGAATAAGGAGGAGTTTATCTTGAATAAAGTTATGGACACATTACTATCTCATCGATCATATCGCTCTTGTCAGGCAAAGGATGTTGAAGAGAGTCAATTAGAGCAAATCATTAAAGCAGTTCAAGCTGCTCCAAGCTGGATTAACGGGCAGCAAGTCTCTGTTATTGCTGTAAAAGATTTAGAGCGCAAGAAGAAACTAGCGGAATTGTGCGGAGGCCAGAAACATGTGGAGGAAGCACCTGTATTTTTAGTGTTTTGCGCTGATTTTTATCGGGCATTAGTCGCAAGTCAAATGGAAGATTTGCAGCTTCATGTAAGTGATAATATCGACACTTTACTTGTCGGCGCAACAGATGTCGGCATAGCGCTAGGCGCAGCCGTAACCGCATCTGAATCATTTGGGCTTGGAACGGTTCCAATTGGCGGCATTCGCCGAAACATAAAAGAAGTAATCGAACTGCTGGAATTGCCGCCTTATGTGCTTCCTGTGTGTGGACTGTGCATCGGCCATCCGGCTGAAACACCGGAATTAAAACCGCGCTTGCCGAAACAAGCTGTTTATCACCAGGAAACATATAATAAAGACGTACATACATTGCTTGAGCAATACAATGAGATTTATGCAGAATATTTGGAAAGAAGCTCGCAAGGCAAACGTACCGGCACATGGACAAAAGCTGTCGCAAACTTCTATAGTAAAGAGTATTATCAAGGAATTACAGAAGGATTAAAACAACAAAAGTTTTTATCCGATAAATAATATGATGAGAAAGCCTGAAATGGATAATTCATTTCAGGCTTTCTTGCATTAATATGCTATGATAAACGGAAAGGATAGTAGTTCAAGTCAAAGGGGATTATAAATAAATGTGTTTAATCAATTTTCACTTTCAAGATCATGATAATTATCAATTAGTTGTGGCTGCCAATAGAGATGAAAGTTATACGAGGCCAACTGCCGGCGCACATTTTTGGGAAGATGACCCTTTTATTCTGGCAGGACGTGATTTGCTCCAGGGAGGCACTTGGCTTGGTATTGCAAAGAATGGACGTTTTGCAGCTTTAACTAATTTTCGCGATCCGAAATTGCCGGTAAAAGGCCGTTATTCACGTGGAGAAATAGTAAGACAATTTCTGACTGGCAAAATGGAGCCGAGTGATTATATTAATCAGCTGGCTATGAATAGAGAGATGTATGATGGATTTAATGTTCTCGTCGGAAATGGCAGTCAGCTGTATCATTATAATAATATATTAAATGAGAAAAATATAATTAGCCCAGGAACACACAGCTTGAGCAATCATACATTAAATACTCCTTGGCCAAAAGTGGTAAAGGGCAAACAGATGCTTAAAGAGCATATGAATGCTAACAAGGGAGTAATGGAATTAAAGCCGCTTTTTGAAATCGTTGCTGACGAAGCAATAGCTTCTGATAATGATTTGCCGGATACCGGTGTCGGATTGCAAACAGAAAGAGCATTGTCCCCATTGTTTATAAAAATGCCCGGTTATGGCACTCGTTCATCAACTGTTTTATTAATAGATAAAGAGAACAATATCACCTTTGCGGAGCGTGTATTTATTGATGGGCAATATCATGAAGAAAAGCGATTTGTTTTTAAAATAGAATAGAGTACAAACTATTATTTTTCTAGATGAACACTCTATCAAATGGTAAAATATGTAATGAACAAAAGAAGAACTGTACACCAAAGTGTCTATGTTCTTCTTTTTTTTACTAACTAAACCCGGAGGTTCTTATGAAGATTACACGTGATTCAAAGAAGGGCTTAGATTTTCTTTTTACAGAAACTGAGCCGGAACAAGTTTTCACACCTGAAGATCTTACAGAAGAACATAAAATGATTGCTTTAACTGCGAAACAATTTGTGGAACGAGATGTTCTTCCGCAAATGGAAGCAATTGAGGCGCAACAGTTTGAACAAACAGTTGCATTGCTGAAAAAAGCCGGAGCATTAGGTTTGTTGGGTCATAGTGTGCCCGAAAAATATGGCGGAATCGGCCTTGATAAAATCAGTAAAGGCATAGTCGGTGAAGTGCTTGGAGAGACAGGTTCATACGGAGTGGCTCATTCTAATCACACATGCATTGCCACTTTGCCGATTACATATTTCGGAAGTGAAGAACAGAAACAAAAGTACCTTCCTAAACTTGCTTCCGGTGATTATATCGGAGCTTATTGTCTCACAGAACCTTCATCAGGTTCAGACGCGCTTGGCGCTACTACCACGGCAGTGTTAAGCGAATCAGGAAAGCATTATATTTTAAACGGAACAAAACAATGGATTACGAATGCCGGTTTTTCGGATACATTTATTGTATACGCAAAGGTTGACGGCACAAAATTTACAGCATTCATTGTAGAGAAGGATTATCCAGGATTATCGTTAGGGCCGGAAGAGAAGAAGATGGGGATTAAAGGTTCATCTACTTGTTCTGTTATATTAGAGGACTGCATCGTTCCGGTTGAAAATGTTTTAGGTGAAATCGGAAAAGGACATATCATAGCTTTTAATGTCTTAAATTTGGGACGTTTTAATTTAGGAGGAGCCTGCACCGGTGGCGCGAAGGCTGCATTAAAAGAAATAATTCATTATACAAATGAGAGAAAGCAGTTCAAACAATCGATTTCTTCATTCCGTGCCACACAGGAAAAGCTGGCGGATATGGCAAGCCGAATTTTTGCGGCAGAATCGGTCCAATACCGAACTGCACAATTGCTGGAAAGCTCGATGGGCAGTCTGTATGAGGAAAGTGACACGACTATTATCCGTGAAGGACTGGCTGAATTTGCTGGAGAGTGTTCTATATGTAAAGTTTTTGGTTCTGAAACACTCGATTATGTAGTTGATGAAGGCGTTCAGCTACACGGAGGCTACGGGTACATGCAAGAATATCGCATCGAACGGTTTTACCGTGATTCAAGAATAAATCGGATCTTTGAAGGGACAAACGAAATAAACCGATTTCTTGTACCAAACTTATTAGTAAAAAAAGCAATCGGCGGAGAAATTAAGCTTAATGAGCATCTACAGAAGTCAGCAAAGGAAATGAACGAAGTACCAGTGAACTTTGACAGCCCCTTAAAAAAAGAGAAGACAATGGTTCGTTCGATACGGAATGCCTTTTTGCTTTTAGCCGGTGCCGTCTTTGAAATGTATGGCAAAAATATTGGACAAGAACAGGAAAGCTTGATTAAACTGTCTGATATTGCAATTCAATTATTCGCTGCTGAATCTGTAATTCTTCGAGCGGAAAAAGCAGTGCGCAGAAACGGCCTGACAAATGAAGTATTGAAAGTGAAACTGGCTGAAAGTTTTATTTACACCGCTATTTTGGAAGTCGAGATGCATACGCGTCGTCTTCTGAATGGGATGCCGTCAAGTGAGCAAAATGAGAAACTGCGGAATTTAATTCAAGATAGGTTCTGTAAGTTTAACGATACTGACGGTTTTTTGCGAAAGCGGGAGATTGCGGCACGTTTAATTGAAGCAGAAGCGTATATTGTTTGAAATTAATCAGATTTGAGGATTGATCTTGTTTCTATCAATCCTCTTTTTGTTGCCTTTCTGTGCTTTGTGGATGGAATATTCAATTTTGTAAAATAATAATCCTTATGAAATCAGCATGTAAAACAACGAGGTGAATGAAGTGTTTTTAGCTTCGAAAGGATGTCATCAATGAATAAGGATCAATTAACAAGAAAAGAGCTAATTGAGAAATATCATACTTTAAGTCCATTTGAAATTAAAGATGAACTGATCAAACTGGCGACGAAATCAGAACGTAAAGGTGTCAGAGTATTACTCAATGCAGGTCGAGGTAATCCGAATTGGACGGCTTCTACTCCGAGACAGGCGTTTTTTACACTCGGCCATTTTGCTGTTTTGGAAACGAAAAGAATGTGGAATGATGGAGATTTGGCGGGAATGCCTGAGCAACCTGGCATATATGAACGTTTTAAAATCTTTTATGCTGAAAATAAAGAGGCAGGCGGGATTGATTTATTAAGCCGAATTATTGATTACGGAGTCGAACAGCATGGTTTTGAACCTGATAGTTGGCTTTTTGAATTAGTCGATGGCATTATAGGTGATAATTATCCAGTTCCGGACCGGATGCTCGTTAAAATCGAGAAGGTTGTCAGAGAATACGTGCTGCAAGAAATGGGTGGCAATCCGAAAGATAATAGCTATGATTTATTCGCGGTCGAAGGCGGTACAGCAGCAATGTGCTATATTTTTGATTCGTTAATGGCTAATCGATTAATGAAAAAAGGTGAAAAATTAGCGCTAATGGTACCGATCTTTACACCATACCTTGATATACCGCGTTTGCCGCGCTATGAATTTGAAGTGGTGCCAATCCATGCATCGGCCATCAGCGGAAATGGTCGTCATACGTGGCAATATCCAAAAGAAGAGCTCGATAAACTGTCTGATCCAAGCGTGAAGGCGGTATGTGTCGTTAATCCGAGTAATCCGCCGTCAGTTGCGATGGATGAAGATACTTTGGCGTACTTCAAAAAGATTGTAGAAGAAAAGAACCCCAATCTAATGATTGTTACTGATGATGTATACGGAACTTTTGCCGATGATTTTAAATCGTTATTGATTTCATTACCTTATAACACGTTGGGTGTGTACTCGTTTTCAAAGTATTTTGGTGTAACCGGATGGCGTCTCGGCGTTATCGCACTTGCACAAGATAATGTGTATAACAAATTAATCGCTAATCTTCCGCAAGAAGCTAAAGACAGACTGAAGGAACGCTATGAGTCTTTAACAACAACTCCTGAAGGACTTTCGTTTATCGATCGGCTCGTAGCAGACAGCCGTCATGTTGCATTAAATCATACAGCAGGGCTGTCGACGCCACAGCAAGTTCAAATGGCGATTTTTTCGATTTTTGCATTGCTTGATAAAGAGAATTCATACAAACAGCAAACAAAGGAAATTTGCAGAGAACGAAAAAAAATATTGTATGACCACTTAGTTGAACTTACAATGATTCCTAATAAGCATAGTACAAGCTACTATAATGAGTTTGATTTATTGATATGGGCGAAAATGAAGTATGGGGAAGAATTTGTTACCTATTTGAAAGAAGAACGGAGCGCAATCGAATTTTTATTCGATTTGGCTGAAAAGTACAGTATTGTTTTGCTGAACGGCAGCGGATTTGAAGGGCCTTCCTGGTCAATTCGGGTTTCGTTAGCAAACCTGAAGAACGAGCAGTATGCAAAAATAGGCAAGGCGATTAATGAATTGTTCGAACAATACTCATCTGACTGGAAGAATAATAAGGTTGAATAACAATAGGCAAAAAGCTTCTATCAAACAAGACAGAAGCTTTTTCATCAGTTTTAATCGCTGTCAAACCAGCCTTTCTTTTTAAACCAATAATACATAAGAAGACTAATGATTAACATGACAGCCAAAATGATGAAATAGCCATTACGTGCTTTCAGTTCGGGCATATACACAAAATTCATGCCGTAAATGCCGGCGAGAAAAGTAAGCGGCATAAAAATGGTCGTGATGACAGTAAGAGTTTTCATTATGTTATTCATACGATAAGAGTTTAAAGATATGTAATTATCACGAATGTCTGCTGTTAATTGACGGTTTGACTCAATCATTTCGCTGAGCTTTAAAAGATGGTCATAAATATCATGAAAGTAGGCTCGCTGTTGCTCTTGATTGAGAAATCGCTTAGACTCAACAATTCGATAAATTAAATCGCGCATCGGGATAATGGTTTGCCGAAGTTTAAGCAAATCTTTGCGGACTTTATATGTTTGCGTAATAAGTGTATCGGTTCCTTGTTGCACTTCATCACTATTTTCAATTGCTAATAACTGATCCTCGACCCGCTCCACGATTGGAAAAAAAGAATCAACTATTTTATCGATTACTTTGTAGCCGATTTCTAAAGGAGATATTTTTTGAAAATCGTTAAACGATTGGAGGTTATTCCATATGTCCTCAATCTCTTTGTGCGGCTGCAAATGAAAGGTAACAATAAATTGTTCGGCAATGAATAAATCGATTTCATGTGTTTCTAATCGATCGTCAATTGCGTGAATAATGAGAAAGTGCAGGTTTTCGTAATAATCCAATTTAGGACGTTGAAGTTCAACCATACAATCTTCTACCGCCAGCGGATGGAAGTGAAAATGAGTAAGTAATAATTCAGCTTCTTCATCTGTTGGGGTGTTGAAGTCGCACCAATACCATTTCATGTCTTTTAAAGTTTGGAGCGGGGGATTGAGCAGCAATTTATTATTTTGATTTAATGCGATTGTTCTCAGCATAATCTCACCACCTTATATGTTTATTATTAGTTTATCGCATCTATAAGGAGAAACACAAAAAAAGAGCCAAAATTGGCTCTTAGCTATTTATATGTGTCATTAGAAATCACTTTACGGTCTACCACTTTGCCGTTATTTAATTTTTCTAAATACGTAACACTTCTTGTTTTAGCACCACTGCTTACAATAGAGCTTTTTAACTGAAAATCTGTTGCGGCTTCTTTTGAATCAGCTGTAGAATATACAGTAAACGTTACAGAACCGGAATTGTACGAACCTTCGATATAAACAGGTGTATCATATGGATTTGTGAAAGCTAAATCTTTATACGGATAGGCAATCGCAGCATCTTGCCCGATCGGTACGTAATAGACTCTCATGCTATGGTTAAAGCGAACATCAGGTACAATGCCTGCTTTGATGATGGAATTGTATAATGTTGTACTTACCTGGCAAACTCCGCCGCCATAACTGTTGACAACTTCTCCGTCCAGAAAAGAACCCGCAGGTCTGTAGCCTTTATCAGCAGTTGTATCGCCTACATAATTGTTGAAACTGAAGGACTCACCCGGCATTAACAGATAGGAATCAATTGTTTCTGTCGCAAGCTTAATATTGTAATTGCGATTGGATTGACCGCCCGAGAAATAAGTTGTGAAGGAGCCGATTTTATGATTAACTTTATTTAGCGTTTCTGCAGTAATTTTGGCTGGAACTGCTTCGATTGGTGCCTTAATAGATATATCTTGTTTTTGATTAGTAGAAAATAAATCAATAATGGCTGTTTTTAATTGTTCTTGATTTAGTTTTGAGCCTTTTACGTCATTTGTAACGTTCATTTGCCCGTTCTTTATTTTAAGGGATGCGTTTTGAGGATCTTTATAGACTGCTTTATCGATTTCAGTAATCCACGTGCCCAGTGCTGCATCATCAACCTTGTATGAAACTGAGTAGGTTTGCCCTTCTTGATCTTTAATCAATTTGTATTTTTTTAATAATGATTCCTCTTTGCCGAATTGATAGGCAGCTTCAAGCTGTTCTTCAAGGTCATATGTGACATTCAAATTTTGCAGTTGCTTTTTGAACACTTGCCCTTCAGCAGCGATGTCAATATTGATTTGATTATAGTCTTCTACAACTTGACTCAGTCGTTTCTGTGCTTCCTCTTTTGAAAGTTTACTAATATTCACCCCTTCAACGGTAACATTTGGATAAAAAGTGTTTTCGTATTCCTGGACTGTCGAGTGAACATACCAGTATACAGACCCTAGAGCAAGAGAAACAGTTGCAGCTATGGCAATTAGCCATACATAAAGCTTTTTCAACCATTAAAACCCCCAAACCGATCAATAATCGTTTATGTTAAAAGTTTCCAGCATATTACAAATATTAATACTAAATTACAAATAATACAAGTGACAAAATACATATTTCCTATATAAATTGTAAAAATATGTTTCTATGCATTGTATATATTGTGAAAATAATATGAACAAAAGTTAATCTAGATCTTAGAATGACAACACTTAGGAATAAAAGCAACTTACCGTCACTTATAACAAGTAAATTGCCTTTATCTTGTTTTACTTATTATTTTCTATTGTAATTTATGAATTTTAATTGACAATATTTAGTAAACGCTATTAAAATAAATACATGAAAATTGATTCATGTTTCATAGTTACAGTTTTATCATTCCTTCACCATACTTTTCTCTCGTCTTCAAAAATTCTATTTTCAAATTAACAGTTTTAATGACTGACTTAAACTATAAATAAGGAGGGTTGAGTTGAATGTTCCAATACTATACAAAGTTAAGCGTTTGCAAAAAGAGCTAAACCAGTATAAGGAGAGTACTACATATAAGAATAAATCAATAATGAAAGATTGGTTTAGAAAATAGGTCAATTAGTACTTTTGAAACGATAGGGGACCCAAGTGATAACGGCACCTTAAAAGACAATGCCCAAAACAAATAAAGAAATTCATGTTAAGAATATTAATTAATCGATAGCAGGGATTTTGTGGGACGAAAAAGATGTGGATAATGAAATGATGAATTTCTTAAAGTATGGTTTATGGTCAAAAATAAGTTCTCTATGTTGGAAAAATAGCTAATCTTATTTTTCTCCCACCACTTCAATTGCTTTGCTTTGCTTTCTAAACATAGTACTGAGGGTTCCTCAGCAATACTAATAAACGGCCTTTATGTAAGCGCTTAAAAAGAGTAATAATGAAAAATTTCATTTGATATGTACTCAGATAAAGTATTTAAGAGTATTGAAAAATTATATATTTGGAGGTTTTAAGAATGGAAATAAAAATAATTCCCAAGTTATTTTTATTAATTTTTTTAGTCGGCACTTTAATGGCTTGTAATTCTAAAACAACTAATGAAGGTGTGAGTTCTGCTGAAACAGAAAATTCCAATGAAATAATAACATTAAAATTTGCGACGCCAAGTCCAACTGAATCACCTTATGCAAAAAATACAATAGAACCTTTTATGGATAGAGTTACAGAGTTAACTGATGGAAAAGTTCAATGGGACTACTATCCTTCACAACAATTAGGAAATATGATGGACTATATTAATTTGACTAAAGATGGCGTTACTGATGTAGCGTATTTTGCAGCTTTAAATTTTAAAGATGAGTTTCCTATTAGCAGCTCTTTGGCTGGGCTTCCAGGGTTAGGAACAACAGGCACAGAAGATTCTTTAGCTTACCATGATGTAGTCACAAAGAGTCCTATCCTTGAAACTGATTTTTTAAGCAACGGGGTTTATCCAGTATTTGTTCAAGTTTCTTATCCATTTGAATTTATATCTAGAAATAAAGAGATCAGAGTACCAAGTGATTTAAAAGGAATGCAAGTAATGGGGAATGGTGGAATGATGAATGAACTTTTAAAACATTTAGGTGCAACTCCTGTTACTTTAACAACTGCAGAGATGTTCGAAGCCTTTGATAGAGGGGTTATTGAAGCAGTTCATGCAGTTCCCTCGACAGCAGAAGCATATGGTTTAGGAGAATTGGTTCATTCATCTACTAATAAGACTGGTGCAGGTGCGGGTCCTGTAGGTTTTATGATGAATCTAGACGTTTGGGAGAGTCTTCCAAAGGAAATACAAGATGCATTTCATAAAGCTACGCGAGAAATATCAGTATCTGGTATGAATGTAATAGAAGAAGATTCCGCAGCAGTTCTTGAAAAATGGAAAGAAAATGATGTTGAGGTTTTTGATTTAACTGCAGAAGAAAAGAAAAAATGGGAAGATGCATTTGCTGAATTCAGAGAAAAATGGATAGCAAAACAAGGGAAAGAATTTGAAGAAGCGTATTTACTGTATCTTGAAACATTAAAACAATATCAGAAATAAACTTAAGTTATTTTAGAGCAGGAAGCCTATTTTACTCTGAAAATCAATAATGTAGAAAGAGTGATTATTAATGGCCTTGATGAAAAATATGGTGGATAAGATAGATAAACTGTTAGTTTATCTATCTTGCTCCTCACTATTTATTTTAATGATATTAGTTATTGTAAATGTTTCAAGTAGATTCATATTTGATAAGCCAATAATTGGTGTAATTGAATTTACAGGTGAATATTTACTTGTAATTATGGTTTATTTCTCTTTGAGTTTCACATATTTGCATGATGAACATATTAAGATCACTTTTTTGTTTGATAAATTCCCTAGTTCTATACAGCAAATAATAAAAATCCTAACAAACATGATTTGTATTGTATTTCTAATAATAGTTTGTGTTGTAAGTATTCAAGAAGGGGTCGAGTACTATGACCGTGGTTTGACTTCAACAAGCAGTCTAAACTATCCACTTTTTCCGGCGCTCTTGATTATTTCTGTTGGAATATTCGTATTTATCTTACGGATTTTATTAGAAACGATAGAAATTTTGATTAGTGTATTTAGAAAAGCCAAACCAAAAGTTTAACTGTTATTTAACAATAAGGGAGGAGGGGAATTAATATTGTCGGTATTTGTATTTATAATTCTTCTATTTTTACTTTTGTTTATAGGAGTGCCTATCGGGTTTGTTCTATTAATTGTTGGCTCATTAGGTCTATGGTACCTTAACGGTATCGATGCTGTACTATCTCTTTTAGCAAGTACTCCTTATAGGAGTGTGAACAGTTTTACTTATAGCGCAATTCCTTTATTCATATTAATGGCACATTTTATTTCTAAAAGTAAAATTGCAGATGATCTCTTTAATTCCTTAAGAAATTGGATTGGTCATTATCCAGGAGGAATTGGTGTTGCAACTGTTTTTTCAAGTGCTGGTTTTGGGACAATGACTGGTTCTAGTTATGCTGCAACAACAATCATGTCTAGGATATGTATCCCTCAATTAATGAAAGTGAAGTATTCTGATTCTTTTTCAGCAGGGTTAGTTGCAACTACAACAGGCACATTAGCTGTACTTATACCACCAAGTATCCCATTGGTGATATACGGAATACAAACAGATACATCAATAGGAAAACTACTAATTGCAGGAATTATCCCTGGTATTGTTATAGTGATTCTTTTATCGATCTATGTAGTATGGGTAGCATTAAAAAATAAGAGCACTCTTGAAAAAGTATCATGGTCCGAACGATTCTCATCATTAAAAAGTGTTTGGCCAATAATGATACTAATTTTTTTAGTTATATTTATTATCTATGCTGGTATAGGGACATCAACAGAAGCGGCTGCATTTGGCTCATTTGGTGCTTTAATAATAGGTTTAGCAATGAAACGATTAAAGTTTAAAGATATTATGGAATCATTAATTGAAACTGTAAAACAAACAGCTATGATATTTTTTATTGTTATGGGCGCATATATTTTTTCATATTTTATTACTATTACAAGACTAGGTAATAAACTTGTTAGTATTATTGAAACGACTGGTTTATCAGGGTTTAGTATTATTTTACTAATTATTCTCTTGTATTTAATTTTAGGAATGTTTCTTGATATGCTCAGCTCAATGTTGTTAACTTTGCCTTTAGTTCTTCCAGTAATCATGCAAATTGGATATGATCCTATTTGGTTTGGTGTAATCGTTGTTCTTATACTCGAAATTGGTCTAGTAACACCTCCAGTCGGCATGAATTTATTTATTACTAGCTCAAATTCTGGAGTGCCAGTTCAAAAAGTATTAGTAGGTTCGTTTCCGTTTATTTTCATTTTATTATTTGCAACATTACTATTCATAATTTTCCCAGAAATAATTTTATATTTGCCCTCAAAAATGTAGAGAGGTGGTCTTTTATGAATGTTTGTAATTGGTTAATTTCAACTGCCGAAAGAATGCCCCATAAGACAGCGATATTATTTGAAGAAGATTCCTATACTTATAAAGAACTAAAGTTTAATGTTCTATCTTTGGCTAAAGAATTAAGACGGCAAGGTTTTAAAGAAAAAATGAACATTGGTTTAATGATGCACAATTCCTCAGATTATATAATTTCATATTTTGCCATTTTAGCTATAGGAGCTACTGCTGTTCCAATAAATCCTTTATTTAAAGAAAATGAAGTTGTGTATATATTGCGAAATTCAAATGCGATAGGAATATTGACAGACAACAGATCAATAACAACTATTTTAAATATAAACAAAGAAGTGGAAGCCTTAAACAATATTATATGTAGTAAAGTAGTTGAGCAAACTAATAATAAGAAAATTAAGTTTCTCTTGAATGCAAACGATGCTAACGATAATGAAGCGAACGATTTAAATCAAATTTATAAAAGTGATATGAATGATGTTGCACATATTATCTTTACTTCTGGTACTACCGGAAATCCTAAAGGCGTAATGATTACCCATGCGAACCTGAATTGGTTATCATTAACTGAGGCATCTATTTTAAATGTTTCTTCAAATGATAAAGTTTTATGTACTTTGCCTTTATATCATGTATACGGTAATCTTCAATGCATGTTATCTCCTTTTGTGAATGGAGCAACAGTAATCATTAAAGAAAGATTTGTTGCTAAAGAAGTATTAGAAACAATTGAAAAAGAACGTATCACTATGTTCTTTGGAGTTCCTACTATGTTTGCTATGTTAGTTCAATCTCCTTTAATTGAAGTTTTAGATTTCTCTTCTTTAAGAGTATGTGGATCTGGAGGAGCAAGTATTGCAACGGAAATTATTAAAAAAATAAAACAATTAATGCATATTGACATATTAGAAGGTTATGGTCTTACAGAAGGTACTGCTCAAGTTACGATGAATCCCTATAATGGTATGAAAAAAATAGGTTCAGTTGGATTACCTATACCAGGGGTAGAATTAAAAATAATAGATGAAAATAATAATGAAGCAGATATAGGAGTGATTGGAGAGCTTCAATTTAGAGGTCCTATAGTAATGAAAGGATATTATAATAATCCCCAGGCAACAAAAGAGATTATTAAAGAAAACTGGTTATCCACAGGTGACCTAGCATACAAAGATAAAGACGGATATATTTTTATTGTTGATAGAAAGAAAGATTTGATTATTCGAGGAGGGTATAATATTTACCCTAGAGAAGTAGAGGAAATTTTATATCAGCATCCTAATATATTGGAATGCGCAGTAATTGGTATACCAAATGAATTATATGGAGAAGAAATTGTTGCTTATATAGTTTGTAAAAATGATTTTAATGAGCAAGAAATAATTGAACATTGTAAAGAACACTTAGTTCACTATAAAATACCAAGAATTTTCAAATGTGTCGAAGGATTACCTAAGTCAGCGATTGGTAAGATTTTAAAAAGGAATCTAAAAGAACTACATTTTAGTATTTGATTGTTTGCATTAATTTACTGAATTTAAGGTTATATTGATGGAAATTAATGTCGTTCGGTTATATCCAATGGAAAAATCTATATTATGATTGGCTTTAAGAGGCTCTAATTCGGCTTAATTAATTCAAACTAAGAGCCTCTTACATAAACCTCTGCAACAACATTTTCCTCCTATTAATGTCTTCTTTATACGATTCCTAAAATATGTGCCCATACTTTCCTCAATGTTTAAAAAATGGATATGATGATTAATTTTTATACTAATTCAGTTCTATATTTATGATTTTTGAGAGACTAAACACTAAGTTTCAATTTCGAGCAATCAATTCACTTTACTTAAGAAAAGTTTGTTTCGCCAGTATTGCAAGTTCCAACTTATGGAGCGTCTCGCAATAAGCTCTTTTTATCTCAGCATCTATTTTGACATCATCATTGGTCAGTCCGTATACAATACGCCAATTACGATACCAGTCCTGTATTTCAGCCGGTTCATGCTTCACAGTCGGCCAAGTTTTAACGAGGGTTGGACTAAAAAGACGAGGAGCACCAGCAGGCAATCCGCATTTATCAATTACAGGTTTAAACTTGGCAAACGGCAATGTTTCATTCCGATCATTAAAAAGCTGTGGCCAAAAGTCTTTTCGTGAACCTGTATGAGTTGTTTTCATCGCCCAACTTTTTATGTGTTCGAATGATTCTCCATAAAGGATTTTATATAGCTTTTTGCCAAATGAAATCCGATTAGGTAAGCTTTCAAAAAAATGCAATGTATCTCCAAGCAGTATTGCTTTTCCGTGTTCTCTATATGGGAAAATCAGCTGATTCATGGAAAGAAGGTCTTGCAGCTGAAATTCTAGCGTGAAAATGGTTTGTTTTTTATAAGAAGATTTCTCCAGTAAACGTGATTGAATATAGTTTTGTTCATTAATGATTAAAGCGTTCGTTAATACATTCGAATTTGAAGTGTTCAAGAAAGATTCCCAGATGACTTCCATGAAACGGGAGATATTGAAGTGAGCCAAGAGGTGAAAGCAGGAGATGCCGGATTTTTTCGTATGTTCGTATAATAAAAGCTGCGGATATGCATCTTGAAAGATAAGCCAGTTCCCGCGCTCCAAAAAATCAAAAAACGACTGCCTCTGTTTTTCTTCCAGAAGCCATGAGAGCAGGCTGCCTTTTAAATCAGTCATATTCCAGCCGGCATTGCGTGAAACCATATGTGCTAAAAAGGCCCAATGAATTTCAGGAAATTGCACATAGAAATCTAAGTAAGCTTTCGTTCTTGTAATGTTGTTTTCATTAAGAATGCTGGTTCTTTCTTTAATTTCACGAATTATTTTCTTTTCTATAACAGATAAAGGTTTATTGTTTATTTTACTTTTCATCTTCAAGTTTTTTTTGATGGGCACTAAGTGTTCAGGCAGCTTTGAACATACAAGGAAAGGGAATTTTGATGAGATGAAAATAGGAAGACCTCCTTTCATCATTTATGACATGTTATTCAGTAAAAGCCTAATTGGTACTTAGCAGTTTGAAATTAAAAAACCTCCATAAGTCTTAAGACCCATGGAGATTAGAAGTTAATTAACTTTATATGTATCTCTATTTATTATTTTGCTTTCTGTAAGACTTCCATTTATGTATGTTTCTAAATATGTTTCGCTAATAATGTTTTTATTAGTACTGTTTAGCGTTTTACTGGATAACTTGTATTCAATGTTGGAATCTTTAGAATCGGCTGTTGAGTATATCGTAAACGTGACAGACGTTGGAGTTACTGTGCCTTCAATATAAATGGGAGCATCGTATGGATTGGTAAATGCTAAATCTTTATATGGATAGGCAATCGCTGCATCTTGTCCGATTGGAACATAGCCGACTGTCATACTGTGATTGTAGCGCGTATCCGGAATGATGCCGGCTTTTATAATGGCATTGTATAATGTAGTGCTTACTTGACAAACGCCACCGCCAAGTGAATCGACAACTTGTCCGTTTAAATAAGTGCCCGCAGGCCGATAACCCTTATCTGCTGTAGTATCGCCGATATAATCGTTAAAACTAAAAGATTCACCGGGCATAAGCAGGTAGGAGTCAATTGTTTCGGTTGCAATTTTTATATTAGTATTTCGGTTAGCTTGATTACTGGAATAGTTGGTTGTATAAGAACCAATTACATAGCGGACATTGCTTAAAGCATCGTATGTAATATCAGGACGGATTTCTTCCAAATTGGCAATAGCGGCAATGTCTTGTTTTTGATTGCTGTTTAATGCGTCCGATAATGATGTTTTTAACTGCTCTTGATCAATTTGTAAACCGCTAACGTCATTTGTAATACTAACCTGGCCATTATTGATTTTCATAGTCGCATTTAAAGGCTTTCTTTCCAAGCTTTGCCCAATTTCTGAAATCCAATTATCTAATAACATATCATCAATTGAGTAAGAAAGGGTATAGGATTGCCCTTGCTCATTTTTAATAAGATTATATTGTTCTAGTATGTTCTCATTTTTCCCAAATTGAAAGGCTTCCTCAACTTGTTTATCTAAATCATATTGAACTCCTAAATCTTGCAATTGCTTTTGGAATACTTGATCACCGGCGGTAATTGTAACGTTAATCTGATTATACTGATTAATTATATTATCGAGCTGATTTAATGCTTCTTCTTTCGTAAGTCCGCTTAAATTCCTGCCTTCAATTACTATATTAGGATAAAATCTATTTTCATACTGCGAAACCGTATCATGAAAATACAAAAAAACAGAGCCTGCTGCTATTAAAATAACCGATATGATTGATAACAGCCATATTAAAAATTTTTTCAATGCATAATTCCTCCGATAAAATGTTATTTTTATATAATAAAAACATTTATCTATATTACGACTAAACTGTATTTATATCAAGTGTTTACAGGGAAAAGATATGAACTTTTTCGAATTGTATTGATTAAATTCACAGTTTAATAATATGGAACTTTATGTAATAATTGGGATTGGGAGGAATGCGGTAATGAACAGTAATGAATTAAAAAGGAAGATCCTAAATATTGAACGAGCAATTGTTACGATGAATGAAACATTATCAGACTTGAAAAAGCAACATGCAATTTTAGTTAGGCAGGAGGCTGAGGACCAGGCTAAAATTAATGAGCAACTTGCTATAAAACAGCAACAGGAAGAAATAATAAAAAGACCAGAAGAATCGGTGGAAGCTCCACCTATTTCAATAGAAAAAGTGCATAAAGATAAGAGCTTTGATTTGTTAAAATTGTGCCAAATTTGGCTGCCGCGCATTTTCATAGGGATTATGTTGCTTGGAGTTGTGTGGTTGTTTAAGGCTGGAGTCGATGCCGGCATATTAACTCCTCCATTAAGATTAGTTTTTGGTGCATTATTAGCGGGAGGTTTATATTGGATTGGTTCAAGGCAGATTAAAGCAAGCCGAGCTCCGCTTGGTTTAGTCCTTTTAGGAGGAAGTATTGCAGCTATCGTTATTACAACATTTGCCGCACATTACTTATATGAATATATACCGGCTCCTGCCGCCTTTATATTGAATGTTTTGTGGATTGTTGCCGGAATCTTTATCGCTCATATTCATAAGTCGGAATATTTGGCTATTTTTGTTGCGTTAGGCGGATTTTTTGTACCGTTTTTAGTAAATAGCACAACTCCGAATTATTATGTTTTTCTAGGCTATGAAACACTGCTGACAATCAGTTTATTATTTTATGCAGCAGGAAAGCTTTATCGGATTTTATATATCGCTACTTATATCGTCTCACAAATTGTTTTATTCAGTTTCTTTACTATTGTTTCATTTTCGGTTATTAGTTTGCAGAATGAGATTTGCATCATATATGCGCTGTTGCAAATAGTTCTGTATTATCAGCTTATACGTAATCGTAGTTTCATTTATAATCAACGTTTAGGAATGCTTGCTTATAACGGGGTTTTATTGATATTTAGTTGTATTAATCTAGATAATGGTTCAACTGTAGCACTGTTAGCAGCATCGATTGTTTATTCCGTACTCACTTATGTAGAACTGAGAAAAGACAAGCGATCGCTTTTATCTTCTATCAGTTTCGGATTAGCGATGTTCAGTATGGCGATTGTTATTTCAAAGCAATTTGAGCAAGATATTGAAACAGTTTTATACTTGCTTCAGGGCGGTCTTGCTGTATACGTAGGGTTTATGTTGAAAAATTACTTAAAAATCATCATCGGCGGTTTTGTATATAGCTTCGGTGTTTTGTTGACGTTAATTACACCTATCTATGACATTTTATCAATGGCATTTTTTACACATCTGCTTTTAATTGCAACATTTGCAATTGTATTATTTACAACGGCAAATACTCTGATTAACAAATCGAAAGCAGGTTATCAAGTTTTCTTCTATATCTTTATGTTATTGTTGTTTGTTGTTTTAACGAAAGTTGGCGGGGCAGTAACTGATGATTCAGATGTTAACAGTCTTACAATCTCATTTTTATGGATGCTTTATGCTTCAGCAGCAATTTGGTATGGTCGTCTGCAAAATACACAAACTATTTTTAATAGAAATGAAGTTATTTATATTGGATTAGTTGTTTTATTTATTACTGTAGGCAAGCTGTTCTTCTTGGATTTAGGAATGGTGAGCATGACTATACGCGCTATTTTATTCCTCATTATCGGATCGATTGGCGTCGGGATTTCGAGAATGTTTTTTGTGAGAAAATAGTAAAAGCAGTCTGAAACTAAGTTGTTTTCAGACTGCTTTTTTCATATGCGGATTAATCGGTGAATAATGGTAAAATAAAACCGGAAGATATTCCAATTAAATGAGAATGGATGTGTTTACGAATGAACCCAACTCTAGATGGTGAATATGGGAATTGGAAAAAGAATGTTTCATTGTTTTTAGGCAGTCAATTCATTTCGATGTTCGGTTCTTCTTTAGTACAATATGCTGTTATGTGGTATATTACACTGAATACGCAATCTGGTGTAATGATGACCATCTATATTTTATGCGGCTTTTTACCGACATTTCTGCTTTCGCCTTTTTCAGGAGTGTGGGCGGACCGATACAATCGAAAAAAGTTGATTATCATTGCAGATGCGATGATCGCATTAGTAACGCTTTTATTGGCAATTGTCTTTATATCTGGTTATGATGCTTTTTGGCTGCTATTTGTTATTTGCGCAGTTCGGGCAGTCGGTACAGGAATTCAGACACCAGCAGTCGGGGCGATTATTCCGCAGATGGTACCCGAAGAATATTTAACGAAGGTGAATGGGATTAACGGAAGCATGCAAGCGATGGTCATGTTGATTTCTCCAATGGTCAGTGCTGCACTTCTTTCCGCAACAACTATTGAAATGATTTTCTTTATTGATGTAATTACTGCCGCTATTGCCATTTTTATATTATTAAAATTCTTATCTATTAAGATTCATGCAAAAGCGACAGAAAAACAGAATATTAGCTATTATGAGGACTTGAAAATTGGCTTGAAGTATATCAAGAATCATGAATTTTTAAAAATATTCTTTTTGTTTTTCGCACTTTTCTTTATTATGGCTGCTCCTGTTTCATTTTTAACTCCGTTACAAGTAACTCGAAGCTTTGGTGCTGATGTTTGGAGACTGACGGCGATTGAAGTGGCCTTTTCAATCGGAATGATGCTTGGAGGAGTTTTGGTCGCTACTATGAAAGGTTTTAAAAACAAAATTTATACGATGAGCTTGGCAAGCGTTATTTTTGGAATATGTACATTTGCTCTTGGTATTATACCAGTCTTTTGGATTTATTCTTTATTCATGGGTATCATCGGTATCGCAATGCCGTTCTTTAATACACCTTCAATGGTTTTGCTGCAGGAAAAAGTGGAAGAGAATTATTTAGGAAGAGTATTTGGCGTCTTGACAATGATTTCAACTTCAATGATGCCTTTAGGTATGCTGATATTTGGGCCGGTTGCAGATGTAATAGCCATTGAGTTGCTGCTGATTGGGACCGGAATTGTCATGTTTATTCTATCCTTCTTCTTAATTGGCAATAAAGCATTAGTTAAAGCCGGGCTAACAGAAAAACAGTAAGTACTAAAATAAGCCGAGTTAATTATAGCTTGGCTTATTTTTCTGGTTTCAAAAGAATACTAGCTTGATTGAACAGGATACACATAATAAAATGAAGCTAATAATCATCATACAGGGAGTCTATGGAAATACCAAAGTTAGTGGAGTCTCTAAATGAAAGGCGGTAACCAATCACAGTATGAAGCAATCAAAAAACAAACAGAAAAAAAAGAAAAGAGCAGCCAGATTAAGAAAGATTGTTTCTCTAATTGGCTGGACAAGCGGATTTGCAATGCTATTATACAGATTTGTATCTAAAAGAAGAGAAGAGCAGCCAATACATACAGATAGATATATTCCAATTGGAAATAGTACCAATCCAAATGGAGTTAAGGTAATGGAAGAAATTGCAGTCACAAGTGAAGTTTGTCATTCTGAGACTGTAACTGAATGTATGGAAGAAGAAGGGAAATCCATAGAACAGCTTATTCAAGATATTTTACAGAATGAACTTCATAGTGCTAAAAAAGTATGGGTGACCAATTTGAATCAAGAAGAAATGCAAGTCGAGAAGCATGTTTTTTTTGAAAATGGTCATTTCTTCTTAGGTAATAGTGAAAAAAATATAAGCCTCCAATATGTATATAAGCTGAAATATCGAAACAAGATTTATTTAGACAGGAATACCATTAATATGTAAGAAGCTATCAGCCTCAATCATCCTTGATGGGGGCTGATTTTAATTTTATAAATTCGATTTTAGTAAATTTAAAATGGGTATTTAAAGAATATACGACTTTAAAGCCTTACAGGGAGGGAACAGTATGAGATTTTGGCATATTTTCATTTTATTTTCAGGTATTATCATGCTGCTGTTAGGTGTGTTGTTTATGATTAACCCATCAAGAATTTCTATTTTATTAGTTGGGATAGTGATGATTGCATTAGGTCTTATTTTATTGGTCAATTATTTAAATGATTCTCACGAGGAAAGAGATGTCAAATGGATATTAGCAGAGGGATCCGTTACATTTTTATTGGGCGCTATATTATTCTTGGATAATGATGTTAGCGATCATACATTGAACTTTATGTTTGGTTTATGGCTTTTGTTTTCAGGATATATCAGAGTGATTGCAAGCTTTAAAGCAAGAAAGTTACATATATATGGTTGGATAGGGCTTTTATTAATAGGAGGAGTATCCGCAATTATAGGATTTATTCCGCTCATTAATAGTATCAGTATAGTTATTGTTATTAGTCTATTTTTCATTACGCAAGGTCTCAATGCTTTTAGTACGTATTATTATTTGGAAAAATTATGGTTTTCTATTTTCTGTGCGAGGTAAAGAAATAGTAGAGAATATTTGAGGAGGGGTTGAAGATGGCTGAAGAAAGAGTGTATGACATTGAATATAATGATGCTTCTGCAATTGTAGAACATGCTGTACTTGAGTATGGTGCAGATCATTTAGCGGTGCATGTAGAGCCGTGCGAAGGTGGATACTTTGTGCAAATGTTAAGAGAAGATGACAAGAATACGGCATATTTAAAAGCTCTCAGCTCTTCTATACCATATTTAGATGCATTAGATCGCTCATTAAAATTAGCTGACCAATATCATTTGAGATGGGAACCTAATTAAAATTAAGAAAAGCTAGAAAATTATATATAAAATTGCTCGGTTTTAGTTGATAGAGGCCTTACATTCATTTATAGAAATAACGAGCGCATCTATTTCACTTTCGAACTTAGTGGAAGAATTACAAATGAAAGTATCGAAATTCACTTTTTAGATTGATTAGACGATAGAAGAACCGCAAGTGTTATTCGCTTGCGGTTCTTCGTTCAACTAAGTGTTGTCTTTTTACTTCTTAAGAAAGATAAATTTCTAAAGGTTTTTCTTATTATTCATATCTTAATGCATCAATCGGACTTAACTTCGATGCGTTATTTGCTGGTAAAATGCCAAATATAATGCCAATAAATGCGGAAAAGCCAAGACCTACTAAAACAACTAATGGGCTGATTGTTGCTGTAATCGGGCTTAATTGCGATACGATTTGCGTGCCGATTGCCGCTAAACCAAGACCGATTAATCCGCCAAGCGTCGTCAATGTGACAGACTCAATCAAAAATTGCAGAAGAATTTTTCCTCTTGTCGCTCCAAGTGCTTTGCGAAGTCCGATTTCTCTCGTTCTTTCCGTTACGGAAACAAGCATAATATTCATAACACCGATTCCGCCGACTAAAAGAGAGATTCCTGCAATGCTTCCGATAAATAAAGTCATTAAAGTTATGACCGTATCCAATTCTTGTTCATATTGAGACATATCATAAGTTGAATACATACCATCTTCAAGTTGTTTTGCCTGCGTTAATGCGTCGGCCGCTAATCTTCCGGTTTCTGCAATTTGTTCCGGGTCACCGGCAATTACAGATAGCTGTTCGATCTCTCTATTGCCGAACATCATCGAAATTACTCCTCTGGGCATAAGCATTTCGCCAAACTCGCTATATCGATATTGCTCTGGTACAAGTGAAGTAAAGACACCAACGACTTTATATGGGTTGTTATTTACATCAACAATCTCTCCGATAACATTTTCAGCATCCGCAAAAAAATAATCTCTCGCTACTTCATCAATCATCACCACTCGGTTCATGCCTTCAGTATCAGCAGCATAGAAGGCACGTCCTTCTACAATTTGAAGATTTTTTGCAGAGAAGTATTCAGGTCCAACTCCCATAATCTCCATTTCACCTTGAACGTCATTATAGACCATTGGCCCCCAACCGCGATTAATTGCAATGACTGCTTCTACTCCAGGTACTTCGGAAAGAGTAATGATATCTTCAGCTGTAAGTTCCGGTTCTTCCCAATACATTTCTGAGCCGTCTTCAGTAGGGAGCGGTTCGTAATAAATATCAATAGCATTTTGATCAGTGCTGAATAATTCCTCTGTCATTTGGCTTTTTGCGCCTTGTCCGATTGCAACGATGATGATGACAGCGGCAACTCCAATGATAATACCTAACATTGTTAAGATAGCCCGTATCTTATGACCCCAAATAGATGAAAGAGCAATTTTAAAACTTTCCCACATACTCATAACGTCAACCTCTCATCAGCTGTTATCAGTCCATCTTTAAGTGTAATGACTCTTTTGGCATATGCGGCAATTTCATCTTCATGGGTAACGATAATGACCGTTTTTCCTTCTAAGTTTAGTTGAACGAATAGTTCCATTATTTGTTGACTAGTCTTAGAGTCTAAGGCGCCGGTAGGTTCATCCGCTAATAGAATAGCAGGGTTATTAACTAGCGCCCGTGCAATAGCAACACGTTGTTTTTGACCGCCTGATAGCTGGTTAGGGAAGTGAGTCATACGGTCGCCTAAACCAACCCTACTTAACATTTCTTTAGAACGTTCTTTTCTTTCAGCTTTTTTAATTCCTGCATAAATTAATGGTGACTCGACATTTTTAAGCGCATTCGATCTTGGCAATAAGAAAAATTGCTGAAAAACAAATCCGATGTGTTCATTCCTTAGTCTTGCTAATTGGCTTTCTTTAACAGAAGTGATTTCGACTTTATTTAATTCAAATGTGCCGGAAGAAGGGGTATCTAAAAAGCCAATAATATTCATTAATGTTGATTTTCCAGAACCTGAGGGTCCCATTATTGCCACAAATTCTCCTTCTTCTATCGTTAAATCAATGCCATTTAGTACAGGGACTTCCAATGACCCATTATTGTAAACTTTTTTAATATCACTCAATTTCATCATAGGAGGTCACCTCCATACCATCAAACATTCCTTCGTCCGGCATAATAACAACTAGTTCATCAAGTGCAACACCTTCTTTAATTTCAATGAACTCGTCATTCATTATACCGGTTTCAACTGTTCGTTTTTGCAAAAGACCATCAACCAAAACATAAACAATATTCATACCTTCTTCATCTTGTGTAAGCGCCATATGAGGAACAGCTAAAACATCATCCTGACCGCTCACTTTAATTTCTAAAGATACATGGAAGCCTTGACGCAATTCAGAAGTATCATCAGTAATCGCTACTTTGAATGGATACATGGTTACGCTACCGCCACCACCACCGCTATACATTTCTTCGCTGCCGCCCTCAGAGTCGGGAAATTGGGAGATTGATTCAACTACACCATTCCATTCACGATCTTTAAATACTTTCGGACGGATAATAACATCTTGGCTTTCTTTAATTTTTACGGTATCAAATTCACTCATTGACCCGATTACTTTAAATGGAGAATTCGAGATAATATGTACAACAGGTTCATTTGCACCTGATTCATTTTTCTCAATATTTTGATTTACTTTTACGACTAATCCGTCAATCTTACTGACAACAGTCATATCTTTTAATTGTTTGCTTAATTCATTGATTTGTTCTTGAATTGAAGTGATTTCAGCTTTCGTGCCTTCATATTGAATTTCCATTTGGATTTTCTCGCTTGTCAATTGGTTAACATCTTCTGCTTCTCCGTCACTTGCCTTCTTTTGAGCTTGAGTAATGCGTTTACCAAACTCAGAAATTTGCGCTTGTTCTGTTTTGCTTCTTTTTTGGAGTAAATCTCTTTCCCGAATTGCTTTGTTGTATTCATTGTTAATTTTAGTAGCATCATAAACAAATAGAGGGTCGCCGGCTTTTACGACTTGATTCTCTGTTGCTTTATATTCAACGATTTCCCCTTTTTCCGCTTCCCAAAAAACCTTTTGTTCCCTTTCCGGCACGATTTTCCCCGTTGCTAAAATACTTTCTGTCAGTTCTTGATTTTTTGCTTTCTGAACAGTGATTACCATTTCAGTAGGCTCTGTTCCTGCCATTCCGGATCCAGTGCTTCTGAAGAAGAAAACTGCAATTCCTATAACAATACCTACAATAACTACAGATACAATCCAAAACCATTTCTTTTTAATCACTTTAACCTCCTATAAATATGAAAAATTTGTAACTTATTAACTAAGTATAATAGTAATTAGGGATATTTCAACACAATTGTCGTATTTTGGAATCGATAATGAAGATTATTTGAAGATATATTAGTGTAAACGCTAATTATTTTATGATAGATAAGTAAAATTATTTTTTAATTTCCAAAAACACTATTTACAAATAACGGAAATGAATATACAATAATCAATGTAAGAAAAATTAATCAAAGGAGGTCGAAGAAAATGAAAGCACTGGCAAGAACTTTAATCAAAAAATATAACTTCATAAAAATACATTCGACCTTTGTGGATCGTATAGTTTGTTAATGAAAAACACTTTTATTAATTATAAACATTTCGGCCGCAGGAGAATGTTGTTTTCTGCGGCTTTGTTATGCTTAAAAAAGGGGTTAGTATGCCTTCTTGTATGACAGCACTAATTCAAAGCCGCAGGATTCTTTCTTGCGGTTTATTTATATTTCATTGAAAGGAGGTGATATACCATGACATTAAATTTATTGTTTTTTACTGTGACACTTAAATTAAATAAAGTCTCTAATGATTTTATGACTAAAGAGGGATTACAGCATGAAAAAATTGAAAAGCTTAGAGATGAGAATTATCTGAAAGTGGTTAAAAGCGGCTTCTTCTGGTAAGTGAAACTTGATGAAAAATAAATGAAAGGTGGAGATGATAATGAGAAGAATTATTACAATTAAAAAGGGGAAGTTGTGGATTTTGGCAGATAGCAGCTAACGAAACTGTACGAGAATAATCCTGTTGTGTTGATAAAAAGCTGTCCGAATATAGACGGACAGCTTTTCAACTTCTTAAGTGTAAAATTTTTGATTGGAGAAACAATTATGATTGTAATCATCTCCGATTGGCATCTTAGCAAAGGATCTGTACTTCACCAAAGAGGACTGGTGATGGTCTGTCTTACCGAAACATACTCACTTTCTGCAAATGAACATGTGTATTATCTTGATTGATTCTTTCCAAATAAATATTGGTTGTAGAAATATCAGAATGTCCAGCCATATCTTTGACGATCGCAAGCGGTACATCATTTTCAAGCATCATTGTCACAAATGTATGACGGAACCAGTGCGGTGATACTTGCTGTTGTTTACCAGCTAGTTGCACAGCTTCTTTAACGATTTTATACAAACTCGGATAAGTTAGCCGCTTTTTGTGCTGAAGCAAGTCTTTTCGATTATATAAGGAGAAGAAAAGCGGGCTGACATCGTATGTATCGATTTCAACAGGCTCTCCTAAACTTCTTCGATACTTAAACAACAACTGCTCTGTTTCCTCTTTAATCGGAATCGTCCGCGGTTTGTTTCCTTTCCCGATTACATCAACATACAGATAGCCTTGTCGATTATAGCGGAAACTTCCCCAATTCAAGCTTAACAATTCATTAGCTCGCAGGCCGGTCGTGTAGAGGAGGTAGCCAATCAATAAATTGCGAATTTCAAGCTGCTCGCGATTTGTTTCTGATTTAACCACTTTTGGAAAACAAGATATTAAATATTCGGCATCTCTTTGATTCAATTCTCGCACCTGAACTCTAGTTTGACTCGTTTCTGTTCGAGTTTCTTCTATTATATAGTGTCCTTTTTTTGCAGACGGCTTTTGAATCCAGGTTGAAAGGTGAGCTTTATAAAATTGTGATTCATAGCCAAAGTCCAATAAACGACGAAAGAACTCCAATTTACGAATAGCCGATTTAGCCGCATATTTTTCTTTAATATATTTATTATAAGCCTTCACTTCCGGAAAACCGATATCACGGAAGGAAAGGGAGTGGTCGATCATAAACAGCAATAATGTTTTTGCATCCGAGCGGTATGCTTTAATCGTATGAGCAGAAAGCTTTTTATCAGGGGTAAAGATTTTTTCCATAAAGAAGATTTCCAAAAAGTCTTGCTCGCTGCAATCGGCCAGTGTTAAATTTCTATTTTCATCAAGCAGGCGACGCTGCTCTAAATTGTTCTGCAAGTCCAATAAGTAATTCTCATTAGTTAGTTGATTTAATACCGATAAATCATTCATCCCATAATCTCCTGTTAGTATAACTATAATAGTATTATGTAAAGTAAAGATAATACCTAATTATCTTTACTTACTATATTATCATAGAAAAGTATAATTGAGTAGCAAGATTTAAATTAAATATCCAATATTTAGTGTGTTGTAGAAACGCTCTCAGACGAAATTATCTTCATGAAGTTGGATAAGTACCTGTCTCATTTCGTTCTAGGTGCGTATTGTAAAAATGCTATTATTTTCACTAAATATAGCTCATTTTAATACATTAACTGGAAATAAAGGAGCGTAATTATGATAATCTATAGAATGCGAGGAAATATATTGCAAAATATGAAAATAATCGTTAGAATTGAAATACTTAAATGAATATTTGCATTTAGGAAAATATTGCAGGAGGCAAAGGGATGGCAAAGATTGAATTGAAAAATATTCATAAAAAATATGACAACAGCGACCACTATACAGTTAAAGATATCAGCTTTGATATTGAAGAAAAAGAATTCCTCGTATTAGTTGGTCCTTCAGGTTGCGGCAAATCGACGATGCTGCGAATGATAGCAGGCTTAGAAAACATTTCAGATGGTGAACTAATCATAAATGGCAAAAAGGTAAATGACGTCGAACCGAAAAATCGCGACATTTCGATGGTTTTTCAAAATTATGCATTATATCCGCACATGACAGTGTTCGATAATATGGCATTCGGACTAAAGATCAAAAAGGTTCCTAAGAAAGAAATCGTACAAAAAGTTCAAGAAGCAGCCGAAATCCTTGGATTAACGGATTTGCTAAAAAGAAAGCCGAAAGAATTATCAGGCGGACAAAGACAACGTGTTGCATTAGGCCGAGCTATCGTAAAACAATCCGGCATTTGCTTAATGGATGAACCGCTTTCAAACTTAGATGCGAAATTGCGTGTGCAAATGAGAGCAGAAATAACGAAGCTTCACAGAAAGATGGATACGACAACAATTTACGTTACTCACGATCAAACAGAAGCGATGACAATGGCAACTCGTATCGTCATTATGAAAGATGGTGTGATACAACAAATCGGTACGCCTAAAGAAGTTTATCGTAAACCGAATAATAAATTTGTTGCCAGCTTTATAGGTTCTCCAGGCATGAACTTCCTTGAAGGTAAAATTTCCGGAAATCAATTTATTATAACAGAGGGCAAAGCTACGTATACATTTAGCGAAAAAGAACAAAAACTGGTTAAAGCAAACAATAATAGAAATGTGATCTTAGGAATTCGTCCGGAAAGTATTACAATTTCCAAAGAGAAAACACCATTTGAAGTAACAGTTGATTTAGTAGAGGTTATTGGTGCCGAAATGTATGTTCATACAAAAAATAAAAACCATTCAATTGTTATTAAAGCGGTTACAGACGATTCATTGGAAGTTGGATCAACGGTTTATTTAAAATTTGAAGATGATACTGTTCATTTGTTCGATCAAGAAAAAGAGAATAGATTGGTAATAGAAGATTAATTTTATAGTTGAGGATTAAATTACCATGTGATATATTTTATGTAAGTAATGCAAACGTTTTCGTAAATTTCAAAAAGATCTCCAAGAGATTTTTTTATTAAAAGAATTTATATACATAACCTAATAGATTCTTAACTTTGAAGTTTTATGCAAACGATTTCATTGCGCTATTTATTTAATCGAAAAGAGGGGTTTTTAATGGGAAAGAAAAAGTTATTCTCAGGTCTTATGGCAACAGCTTTAACAACTAGTGTATTGTTAGCTGCTTGTTCATCTGGCGGAGAAGAGTCAAGCGGGTCAGAAAGCAAAGATAAGACAGTTGTTGATGTTTTTCAATTCAAAGTAGAGTTTAAAGACCAATTTGAAGCTTTAGCTGAACAATACGAAGAATTAAATGATGGTATTGAAATCAACATTACTTCTGTCGGCGGCGGTGAAGATTATGGTGCTGCTTTAAAATCTAAGTTTGCTTCAGGCAATGAACCGGCTATCTACAATGTCGGCGGTCCTCAAGACGTAAAGGATTGGCAAGACTCATTAGCTGATCTGTCTGATACTGAAGCGGCTGCAGTTGCTTTAGATGGGACACTTGACGGAGTGACAACAGACAGCAAAGTGCTTGGATTGCCGTACAACCAAGAAGGATACGGCTTCCTATATAACAAAGAAGTCTTCGAAAAAGCAGGCATTAAACCTGAAGAGATTACAAGTTATGATAATTTAGTAAAAGCTGTAGAAACATTGGACAGCAAAAAAGAAGATTTAGGACTTAAGGCTGTATTTGCATTGCCTGGTAAAGAAACATGGGTAACAGGATTGCATTTATCTAATACGTTCATTGCTCCTGAATTTGACGGCAATGTTGTAACAGCATTTGAATCCGGTAAAGTTGATTTCACTTATGGAGACGCTTTCAAAAATGTGTTGGATCTTCAAAATAAATATTCTGTACAGCCAACTGTAAGCTTAGATTATTCACAACAAGTGGAAGAGTTATTCTCTCTTGGCAATGTAGCGATTATTCAGCAAGGTAACTGGGTGTATGGTTCTATCGCAGGTATCGATCAAGAATTTGCTGATAGCAATGTAGGCATTCTGCCAATTCCGGTTGAAGGTTATAAAGAAGACAGCATCCCTGTCGGTGTACCAATGTATTGGGGTGTAAACAGCAACAAAGATGAGAAAGTAATTGAAGCTGCAAAAGATTTCTTGGACTGGATGTATACTTCTGAAGAAGGTAAAGAAGCGGTCCTTACTGAATTTAAGTTTATTCCGGCTTATGAAGGTTATGATGTAAGCAAAATTTCCGACCCGCTTTCTAAAGCTGTTTACGAATATGCAACAGCTGGCAAAACAATTGGCTGGACATTCATGGGATACCCTACAGGTTGGGGACAAAATGAACTTGGTGTCAGCATTCAAAAATATTTAAGCGGCGAAGCGAAATGGGATGAGGTTGTTTCTGAAACTCAAGCAGCCTGGGAGAAAAACAGATAAATAGAATGATTACTGACATGACGCAGAAGATCTAATTCTTCTGTGTCATGCGCTTTATATAGTAATCGTATTCACGCTTAACAAGGAGGCATTCATTCAGATGCGAACAAAAAGTTTATCCTATTGGCTGTTCTTAGCGCCTGTTCTACTCGCTCTATCAATTGTCGTTTTAATACCTTTATTTTATGGGGTTTATTATTCATTTACAGACTGGAACGGTATACAGGTTAACAATTTTGTCGGTTTCCAGCATTACATTGAGTTATTCCAAGATGAGGATTTCAGAAACTCAATGATATTTACTGTTAAATTTTCGGTTGTATCCATCATTATGATTAATTTGATTGGTTTAGGTCTTGCTTTAATTGTAACTTCAAGAATTAAAAGCAGCAGTTTCTTGCGGACAATCTTCTTTATGCCGAACTTAATCGGCGGGCTGATTTTAGGTTTCATCTGGCAATTCATTTTCTTGAAAGTATTTTCAAGTATCGGGGATTTGATTGGCATGGAACAACTGCAAGGCTGGCTATCGACAACAGAAACCGGCTTCTGGGGATTAGTTATTTTAATGAGCTGGCAAATGGCGGGTTACATTATGATCATTTATATTGCCCATCTGGAAGGATTGCCAACAGAGCTGTTAGAAGCTGCCGCTATTGATGGAGCTACTGTTGCTCAGCGTTTCCGCTACATCATTTTTCCGTTAGTGGCTCCGGCCTTTACAGTAAGTATGTTCTTGACTTTATCTAATTCTTTTAAACTATATGACCAAAACTTATCTTTAACAGCAGGCGGTCCATATGATTCGACGCAAATGGTTGCAATGAATATTTTCAGAAGCGCTTTTTCCGAAAATCAAATGGCTTATGCATCTGCGAAAGCGGTCATTTTCTTCATTATTGTTGCGGCAATCTCACTAATTCAAGTTTATTACAATAAGAAAAGGGAGGTAGAAATGTAATGAGAAGAAGGTATTTACTATTTGTAGAAATATTAGGCATCATTTTGGCTCTTATATGGCTAGCTCCTTTCTATTTAATGATTGTTAACTCATTTAAAACAAAGAAAGAAATCTTTACGGATACATTAAGTTTTCCGGCTGCATTTAGCCTCGAAAACTACTATGATGCCTTTGAAAGATTGAGCTTTTTGCAAACCTTATTAAACTCTGTAGTTATTACAGTAGTAAGCGTTGGGATCATTATTATTTTCTCTTCAATGGCAGCTTACGCTTTATCTCGAAACAAGAGCAAGATCAGCAGTATACTATTCTTTATTTTTATTGCTGCGATGCTGATTCCTTTCCAATCTGTTATGATTCCGCTTATTTCAATATTCGGTAAATTAGATTTACTAAATCGCATCGGGATTATTTTTATGTATTTAGGTTTCGGTAGCAGTTTATCGATTTTCTTATTTTACGGTGCTCTATCCGGTATCCCCAAAACAGTTGATGAAGCAGCTAGGATTGACGGAGCATCTAACTTTCAAATTTTCTGGCATATCATTTTCCCGATGTTAAAGCCAATCACTGTAACAGTAGGGATTTTGAATACAATTTGGATTTGGAATGACTATTTATTGCCTTCTCTTGTTATAAATCAGCAAGGAATGGAAACAATTCCGCTGAAAATGTTCTATTTCTTCGGCGAATATACAAAACAATGGCATTTAGCACTTGCAGGATTAACATTAGCGATTATTCCGGTTATTATCGGCTACTTTTTGGCACAGAAACATATCATTAAAGGTGTTTCAGAAGGTGCTGTTAAACAATAATATTTCAACATAAATGAGAGAAAGCAGGTATATGAGAAATGACGGGAAGTAATTGGTGGAAAGAAGCGGTTGTATATCAAATATACCCGCGAAGCTTTTATGACAGTAATGGTGATGGTATAGGCGATCTTCAAGGTGTTATTCAGAAACTTGATTATTTAGCCGGACTAGGTATTGATGTTATCTGGCTTTGCCCGGTCTATAAATCTCCTAATGATGACAATGGTTACGATATTAGCGATTATGAAGATATTATGGAAGACTTCGGAACAATGGATGATTTTGATCAACTGCTGGATGAAGCACATAAGCGCGGAATTAAAATCATCATGGATCTTGTGCTCAATCATACGAGTGACGAACATCCTTGGTTTATCGAATCAAAATCATCCTTAAATAATCCGAAGCGTGATTGGTATATATGGGCTGATGGCAAAAACGGCGCCGAACCGAATAATTGGGAATCAATTTTCAGCGGCTCCGCTTGGGAATGGGACAATCAAACAAAGCAATATTATATGCACTTGTTTTCCACGAAACAGCCTGATTTGAACTGGGAAAATGCTGACGTTCGCCAAGCCTTATATGATATGGTGAATCGCTGGATTGATAAAGGAATTGACGGCTTTAGAATAGATGCCATTAGTCATATTAAGAAAAAACCTGGTTTTCCGGATATGCCGAGTGAAGGAAATAAACCATATGTTGAATGCTTCCCATATATGTCCAATTACGAAGGAATAGATGAGCATCTCCGTGAGTTTGTCGATTCGACGATAAAAGGAAAAGACTTAATGACAGTAGGAGAGGCGAATGGCGTTTCCTTAAAAGATATACATAAATGGGTCGGAGAAGAAGACGGTTACTTTAATATGATCTTCCAATTCGAACATTTAAGGCTATGGAATAAGTATGAAAACGGATATGTTGACGTTCAGCAGCTTATGAAAATTTTATCCGACTGGCAATACACATTAGAAAACGACGGCTGGAATGCTCTATTCTTTGAAAATCACGATCTGACAAGAAGTGTTTCTACATTGGGAGATGACACTCTTTATCGCGAAGAAAGCGCAAAAATGCTTGGTGCTCTATACTTCTTTATGAAAGGTACGCCATTTATTTACCAAGGCCAGGAAATCGGCATGACAAATGCGTATTATATGAATATTGAAGATTATAATGATGTCGGAATGTTAAAATTTTACGCAATTGAACGAGAAAAAGGCGTTCCGCATGATGAACTGATCGAGATCTTGAAAAGGACATGCCGGGATAATGGACGAAGCCCGATGCAGTGGAATGATGCTCCATTCGGCGGTTTTACAAGTGGGGATCGCACTTGGCTTGGGGTTAATCCGAATTATAAAGAAATCAACGTTGCAGAGCAAGAAACAAATGAAGATTCCGTACTATCGTTCTACAAAAAAATGATTGCATTGCGTAAACAAGAAAAAGTGTTTGTCTATGGAAAATACGAGTATTTAAACAATAATCATCCGAATATTGTCGCTTATACGCGCACAATGGAACAAACAAAAGCGCTTATTTTATGTAATTTCGGTAAAGAAGCACTAAAACATACAGTGCCGATTGAAAACGGCGAGCTTATTTTGCATAACTACAAAGAAGTAAATGACGAGCATATGTTGCAGCCTTATGAAGTGAGAGTGTATTTAATTTAATCTTTGAATAGCAGGTGAACAATATTGAAAGCAAATTGGTGGAAGAATGCAGTAGTGTATCAAATTTATCCGAAAAGCTTTTTGGATACAAATAATGATGGTATTGGCGATTTGCAAGGAATCATCAGTAAATTGGACTACTTGAAAGAATTAGGTGTCGATGTTCTTTGGCTTTCTCCTATCTATGCTTCCCCCCAAGCGGATAATGGCTATGACATAAGCGATTATGAACAAATTGATCCTTTATACGGTTCAATGGCAGACTTTGAGCAATTGCTCGAAGCTGCCCATAATCGGGATATAAAACTGATGATGGATGTGGTCGTTAATCACACTTCCGATGAGCATCATTGGTTTATTGAGTCAAGGAAAAGCAAAGATAACCAATATCGGGATTACTATATTTGGAAGGAAGGCATTGCAGATGAACCGCCTACGAATTGGGGTTCAGTCTTCAGTGGTTCGGCATGGGAATATGATGAAGCTACAGAACAATACTATTTACACTTGTTTGATAAAAAACAGCCCGATCTAAACTGGGAAAATCCGCTCGTCCGAGATGAAGTTTATAAAATGATGAGATTTTGGTTAGATAAAGGTGTTGATGGCTTCCGATTGGATGTCATCAATTTTATTTCGAAAAACACTTCTTATCCAAACGGCGCACTTGCGGCAGGTCAAAAGTATGCGGACGGCAGTGCTCATTTTATGAATGGGCCAAGAATTCATGAGTTCTTGCATGAAATGAACAAAGAAGTTTTTTCGAAGTACGATATGATGACGGTCGGGGAAATGCCGGGCACTTCTCCTGAAGATGCCGCTGTATACACAAATCCTGACAATGACGAATTGCAGATGATTTTTACGTTTGAACATATGAATTTAGATTGTGAGAACGGTGAGAAATGGCAATTAAAGCCTTTGAACTTAGTTGATTTAAAATCTAATTTTGAAAAATGGCAAACAGCTTTATTCAATAAAGGCTGGAATAGCCTATATTGGAACAATCATGATCAGCCGAGAATCGTTTCGCGTTTCGGAAATGACCAACAATTCCGGGAGAAGTCAGCGAAAATGCTGGCTACTTGTCTGCACATGATGCAAGGCACACCTTATATTTACCAAGGCGAAGAAATCGGCATGACGAATGTGCAGTTTGAGAGATTGGAAGATTACAGAGATGTTGAACTGTTGAATATGTATAATGAGAAAAAAGAACAAGGCTGGTCACACGAGCGTATTATGGAGGCTATATATACAAAAGGGAGAGATAACGCCCGTACTCCTTTTCAATGGAACGATAAACGTTATGCAGGTTTCTCCGATACTCTGCCATGGATTCCGGTAAATCCTCGTTATTCTGTGATTAATGCACAAGCCGCATTAGAAGACGCTAATTCTATCTACTATTATTATCAGAAATTGATTCGATTAAGAAAGCAATTGGATGTCATTACGACAGGAAGTTTTCAATTATTAATGAAGGAACATGAAGATGTTTTTGCATATAAGCGAATAAGTGAAACAGATACATTGGTTATTCTTTGTAATTTTTCTGAAAAATTGATAAATTTGAGGAATGAATCTTTTATAAACAGTCTAGAGAAAGCTGAAATCCTCATTACAAATGAAGAGGACAGGGAAATTCATACACTGAAGCCGTATGAAGCAACTGTTTATAAATTTTAGATAAGACCGCCGGCAAACTTACAGGAGGAGAATATGGACGTAACGATTAAAGACGTAGCCAAGGAGGCGAAAGTTGCTGCATCAACTGTCTCCAGAGTAATTAAGGACAGCCCTAATATAAGTGAAGAGACAAAAAGACGTGTAAGAGAAGTAATGAACCGGTTAGGCTATTATCCTAACTTTCAGGCACAAAGTTTAGCGGGAAAAAACACAAGGGCTATTGGGGTTATTTTGCCGAACGCAGCTTTTCATTCTTTTCAAAATCCATTCTTTTCTGATGTTTTACTGGGCATATCAATGAGCGCCAATAAGCATAAGTACGGAATTTATTTATCTACGAGCGCTAGCGAAGAAAGCATTTATGAAGAAGTAGTAAGAATGGTACAAGGAAAGCGGGTCGATGGTATTTTGCTCTTATATTCCCGTAAAAATGACAAGCTATTAACATACTTAAATAAAGTAAATATCCCATTTACTGTAGTCGGTAGACCGTATGAAAAGGAACAGCAAATTACATACGTTGATAATGACAACATTCAAACGTCTATTGATATAACGAATTATTTAATAAAAGCGGGACACAGAAGTATTGCGTTTATCGGGGGAAATCAGCAATTTGTCGTAACAGCCGATCGTTTAAAAGGCTATAAGAAAGCGATAGAGAAGGCCGGCATTCCATATGATGAAAGATTTGTGGTCAACGAGCAGTCGGTGAAGGAAGAAGGCAGGGCAATCATTGAGAAGCTAATAGCACTAGATAATGCTCCGACAGCAATTATCACGCAAGATGACTTAATTGCTTTTCAAATCATCAGTCATCTTGAATCTTTGGATATGAGTGTACCTGATGATATATCAATCATTTCATTTAATAATTATTTCGTTTCAGAACATTCGCGTCCGCCTTTGACTTCCGTAGATATCGGCATTAATCAGCTAGGCTTTGAAGCAACAGATTCATTAATTGAGCTCATTGAAACACCATCGATTTTGCCGAAAAGAATAACGATTCCGGCAAGATTGGTTGAGAGGGAGTCAGTGAAGGTTATTTCTGTAGAATGTAAGAGGGAAGAGGTTTAATGAAAGCAATAATGAAAACCGCTGTCAAAATAGGCAGCGGTTTTCTTATATATTATTTATTTAATACTGTTTCTTTAACTTTAAGATCAAAACGATCAGCGTTCATTACTTTTACCCATGCATTGATGAAATCTTTAACGAATTTTTCTTTATTATCGTCTTGAGCGTAAACTTCTGAAAGTGCTCGTAGTTCTGAATTAGAACCGAAGATTAGGTCAACACGTGTTGCTGTATGAACAACTTCACCTGTTTTACGATTGCGACCTTCAAATACATTTCCATCTGCAGCTTTCCACGCAATGTTCATATCTACAAGGTTAGTGAAGAAATCATTTGATAATGTACCTACATTTTCAGTGAAAACGCCATGGTTTGTACCGCCATAGTTAGTTCCCAATACACGCATACCACCGACTAATACTGTCATTTCTGGTGCTGTTAAGTTTAATAGATTTGCTTTATCAATTAGAAGTTCTTCAGCCGTTACACTAAATTCTTGTTTTTGATAGTTACGGAAACCATCAGCAACCGGTTCTAGAACTTTAAAGCTTTCTGCGTCTGTTTGATCTTCTGTAGCGTCTCCACGCCCTGAAGCGAAAGGAACTGTCACATCAAAACCAGCGTTTTTCGCTGCTTTTTCGATTGCTGCACTACCGCCAAGAACAATTAAATCCGCAATACTTACTTTTTTATCTAATGAAGCTTGTAATTCTTCTAATGTATTTAACACTTTTGCAAGTTGTTCCGGTTGGTTAACTTCCCAGTCTTTTTGAGGAGCAAGACGAATACGTGCACCGTTTGCTCCGCCGCGATTATCTGTACCACGGAAAGTGCTTGCAGAAGCCCATGCAGTTGTCACTAATTCACCAATTGTTAGACCGGAATTTAAAAGCTTTTCTTTCAAATCAGAAATTTCCGCTTCTGTTAATTCATAATCTACTTTTGATACTGGATCTTGCCAGATTAATTCTTCTTGTGGAACTTCAGGTCCTAAATAACGGTCAACCGGACCCATGTCACGGTGAAGAAGTTTGAACCAAGCGCGTGCAAAAGCATCTGCAAACTCTTCTGGATTTTCATAGAATCTGCGAGAAATTTTCTCATAAATAGGATCCATGCGCAATGCCATATCAGCTGTAGTCATCATTGTTTTCACACGTTTAGAAGCATCTTCTGCATCCGGTGCCATATGTTCTTCTGTTTGGCCAACTGCTGTCCATTGATATGCTCCAGCAGGGCTCTTTGTTAATTCCCATTCATATTCGAATAATTGTTCAAAGAATCCATTATCCCATTGAGTAGGGTTAGAAGTCCAAGCACCTTCAATACCACTTGTAATTGTGTCACTGCCTTTTCCGCTGCCGTAAGAACTGATCCAGCCTAGTCCTTGTGCTTCTAAAGGTGCAGCTTCAGTGTCTGGCCCTACAAGCGCAGCATCTCCGGCACCGTGAGCTTTACCAAATGTATGTCCGCCGGCAACAAGTGCAACGGTTTCTTCATCATTCATACCCATACGTGCGAACGTTTCGCGAATATCACGACCACTTGCAACAGGATCTGGCTTACCGTTTGGACCTTCCGGGTTAACATAGATAAGTCCCATTTGCACAGCAGCAAGAGGATTATCTAACTCGCGATCTCCTGAATAACGGTTGTCACCAAGCATTTCTTTTTCAACACCCCAATAAATATCTTCTTCAGGGTGCCATATATCTTCACGGCCACCGCCGAAACCAAATGTTTTACCGCCCATTGATTCAATGGCAACATTACCTGCTAGAAGCATTAAATCGGCCCAAGAAATTTTATTTCCATACTTTTGTTTAATTGGCCAAAGCAGGCGACGTGCTTTATCTAAGTTAGCATTATCAGCCCAGCTATTTAATGGAGCAAAGCGTTGTGAACCTGTACCGCCGCCCCCGCGACCATCACCTATACGGTATGTACCTGCTGAGTGCCATGCCATTCGGATCATTAATCCACCGTAATGACCATAATCAGCTGGCCACCAATCTTGGCTATCTGTCATTAATTGACGAATATCTTCTTTTAATGCATAGTAATCTAGTTTTTGGAACTCTTCAGCATAATTGAAATCTTCTCCCATTGGATTCGATTTCTTATCATGTTGACGAAGAATACTTAAGTTTAATTGATTTGGCCACCAATCTTTGTTCGTTGTAGCCTCTGATTGTTGTTTAGTGATACTGCCGTGAGGGAAAGGACATTTGCCTCCGCCTGAATTTGAAAAAATTTCACTCATAAAAACTCCCCTTTTCCATAAATTAATTTAATAGTAACTACTTACTAATAAATTTTAAATTATAATAATTATTATATAATGCTTATAATAAATTTCAAGCAAAAAGAATAGTTTAATTTTAATTTTTGAAATTCGTTCACAATTCATACGCTAAAAACCGTGTAATACTAAGGTTTTAGGTGTGTTATGTAGTATTCGGTATCGGTGTTTATAATATCATTTCAGAAAAATATATTGATAAAATTACTCTATAAATGAAAATAAAAGAGGGGATCTGTTATCAATAAAGTCAGTATTTGATAATATATATAAAATTATCTATTGTTTATCAATGGGAAGAAGGCAAGATAAGAGGGAACTGATTAACTGATTGAAACATGGCTTAAACAAGAGCAAATGCTGCAGTAAGATGCTTTTTGGCCTCTATATATTAATAAGCACAAGAACATTAGAAGCGTTTGTCGATGGGTAATCACTTGTTACGATTTTAATAAACATAAAATTATTATGGTTAACTAGTAAATTGTATTAAAGCATCAAGATATTAATTCACTTATAGAGCAACAGAGAAGAAGCAACAAAGCATAGCCAGAACGACTCGGCAATGGTAACGTTCAGTCATTCTGATTATGCTTTGTGATATCTTTCCTATTGCTTACATATCAAATGTCAACTGTTAAACAGAAGATTCTTTCAGCCAGTTTTCAATAAAAGGATGGATTTCATTTATCGCTTTTCGGCCAGTTACAACGGACACGTGACCGGTATCTACATAATGCAGTATCTTGTTTTTACTGGAAACTTTATCATTCAGCGGCTCTATTTGCTGCGGTTGAACAATATTGTCACGTGTTGCAACAATATTTAATATGTTTGCTTTAATTTTTGAAAGTTCCACTTTGTAGCCTCTCATATAGAGCTCATCATTGATCAGTTTGTTTTCTTGATAAAATTCACCAATCCATTGTCTGTAAGATTCACCAGGGAAGGGAATACCATCATTCAGCCATTTTTGCATGAGCTTCCAATTTAAAACGAATTCCTTATTTTCCACTCGATCAGCAAGGCTGATATATGGTCCGACAAAATTTCCGATTGGATTTAGCAGTTTATTGCCATAATCAATCAGTTCAAATGGTACATTACCAAATGTGTCCACTAGCCTATCTAAATTAAAGTATCGCTTATCCAACCAATTTGTATAATGTCCGGCATCTTTAAAATCAAACGGACTTGTCATAAAAATTATATTTCGAATCGGTAAGTGGGGGTGTAGTGCAGCGAAACAAGCTGTCATTGTTCCACCCATACAATAACCAAGAAGAGAAATCTCTTTTGCCCCCGAAGTCCGAAGAACCCTTTTCACAGCAAGGGGAATATAATCCAAAATATAATCTTCCAGTTTCATATGACGGTCTTCATGACCAGCAGTACCCCAATCTAACAAATAAACATCATGCCCCTTATTAGTTAAATGCTCAATTAAACTGTTGCCAGGATAAAGGTCCAATATATATGGTTTATTAATAAGTGCATAAATCATTAGGAGCGGGACTTTATTTGTTTTCTTTATAGCAGGCTGGTAACGGTATAGTTTTGTTTTGTTTTTTGTCCAAATAACTTCTTTAGGTGTTTGACCAACTTGAGGTTCAGGCTCCCTTGTAATAACTTCTGTTATACGTTTGAAACGATCAAAACTTTTTTGAGAATCTCCTTGTATTTGTGTATACCAATCTTCTAACTGTTGCCCACCAAGATTTATCATGTAATCCCTCCTAAGTAGAGTTATCCTATAAAAAGAGCTTCTCTAGGGAAGCCCTTATCATTTTTTACATATACAATCCGCCGTTTACATTAATTTCTTGACCGGTAATATAGTCTGAGTCTATGAGGAATAGAACCGCTTTAGCAACCTCTTCAGAATGCCCTAAGCGTTTCATTGGAACTTTAGCAATAATCGTTTCTTTCACGTTATCCGGCATCGCTGCAACCATTTCTGTCTCAATGAAACCAGGGCAGATCGCATTAACAGTAATACCATTCTTTGCAGTCTCTAGCGCTAATGATTTTGTAAAGCCAAGTAAACCAGCTTTGGAAGCTGAATAATTTGTTTGACCGAACCCGCCAGATTGACCAATAATCGAACTAATATTGATAATCCGACCATATTTATTTTCGAGCATATGATTAATTACTTCAGAAGTTGTTTTAAAAACACTATTTAAATTGACATTTATAACTTCTTCCCATTCTTGAATGGACATCTTTCGAAAGGTTTTATCTCTAGTGATTCCAGCATTATTGATGAGAATATCAATTTGTCCATAACGTTTTACAACTTCCTCAATAAATTTTTGGATATTGCCTGCCGCCATTACATCTGCCTTGTATGCAAATGCCGTGCCGCCTTCTTGTTCTATTTCGTTAACAATGGCATTGGCTCTTTCTGAACTGCTTTGGTAGTTAATCGCTACTTGCGCACCATTTCTTGCTAATACTTTAGCAATCTCTGCACCGATCCCACGTGACCCTCCTGTAACAATTGCTACTTTTCCTTCAAGAGGCTTTACATAATCCACTTTATCTACAACATTTGTTTGCCAATGTACCATAATTGAAATCACTCCTAATTCGTCTGATTCGTTAATGTTTTTAAAAAAAGTATTAAGCTCAGGCTCCCTTGTTGCAGTTATCAACACGATGATTTACTTCACCTGTTTATCTTGTTTATTCGGTGGTGCTACCTGTTTATCTTGTTTAATGGGTTGTGCTTCTAACTGTTTCTCTTGTTTATTCAGTGCTGCAATAGCTTCTAAAACCTTGTCGAATTTCTTCTCCAAGCTTCCAACAGTACGTTTTAATTGATTGATTTCTTTTGTCAGTGCTTCACTATTTTCATAGAGTTGATTATCAATACTATCGACTTTATCTTCAAGATTGATAACAAGCGAGGCAACATTTGCAATTTCATCCCGACTTGGGATATTTGCTTGCTTCAAATATACTTCTGTAAAGTTGTTGAACATTTCTTGATAATGCAAATAGTTAGACTGTACTTGGCCTAAGCCTTCAGAGAAAGATTCTTTTCCCAGCGTATCTTGGATAGCGGAGTGCCAAGCTTTTTCAGTGCGCTCATACATATCCTTCCACATTGTAAAAGGTTCAAATGGTATTTTTTGAGTCAACGAATTTCACCTCCTTAAAAATGTCCACATAAAATCAGTACTTTTAATATGTACTTAATCTCATGCAATTGAATAATAATTCGTTATGAATAAATTTAACATAACTACCTGAATTTGACAAATATAACATTTAGGTGTAATTTACATATATAGATATTTTTACATTAGGCAGGTGGTTATTGATGGACCAGAAACCAGAAGAAACAAAAGTAGACAAAACCACAAAATTGGCGACACCTAAAAATTTCCTTATACCAATCATGTTGTTGCATTTACGTGAATGGAGCAGCCATGGTTATGAATTAATGGAAAAGATTACGGAGTTTGGGGTTGAATCGGTAGATCAAGGGAATTTTTATCGTCTGCTGCGACAACTCGAAAAAGATGCGTTAGTTACTTCTGAGTGGAATGTTTCATCAGGTGGCCCTGCCAAACGCATTTATTCAATCACGGAGGCTGGTGAACGATATTTGGAAACTTGGGCGGGTTCACTAAGCTATTATCAAAAAATGTTGGATCAATTTTTTAATTTGTATAATCCTTTTTTCACTCCTTACAGAGCGTCTACTCAAAGTAAGAATGAAGAAGACTGACATCAGATGAAATGCAAAAATTGCATTCATTATACATTTCAAAATTAAATAAAAGGAGGCGTTATTAATGCCAGCAGTAAAAGAAAAACAAATTTCAAACCAATTTGAGATGATTTGGGACGTTTGGTTAAATAACCTTAAAACTGCTCAAAACTTCCAAGATGACGTGCAACAGAAAGCACTTCAAGCATTCTCATATCAAAAGGAACTACTCGATTTCTCAGTAAAGACTTTGAACACATTAGAAGAAGAATCAAACAAAGTTTCAAAAGATTGGAATGAGAAGGTGCAAAACAGTGTAAAACAAACCGGTAAAAAGGAAGATGTGCAATTTTCCAAATGGTTAAACAGCATTCAAGATGTTACAGAAAGTGTCAATTTAATTTCATTGAAACCGAGCCGCGTTTTGTTAGATGTATGGATTGAATCACAAAGTCAATTAGAAGCGAATATAAAAAAGACTTTGGACATCCAAAAGCAAGAACGGGCTAAAAACCTGGAGAAAATTGAAGAACTGATCGAACAAACGAAAGCGACTCAGAAAGAAATTTTTAATCCAAGCAAGGCTTAAACTCGCAGAAGAACCCCATTCAAAAGAATGAATTAGGAGGTTTTTAATAGTGCCAAGCTACGAAGAGATTAAGATAGGCGACAAGGCTAGTTTTACGAAAACAATTTCTGAATCCGATGTCTATCAATTTGCAGGAATAACAGGTGACTTTAATCCGGTCCATATCAATTCTGAACATGCTAACCAAACTATCTTTAAAGAACGAATTGCACATGGAATGCTTACAGCTGGATTCATATCAGGAGTTCTTGGAATGAAGCTTCCAGGGACTGGTACAATCTATTTGTCACAAAAAGTGGATTTTAAAGCACCTGTAAAAATTGGCGATACTGTAACTGTTGAAGTGGAAGTCTTAGAGAAGAAAGATCGAAAGAAAATAATCCGTCTTCGAACAATAGCCAAAAATCAATTGGATGAACTTGTCGTAGATGGTGAAGCAGTTGTTATGAAATGATGGAACAAAAAAGGAGGCGATTGTGTCGTTATAAGCGGCATAATCGTCTTTTTGCTGTAAGACTTCATTTTGCATTCAACTGATAATTTTATATATACATAAAATTATTATGGTTAACTAAATAGAATGAGTAATATTCGAGATTGACTCGCAGAATAAAGGATTATTTGTCTAAATATGGAATTAATTATATAGATGCAATATTGAATCTTTAAAACAGACTATACAGTATATATATCAATAAGACTCAAAAGCGGGGGATGAGTATTGTCAAAAAACCTTAAGTTATTGATACTAATCTTAAGTATTGTCATTATAAATGTGATTGTTTTGTCCCCAGGTTTATTAGGGATCAAATTGTCAGGAGGAAGCGCCATTCAAACAGCTACAGCTGCAGCCGTTTTGACCGCCACAGTTCTTGCTCTCCTTTACGGCATTTACCAGTTTTACTTCCAACCGCCAGTCACTATTCCTGCAAAAGACTTAAAAACACCGGAAGATTACATCCGTGCTTTAACTCCTTATAAGAACATTCAAGGTTTGCAAAATGAAATTGCCTTCTCAATTGAACAAATACAAAGAATAAAATCGAAAAAAGCCTCTTTATGGAACGTGTTAAATCAACGTTTTGATTCAAGTGAAATTAGTTACAAAAAATTCACTTCTGTCATTATTCAAGTAGAGCAGCTATTTTATCTTAACTTGAGCAATATTTTAAACAAGGTCCATGTATTTGATGAAATCGAGTATAAAAGGGTTATAGAAAGAGATACATCGAGATTTAGCGAAAAAATCCTTTCTGAAAAAGCGGAACTATATAATGAATATACGAATTTCATCAATAACGCCTTAAATATGAACGAAGAAATCTTGTTAGATTTAGATAAGCTGCTGTTAGAAATAACGAAATTGAACAGTTTTGAAATAGACGATATCGACAATATGCCCTGCATGAAAGAAATTGAGAATTTAATTTTGAATACTAAACTATATAAACAGTAAAGGAGAGAAATATGAAGAAGAAAAATAAGTTTTTGCTTGTCTCATGTTCCATCATCATAGCAGTGTTTGTACTTGTATATTTAGGCATTTCTTTGACGGAGAACATCGGAAAATCAGACATAGAAATTACAGCGGAAGAAGCGGGTGATCGTCTGACCAAGTTGTATTCAAAAGTTAAGGTAAGGACTGCGGAACCGATGAAGGGGCAAATTGACCTTGATCCTGTAGACATTTCAGAAGAGTTGCCGGATATATCAAAATTTGAAATATCAGTTGACCATACAACTGATTCTTATGTAGAGATATTCTCTTCTATTGAAAAAGCAGGCAAAGATACGGAAGGGTGGCTTAATGAAGTTGCTGAAGAATTTAATAAAGCCAAAATAACGGTAGACGGAAAAACAGCCTCCGTGCAGATTCGCAATATCGCTTCAGGAACGGCAACAGATTTTATTAAATCAGGAAAGTATATACCAGAAGCTTTTACACCTTCAAATGAATTTTGGGGCGAAATGGTCAGGGACAGCGGAGTCGATGTTGAACTGATTACTGAGCGGCTTGTCGGGAATGTTCCAGGCATCGTATTGACGAGAGCAAAACATAATGAGCTTGTAGAGCAATACGGTTCCGTTAACGCAAAAACAGTCATTGAAGCGATGACAAATAATGAGTTGGCAATGGGCTATACAGATCCATTTGCAAGTTCAACAGGGCTTAATTTCCTAATTACCTCTCTTTACACCTTCGACAGCTCCGATCTATTAAGCGAGCAAGCTATTAAAGGATTTGAAAGCTTCCAAAGCAATGTGCCATTTCTGGCCTCGACAACAATCCAAATGCGTGAAGCAGCTAAATCTGGCAGATTGGATGGCTTTGTATTGGAATACCAGACCTACGTCAATTCACCAGATTTAAAAGACAGCTATGTATTTACGCCGTTTGGCTTTCGCCACGACAGTCCTTTATATGCGCTCGGAGACTTACCTGCTGAAAAAGTCAATATTTTGAAGCGGTTTGCCGAATTTGTGAGCGAAGAAAAGTACCAAACACTCGGGAAAAAATACGGCTTTAACAATCTGGAAAACTATACATCTGAAATTGAAATGATTAACGGAAGCACTTTATCAGCGGCTCAAAAGCTTTGGAAAGAAAAGAAAAGCGGCGGCAAGCCGATTGCTGCTGTTTTCGTAGCAGATGTATCAGGAAGCATGGATGGTGAACCAATTTCCCGTCTGAAGGAATCATTAATTAAAGGGCAAAAATATCTAGGCACAGAGAACAGCATTGGACTGGTAACTTATTCAGACGATGTGACTATTAATTTGCCAATCGATAAATATGATACAAACCAGCAATCATTATTTGTTGGCGCCGTAGAAAGTCTTCAAGCTAATGGAGGAACAGCTACTTATGACGGCATTACAGTCGCTATGAAGATGCTTATGGATGAATTAGAAGAGAATCCGGATATACGGCCGCTAATATTTGTTCTAAGTGACGGCGAAACAAACAAAGGACACTCTTTAAAGGATATAAGAGGGTTAATTGAAACATATAAAATACCAATTTACACAATCGGCTATAACGCAAATATAGAGGCTTTAGAAAGCATTTCAAGTATAAATGAAGCGGCAAACATTAACGCTGACACAGATGATGTAATCTATAAGATTAAAAGCTTATTCAATGTTCAAATGTAAATGAGGAGGAATACGATGACTTTTTCGATGCAAGTAGTCAATGAAGAAGAAGTAAAGGCTGCGATAGAAGAGGAAATAAAACCAGTTCCAGCGGAGATTGCTAAGCTTAAAGAAACTGCAGATAACAATGTCGCAAAAATTATGTCGTTAAATGCTGATTCACTAGGAGAAAGAAAAGAAATTTTACAATCGATTGAGTCATTTGGTATGCAAACATTAAAAACTTCTTCGCAAAAAAATAGCTTGCTTCAAGTTACTGTCGGCAACTTATCTAAAACAGGAGATGAAGGCGGTCAAGTAGCGAAAGATTTGGGCGAGCTTCAATTGACATTAAAAGATTTGGATCCAAGTGCGATAGACTTTGCTAAGAAGGGCTTTCTCGGCAAATTATTCAACCCGATACGCAGCTACTTTCAAAAATATGAGAAAGCGGATGAAGTCATATCGGATATTGTCGCTTCACTTGATAAAGGGAAAGCCACTTTAAAGAACGACAATACAACGCTTGAAATTGAACAACAAGCACTTCGCTTACTTACGAAAACGCTAGAAAAGGAAATAAAACTAGGAACTTTAATGGATGAAACAATCGAGTCTCAAATAAATCATGCGAAAGCAAATAATGAAGATCCTGAGAAAATCCGTTTCATTACAGAAGAAATTTTATTTCCCCTGCGGCAAAGAGTAATGGATTTGCAGCAAATGCTTGTCGTCAATCAACAAGGCATCATGGCTTTTGAAGTAGTTATCCGAAACAATAAGGAATTAATCAGAGGTGTCGACCGGGCTAAAACAGTAACGATCTCAGCCTTAAAAATTGCGGTAACAGTCGCGAGTGCCCTTTATAACCAGAAAATCGTCTTAGAAAAGATTGAAGCTTTAAACAAAACGACAAATGCGATTATAGCCGGCACATCGAAAATGCTAAAAGAGCAAGGTGTAGCTATCCAAAAACAAGCGATGGAAACGACAATTTCTGTAGATACGTTAAAAGAAGCTTTCACAGATGTCTTATCCGCCTTAGACTCGATCAGCAGCTATAAGCAGGAAGCACTGCCAAAAATGCGCCAAACTATTGAGCAGTTTAAAGAATTAGCCGAGACAGGAGAACAGCAAATTCAACGGTTAGAGAAAGGTGCAAAGATTGATTTCTAATAAGCTAGAAGATAGGCATATTTCTTTAGAAACTTTATAAAACTCATTAAAATGGATATATTTCGAAATGCCTGTTCCTGCTGTATTATTTAATACGATATATGATAAACATCAGTTTTACTGGTGTTTTTTTGTTTATTTAAATGAAATTAATACCGCGAAAAGGGATAACAAGACTTCTATTTTCATTGAATTTCTACATAGACATTATGAGTCTTATCGGAATTTTATTTAAAAAGCGGGTAAGTTAGCTTTTTAAGACCCAGAACACGTGTTATGTGGTCGTTATAAGCTTAGAGAATAAAGCCTATAAGGATAGCTTTTTAAAGCGGCTAATCAAGGAGAAACATCCTATTACGCATTAACATATATCTATGAGTTATTGTAAGAAGCGGCTGGTTATAATAAATAGTAGACATAATATAATTATAGTAAATTATATTATATTATTGATCATAAAAAGAACACTCGTTCTATGTGACGGAATATGAGATATTTAAATTATTATAAAGCAAAGGGGGAGGCCTTTGAAGCTGTACCAATAATGTAAGCACCTTACCAATAAATTATTCAGAATCCGTTTTTAGCAAAGACAAACTAGTTTTTTAGTAGTTTGATTGCTCGAAGTCAAATATTAATTTGACAGAATCTTTTATAAATAGTAAAATCGTAATCAATTATTCATTACATTTAATTCTCTAAAAATAGAATACTTTAGCATAAGGTTAATAGCTATTGATTGGCTAAATGAAAAAGTAAATCTATTACAAAGATAATAATGTTACTCTTTCTTATTCAGGAAGAAAAATTACATATATTGGTAGACAGTTAAAAGGCCAAGATTGGCAAGTTAAAAGTAAACCGACAATTTTCTAAGTTTAATGGAAACAACCATTATGCTTAAAAGTTGTCGGTTTTTTTATTGGATTAAAACAGAAAGGAATGGAGCGAAATGAAGGAAATGGTTCAAAGTTATCTAGTTAAAATCGCGATTACTACTAAACAACATTGGGAGGAAGGAACATGTTAACTTTTTTACCAGTAATATTTTTGGGATTACTATTCCTATCTGTATTTAGTAGTCTGCTTTTGTTATATTCAAAAGTTTCACTGTCATTCATTCAATTTCACGTTGGTGTCACATTACTTGCACCGATTGTTGCTCTAGTTGCCCTTGTTACGAACAATGAGATAATCATCTTTGGTCCATGGCGATTTGATTCCTTATCATGGCTACTTGCTCTATTTGTTCTAACAATTGGATTTATCGTACAGCGTTATTCTGTTCGTTACTTACTGGGTAATCATTCTTATCGAAAATATTTTGCTTTACTGACCATCACGACTTCTGCAGATGCATGTGTTTGGTTGAGTAATGATCTTCGTCTTCTTCTTGCTTGCTGGGGATTAACTCTATTGGGGTTAACCTTACTATTAAGATTGAACAAAGGGTGGGTGGTTGCTAGAAAAGCTGCCAAGCAATCTGGTCGCCTCTTTGCTCTTGGTTGGCTTTTCCTGTTGGGAGCTTTGATCTGGTTAACCCAATCGACAGGACATTGGCAGTTATCAACTGTTTTAACTGAAAGTAGCCTAGCACAGTTAGATTCATGGGAGAAGACATGTATTAATCTTCTGCTCATTTTAGCTGTCATCATTCCAGCGGCACAATGGCCATTCCAACGATGGCTATTAAATTCAGTAGTGGCTCCAACTCCTATTTCTGCAGTAATGCATGCGGGGTTAGTAAATGCAGGAGGTATTATCTTAACTCGTTTTTCACCAATTTTCAGTGGGGATATTGCTCAAATTATTTTACTTCTATTTGCTAGTGTATCCGTAATGATTGGTACTGGAATTATGCTAGTCCATGTTGATTATAAAAGACAGCTTGTCGGATCAACAATTGCTCAAATGGGGTTCATGCTCATTCAATGTGCATTAGGTGCTTATTTAGCAGCCATCATTCATGCAATCTTACATGGACTTTTTAAATCAACGCTTTTCTTACAGTCCGGATCTGTATTACATCATTCCGTTGAGAAAGCTTCTAAGAAAAATAAGTCAACGTCGAATATATGGTCCATTACGGGTGGAATTCTCGGTCTCCTAGTAGTAATTAGCCTGTGGATGTCTTCAAATCTAGAAGGTTATCAATTGATTAGCGCTCTTATCTTAGGGTGGTCAGTTTCAATTGCCTGGACACAATTAGTTGTTTTAGGTAATGGACGTATTGGTCGCATAGCAGGAATTGTATTGTTTTTGGGAGCTTCAATCATATACCACTTCGTACATGATGCATTTTATCATATGTTACAAGAGATAATCCCAAAAGAAGGTCAAACACCGGGACTAGCTGCCGCATTAATACTAATCATCCTATTAGGTGGAAGTGTTATAGTCATATGGCTGGCCCGTCATCGTTCTTCATCAATCTATGTTCGTCTTTATTTATGGCTTGTAAGATTAGGCGAGCCCCAAAATAATTTGGTTGAAAGTCATCCTAAATATTTAACGAATCAATTTGTTAGAGGAGGTCATTTACGATGAAAATGCTACACGAAAGAACATTGCCTATAGAGAAGAAAACAGATATCCTTGAGGTGGATATTCATGATTTAGTCAAATGTGCTAGTAATATCATTGTACCACTTGGACCAGTTGATACATTTGCTGCACTTAATCCATGGGTAGGCTTGGAGGAAAAATCCTTTGAAGAAACGGCACGAAAACTTAAAAATACTTGTGAAGTAGATATTTATCCTAATCATTCCATATTTCAGACTGCTTTAGATCGAGGGGATATTCGTCAGGACTTTATAGAACAGGGAATTCAAGAGTGGTTAAATTCACAATCATTTGAGTTACCACGTGAAATCGTAGAGCAATTCTGCCGGGTTGCTATTTTTAAAGATCATGACTATCCGCACAATATAGAACAACTTGAGTTGAAAAATGTGGCAAAACAACTAAACAAGTATACAACACTAACGCCAAAAACACACTCGACAAAAACCTATAGTCAACGTTTGGAACGACAGGAAGTTATAAATGTAGCCCAACAATTAAATAATCATATGATTAAGTGGTGTAAATTGTTTTTGGATAAGTCTCAAGCGGTTTGGTCAATGCCAATTCGAGAAGAAGGTTTTTATCAAGCTTGGAGAAAACTTGTACAGCATGACCCAACACTTAGTCGTAAAAAGCGTAAAACATTAAGTAATTTACCTATTGATGCTGAGGGTGCCTTAAAGGAAGCTTTAATTGAACTAGGGATTTCTTTCCCTAAGATTCAAGACTATCTAGAAGCACATCTCCTTTGCTTACCTGGCTGGGCGGGAATGATGCTTTGGAGATCACAACGTTCAACAGAAGAAGCAAACCTACTTCTTGACTATTTAGCTGTGCGTATTTCAATGGAATGTGCTCTAGTAAGATCTTATCTTCCATTGCATGAAAATAGAAATGAAAATATGAATTTGGAACCTATTATTGCAGCTTGGGCAGAATGGGGGGATTTTCCTATCAATGCTTGGTTAAAGCTATCTTCCACAGAAATGAAAATGCGTATGGATCTTGCCTATCGTTTTGACACTATTTTACGCAAACGGCTATTGCTTGAAGCATGGGAAAAAACATATGAAGATGAACTGAAGAAAATCATTATCTCTCAACAACAAAAAGTATCTGTACAAAATATAAATCCAACCCTTGCTCAATTTGTGTTTTGTATAGATGTACGTTCAGAACCTTTTCGTCGCAAGCTCGAAAAAGCGGGACATTTTGAAACCTTTGGAACAGCTGGATTTTTCGGTCTGCCGATTGAAACTTGTGAACTTGGTAGTAACCACACGCATAATTCTTTACCGGTAATGTTTAAACCACAATACAAAATAAATGAGATTTCACATGAATCTAATTCTTTTGAGCAACGAAATCAGGTCGTCAATTCGATTGGTTCTACATTTAAATCGATGAAACATAATTTATTTTCTAGCTTAGTGCTTCCTGAAATTAGTGGACCATGGCTTAGTTTACAAACTCTGGCTCGAAGCTTTATGCCTCGAAGTGCAAGCAGAACATTAAGTAAAATGCTCGAAACGTGGAGTCAAAAACCAGCTACAGAACTTTCACTTGATCAGGAACGTTTATCCGATGAAGATTTACCAATCGGTTTTACTATAGAAGAAAAAGTCCACTATGCACGTCAGGCACTTAAAATGATGGGACTGACAAATCAATTTGCACCACTAGTGGTCATCTGTGGACACGGAAGTCATAGCTCGAACAATCCATACAATTCTGCACTCGATTGTGGTGCATGTGGGGGGAAATCGAGTGGATTCAATGCGCGGGTGCTTGCGACTTTATGTAATCTTCCGAATGTAAGGGAGCACCTCGAAGCTGAAGGGTTTGTAATTCCGAAAGATACCGTTTTTGTAGCTGCTGAACATATTACCACACTGAATGAATTGAGTTGGCTTTATGTTCCGGAACTATCAGAGAAAGCGAAGGAAGCATTTAACCAGGTTCAAGAAGTGTTGCCAAAAGTGAGTGAAGAAGTCAATGATGAACGAATTCCGCAGTTACCAAATTTTAAAAAGCATATTAAAAATACAAAAGTTGAAGCACAGCGTCTTGCAGAAGATTGGAGTGAGGTGCGTCCTGAATGGGGGTTAGCTCGTAATGCAGCATTTATCATTGGAGGACGTCATCTGACTCAGGATTGTAATTTGGATGGACGAGTTTTTCTTAACAATTATAACTGGACAAAGGATAAGGATGGTGCGATTCTAGCTAACATTATTGCTGGCCCAGCAACGGTAACACAATGGATTAACCTGCAATATTATGCATCTACTGTTGCTCCTCATTATTATGGCAGTGGGAATAAAACCACTCAAACAATAACAGCAGGCCATGGAATCATGCAAGGGAATGCCAGTGATTTATTAACTGGACTTCCTTTCCAATCTGTGATGAAATCAGATGTAGAGGCATATCATGAGCCACTACGTTTGTTAGTGGTCATCCAAGCACCAACGAGTTATGTCAAACGGGTGCTGGACCAAAATCAAGTATTTAATCAAAAAGTGAAAAATGGTTGGATCCGGCTAGCATCAATTGACACAGAAGGAAGCTGGGTGAGTTGGTCTTAACGAATAGAAGTTGAATTTTCAATAATGAAAATTTCAGACTAAAAAAGGCCAATTATGAATGTAACATAAAAAAAGGAAAAGGAATCGGTATGGATAAAACAAAAGGAACACTTGAAGCAGAAATTAGTAAAGCCTTAACACATTGGGAAAAAAGTTACCTAGGACGAGGCTCAGTGTCTGTTAAATCGGATATTTTACGGGATATGATTATCGTTAATCTCCAAGGTATACTAACTGCTGCAGAATATGCGGTATGTCAGGATAAAGATGGATTGTTATCCGTAAAAGAACATCGAAACACTTTAGTTGAATCTGGTTTAGATGAATTAAAAGAAATTATCCGCTCCATAACAGGAGATGAAATAGTTAGTTTTCACACCGATTTGAGTACACAAACTGGAGAACGGGTGATTATCTTTAAGCTTTCTAGTGATCTCCAAAGTAAACTGTAAATGGATAGTACAAAAAGTCTTAATTCTTCAGCTTTTACGGGGAATTAAGACTTTTTTATTAAAAACGACCCAAAATTATAAAGAAGCTGGAAATAGAATGTTCCTAAGTATAGATATTATAGGCACTTTAGGGAGTACCACCAGTACTGACGAAAAATAATCCTAGTTTACATAATATATATTATAGGAAGCAATTAATCGGAGGGATTTTCCAGTCTCAATCTCAAAGTATACTATAGATAGTGAGACGGAATCGAAAAAATTATAAGAATCCTGACAAATCACTTAGTTTAAATTTACTGCGTGCTTAACACTTAATTTGGATTTCAATCTACAGCAATAAATTTTCAATTAATCATTTTGTAATCTCAGCTATTGATTAGTTTCAATTATCTGCTGAAATCTTAAAGATATCTGAATGGCTTTTGCCAGCTTGTGTATCTTAATTTTAGCTAATTAACCTTGATTATTTGTCTCATAGCATTATTCCTAATAATCCTGATATACACAAATATATCTTTATAATTACTGTTAATTCCTAGGCGATTCTGATAAATTCATTCAATATTATCAAATTAACTTACTGGTAATAATCAAAATTTATGTTTTTCTTCAATTCTTGCTATTGTTCGTGTTATTAAGAAATCAATGTGTATTCCGTCGGTGGAGAAAGTTCATTTTACCTCTTAAATAACGAACGATAATTATAATATTTGTTAATTTGTTCGTTTTTATTTCTAAAAAGACATATAAATTCATCTATTCTAAACTGTTTTATTAAAGTATTTTCTTGAAATTTACATTACATTCATAATGATGTTTTTTATTAACATAGAACAAATGTTTGGTTTTTATACAAAAAAAGAGAGCCTCCCTCCTTCCCCACTGTTCATTGTCAATACTTACTAATCAGCCACTGTAACTTTATAAGTAGAGATTGCTGTTTGATTACTTTTCTTATTGGATAATTGGGCGTTTATTCCTTTATAGATTTCCTCCCGCTTTGTACTTCTATTTATGAATGCATTTGCACCAATTAACGTTTGATCTGCGATTTCAATTCCGTCTCTTAACGTGGCGTTTACCCCGATAAAACAATTGTCTCCTATAACGACGTTCCCGCTTACTACAACATGTGATGTGATGAAGTTGTTGTTTCCTATTTTGGAATGATGGCCGATATGATTGCCGCTCCACAATGTGTTATTATCACCGATTTCCACAAATGGCTGGATCGTGTTGTCTTCGAGTATGAAATTATGTTCTCCGACTTTTACGTTACCGAAAATAGTCGCTTTTGAGCTGATGTAGCTTGCTAATTTGTATCCTTTATCTTTTATTTCCTTTATCTTAGCCGCTCTAATTTCATTCATTTTTGCATAGCTTAGCGCAGCAAACATGTATACTTCGTCTGGTGAATGATAGTTCTCTATTTCTTCAAAGTCATGTACAGATAATCCGCAAAACTGCTCGCTCGTTTTATAAGCTGAGTCTACTGTAAAACCGACTACCTCAAACTCCGAGTCATTTGTAAAGTAATAGTGTGCTAATTGCCCAGTTTGATTAGTGCCGAATATGATGACTTTTTTGCTCAACTTTCCTCACCGCTTTCTAAAATGTTAAATTGATGCTAATGACAATTGCGGTTGTTTAATAACGTCGATTAAGTATTTTCCGTAATCTGTTTTCATAAAAGGCCGTGCTAAGTCTAATAATTGTTCGCTTGAAATGTAACCTCTTCGATAGGCGATTTCTTCGATACATGCGACATAAAGTCCTTGTCGTTTTTGAATAGCTTCTACGAAATTACAAGCATCAAGCAACGATTCATGAGTCCCGGTATCTAGCCATGCTAAGCCTCTGCCTAATAATTCAACTTTTAATTCTCCCGCTTGTAGATAGTGCTCAATAATTGATGTGATTTCAACTTCGCCGCGCCCCGATGGCTTAACTGATTTTGCGATGTTGATGACTTTATTATCGAAGAAATATAGTCCTGGTACTGCAAGGTCTGATTTTGGATATTTCGGTTTTTCTTCAATGGAAATTGGTCTTCGCTCGTCATCGATCTCAATAACGCCGTATGCGCTTGGGTCTTTGACATAACAAGCAAAAACTATTCCTCCTGATTGTAATTTAGCTGCATTTTGTACCCGGTTGCCAAAATCTGATCCGTAAAAGATGTTATCTCCTAAAACAAGAGCAACCGATGAATTTCCGATAAATTCTTCTCCTATTACGAATGCATCAGCGACACCTTTTGGCTCTTCTTGTATCGCATAATCAATGTTTAATCCTAAATGAGTGCCATCTTGCAATAAATCTTCAAATAATGCAATATCCTTTGGAGTAGAAATGATTAAAATCTCTGACGAATTAATGCTTGGGAAAAACCTCCATCAATCAAAGCATTAGAAACAGCGACCAGCAATAAAGCGATCGCGATTAAACCGAAATCTTCCGGTAACAAAAGCCGTGCTAAAATGACTGTTGTCAAAAATTGAATGCCTCTGCCAGAAAACAAATCGATAAAGCTCCATAACATCCCATTGATCGTTTTCTGCTTTAGATCCTTTACCTCATCCATTTCATCCCTCTCGATCAATTTTGCCTACGTAGTCTATTCCTTTTTTGTTTATAGACGAATTGAAATTTCCATCTCTCAATGAACGGCAGTTCTCTTGCATTCTTATATATTTTAGGGAATAAACCGTAAGCTAATAAAATGAGTTTTGTGAATAGAGGTTTATCAGCAAAATAACTGTTTAAAATAGTAAAATCTTTTTTCATCAAAGACTGGTAAGCTTTTTTATAATCGATGGCCTCTTGAATAAGTGTTGTATATTGATAATCGGAATAGTAATCAAATCCATTTAATATTGATATATCCCTTTTGATATTCTCAATGATTTTTTGCCTATAATTACTTCCTCGCCATAAGTTCTCTGTCCAAGAACCTTGTGTCCCGGTCCTATAAACTGCCATCGGTTCATCTTTAAAATAAATATAACCTTTATGAGCCAAAATCATCGTTAGCGGATAATCCCCAACCGACGAGTTCAAAAAGAATTCCGGTAAATCGTCTAACAGTCTTTTCGGAAACAAAAAAGAAGGGGTTGCTAAAAATCCCCCGCTGTTCCGTAAAACATCTTCTATTGAAAAGATTTGATCTTGTGTGGCAGGTCTTACATACTTACCTGAATTTTTACTCTCCCTAATGATGGATGCTGTATGAGCATAAAGAGCACAATTTTCATTCGCTTCCATATAATCTAGCTGTTTCTGCAGCTTATATGGATCAATCCAATAATCATCTCCTTCACATATAGCAATATATTTCCCTTGTGCTTGATTCAATGTTCGAAATAAGTTATTCATCATCCCGACATTTTTTTCAGAAGTAATGAGTTTAATCTTATCGGATACTAATTGATATTCTTCAATGATTTTTCGAGTTCCATCTGTGCTACAGTCCTCACCAATTATTATTTCAAAGCCAAAATTCGTCTTTTGCATCAGAAAACTTTCGATTGCCTGTGCGATATAGTTCTCGTGGTTATATGTGATACAAACTATGCTGACTAACAGTTTCGACAAACCTCCCCAAGTTATTGATGACTTATTAATAACAATTCTTTTTCAAACCTTTGTACAAAAGCGGATGTTTTAGATTGATGGTCGATTTTCGTTGAATTAGCCATTACAGTCTCAATAGCAAGCGGCAAATCACTTATGTCATCGACACATATGACCTTCCCGCTTTTTTCGACAAACTTACAAAATTCGACTTGATGGTCATCGACATGTTCTTTATACCGATTCTGTCTTGGCACTGCAATGACTTGTTTTCCTAATAGCCAGGCAGGAAACATACTGCCCGGACCGCCATGACTGATTATTACCTCTGCCTCGTTATAAAAAGAGTTCATTTGACTGGCAGAATACATTGCTTCTGAAGTTACGTTTTCTAAATCTAGTTTTGAAAAACCTTTTTGTACAACAATTTGCTCCTTAGCCAATTGCTTTTCTGCCGCATAATGATTGATTGCTCCCAATAAGCGATCAAAAGGCTGCTCATGTGTACCGACCGTTACAAAAATCATCACTTAAATGATCTCTCCCAGCAGTTTTGATTTCTTATAATATTTTCTTTGTTCTTCCCACTGAATGACAAATAAATCAGTGAAATAATAAACGACTTTTCCGGTTATCGTCGGTCTGTTTATTCGATCATACACTTCGATATAGACAGTTTTTTTCCTCATTAATTTGCCAAGTATAAAAAAAGGAATAGCGACCGCTGCTCCTGTAGAAACAATAACATCAGGCTTTTCTTTTAATAAAAGTTTAATCGCCAAAAAGGAGTTGCGGATAAGATTGACGATATTTCTATTTGTCGGGTAATAGCACCAATAAGTCCGTTCGGATGCTAAACTTGAAATCGCATCTTCCTTTTCAAATGTTACCCAAAATCGATCATGCTTTTCATACCAGCTTCTTAATAAAAGTAAATGCGTTAAATGGCCGCCGCTAGATGTCGGAAAGCATATTTTCATTTGAATGGCTCCAATTCCGTTTATTCAATACAACGCCCGCTACACTGAAATAAAACACCAACAACCAATTGCTTCCGTCTAAATCTTCAAAAATAAGCATGAACGTCATAGCAAGGAACATACACGAAAAAAGAGTAAGACGATCACTTTGAATAGATTTACTTTGTTTATAGATTTTATAATTCAAGCATAGAACTAGCGCTGTGCCGATTATAAAACCTATTATGCCAGTCTTATAAAAAAAACCTACGTATGTAGAATGGGATCCAAATGGTATTAAATCATATGGAGATAAATCTTTAATGCCCATTCCAATTAAAGGTGATTCTGCGAAGGCTTTTTTAATGCTCGTGCTATAAATATTTCCTCTTGTCGCATTACTTCCTTCCCTGGCAGATGCATATTGGCCAAACATATCAATTAAATAGCTGTCTAAATAGTTGATGGTAATCAAACATATGGAGGTTAAAGCTAACAGTCCGATAAATAATTTAGCTTTTGACGCAGCAAAACGAATTAATAAAAATAAAAAAATGCCCGCTAAGATGGCCAATAGTCCGCTTCGGGATAAGGAAGCATATACAACAATAAGGATTAATCCTATAAAACCCATTATTCTTACTCGATTGTTCTTAAAGTTGTTCATTGTAAATGGGAGGAAAATCATAAACAAGAGCGGAATTAAGTTGGGATATTCTAAAAATGCTTGAAATCTATGTTGTTCACCGCCGCTAAACCATGAGTTGAAAAATAAAAAATTGCCAAAAAACATAAATTCTTTCATTCCAATCAATTGCAGCATCTGCATAAAGGCATATAAGCCAAATAAAACTAGAATGTTATAAAAGACAATCTTCCTGATCTTTACTAAGCATAACGGATTATTCAGAAATACTTGGAAATAAAGAAAAGCAACGATCCATGTCAGCAATGTGTTCAAACTGGCAAGCAATCTATCCGAATCGTGAACAGTACTAAAGGCGTTAACCATAAACGAAATGGCATAAATGATTATATAAGCTAATATCAAAGATGAAATAATGTTTGTTTGATTGATTTTTTTATGAATGAATAGAAGAAGTATGGCTATTAAAAAGAATAGTTGCAGAATTTTGGGGAGAATTGCTATAATCCAGAAGAAATAAAATGGAGTGAGTAAAAATCTATCTGCTTTAAGAAAGTTTTCGTTAGTTATGGGTTTCACCTTCTTGCATAAACGAATAAATTAATAAGCGCCCTTTGTATTAAGTAACACAAAAATAGTTTTAATGATTATTTTTATATCAAGCCAAAGGGTTCGAGTACTGATATATTTAAGATCAAGCTCCAGCATTTGGTCAAAGTCCAGATTACTTCTTCCGCTGATTTGCCATAAGCCGGTACATCCCGGAATAATCAATAGCCTCTGCTTTTCATATTCTGTATATTTTTCAACTTCCCTAGGCAATGGCGGCCTTGGTCCAACAAAACTCATGTGTCCCAGAAGGATATTAATGAGCTGAGGCAGTTCATCAATGCTGGTTCTTCTAATAAACTTCCCTACCTTTGTAATTCGCGGATCTTCTTTTATTTTGAACATCGCTCCTTTTACTTCATTTTTATGCAACAGTTCTGTTAACCTATCCTCAGCATCTACCACCATGGACCGGAATTTATATATTTTAAAGCACTTTCCGTTTTTTCCGACTCGTAATTGACTGAAAATAACCGGATCTTTCAAAGATTCTAATTTAATACAGATTGCTATTAACAAAAATAATGGGAACAAAATAATCATACCTGCTAAAGAACCAATAATATCGATTGTTCTTTTTGCCACCACATATTTCTTGTTGGTTTTAAGCTCTACCTTAGATAGTAAAATATTGTGCACATAGTGGTTTTCTATAATCGACTTCAAAAATGCGCCTCCAATCTAAATAGACCAGCATTTTTTTATTGGTTTATATTCATTCCGAATTCTCTTTTTCCCTCCCAGTTACAATGATATCTTCATTTCATAATTAGGCATCTAACCTGCCCTCACATCATACCAGCGACAACAAACGTGTCTAAGGAATACATTCCCACAGCATGACCGAGTGCTCCATGGATAACGGACAAGGAAGCCTCCCCGTAAGTACTTAAACTTAATTAATATGCATAATAGGAATGATGCTTTTTCATTTTTTTATTATTCAAAACCGCGCCCAAAAATTTCCCCGAAGCATTTTGAAGCAAATTCGTAGCCTTCTTTAAATCATTAATTTCCGTTTTGCCGCTTGATATGACTATTATAGATGCATCGCATATATTCGCTAATATTTGAGCATCGGTAACAGTCAAAATTGGAGGAGTATCAAAGATTAAAATGTCGTATTCGTAATATAGTTCCTTCATTAATTGTTTCATCGCTTCAGAAGCTAGTAATTCTGACGGGTTCGGGGGAATTGGTCCGCTCGTCAACACATCTAAATTATCAATATCCGTCGATTTGACTGCTTCGTTTATTGGAGAGCTTTTTATTAAGATATTGGTTAGACCTATTACGTTCATAAAATTAAATGTATAATGGACAGTCGGCTTTCTTAAATCTGTATCAATCAATAGAACTTTTTTTCCTTGTTGAGCAAAAACAATCGCTATATTAGCTGCCGTTGTTGATTTCCCTTCTCCAGGAAGTGAAGAAGTAACCAATATTGAATGAACATTGAGATCCGGAGTGGAGAACTGTATATTGGTTCGAATGGTACGGTACTGTTCGGAGATAAGTGATTTAGCAGGAAGACTCGTTATTAATTTTCTTTTTTGTGTTATTAAAGTATTCTTTTTGCTCATTTAAAGTCCCGTCCTTAGTTTCACTTGATTTTCCACACTCTTTTGCCGCTGTTTCACTTCGGACTTCCCTATTGATGCAACTACACCTAATATAGGGATATCCAAATGTTTCTCCACATCTTGTTCCGTTTTTGCCGTATTATCAAAAAACTCAATCAATAATGAAGCGGCGACTCCTAACATAATCCCAACAATAACTGCTAATGAAAAATATAGTTTTGGCTGAGGCTGTATTGGAACTGGTGTATCTTTTAAAAAGGCTTTTGCTAAAATCGTTACATTATCTACGTTCATGATCGCTGAGATCTCCCTTTGGAAAACCTCTGCTGTTTTGTTGGCTATATTAACTGCCAATGCAGGATCATTGTCTTTTACAAAGATTGTTACTACTTGAGAGTTTTGTTCACTTTCTACTGTGATTTTTTCATTTAGCTCTTCAGTTGAAATCTTGAGCTGCAATTCTTCTCTCACTAAATCGAGGATAGCTGGGCTTTTTATAATGACGTTATATGTATTGATTAATTGCAGATTGGTTTGAATGTCGCTGTAATTAAACTGAATTTCTTGGTTTCTAGTTTGATTCACCAATAGCTGTGTAGAGCTTTGATAAACCGGCTTTAAAATAAAAAAAGTAACTATTCCGCAACATATAATAGAAAGCAATGTAAGGCTAAAGATAATCCAAAATCGTTTCTTTAAAATCAGTAATAAATCTTTTAACGTAACTGTTTCTCCCATCTCAACCTCCAACGTCTATGTTCTAAAAGGAATCCATGAAAAAGGTATTATAAATATATAGCGAACAGTCCCAAAAAGTGACCAAACAAAAAAATATAAAACCTTCGTGTTCCTATAGGGACTTGCCTTATAAACAAATAAATCTCGGTCTTCACATAAAACAAAAGAGCAGAAACAAACTTCCTGTTATAAAAAGAGGGAATCGAGTAGGAGGGGGTGATTAACCCCCGACCTCTCACACCACTGTACGTACGGTTCCGTATACGGCGGTTCAATTAAGATAATTGACGCAAGTATTCATAACGAGCTTGTAGACTTTTGAGCCCTTGAAGATTCCAGTAGGTTTTATCAAGGGC
>NZ_JACXSI010000015.1 GCF_014712675.1 Peribacillus faecalis | reverse complement strand
AAAAGCTCCAGAAGGCTATGTGAAAGATGACACTGTTTGGACCATCACAATTGGTGCAGGAGAACAACGTCATGTGACGCAACCAGTTGCGAATACACCAGTAGGTTCTGTTGAAATCATAAAAGTAGATGCAGAGAATGGTAAAACACTTCAAGGAGCAGAATTTACACTTACTGATCAAGAAGGAAATGTAATTACATTGACTACTGATGAAAATGGTAACGTAACATTCAATAAACTTCCATATGGTGAATATCAATTGGAAGAAACGAAAGCTCCAGAAGGATATTTACTACCTGAAGATAATGTACGGGAAGTAACAATTAATGGTCAAAGTGTAGTATCAATTAAAATTGCTAATACAGCGGAAAAACCAAGCCTAGCTGTAACAAAAACAGCAGATAAAACACAATATATGCCGGGCGAAACTGTAACATATACTATTGAAGTTACTAACGACGGCAACGTTGATTTAGAAGGCATTACGTTAGAAGACGTCTTTAGCAAAAATGATAGTTTAGCAGATCAACAATTAACAATTGAAGGCTATGAAGGAGCATTTGACTTAGCTGTTAATGAAACAGCAAGCTTCACGTCTACATTTGTCGTTCCTGAAAATGATCTTGCTGATACAACATATAAAAACGTTGTAACGGCGACAACAGGTGACACTACAGGTGAAGATGAAGAAACAGTTATAGTTAATCCGACATATGCATTCACAATTGAAAAAACAGCAGATAAAACAGAAGCAACAGTCGGTGATACAGTAACATACTCAATCGTTGTAACAAATACAGGCAATAAAGCTTTAACAAACGTTAAAGTTACAGACGATATGATCGGTCTTGACACTGTCATTGATCAATTAGAGGTTAATGAGTCTAAAACATTAACTGGCAAGTATGTATTGAGTGCTGGTGACATTGGTGATTTAGAAAATATTGCAACAGCTACAGTAGAGGTAGACGGCAATACAATTACCCATGAAGCTTCTGCAGTTGTTAAAGTATCTGCTAAAGTTGCAGCGACAGTAGATAATGAAACTCCAACTACCATCGACAAGATTGTAACTTGGGTTCAAAATCCGCAAACTGGCGATGCAACAATCAATACTTTATTAATCCTATTTGTTTTCGTACTAGCTGGAAGCGGTCTATACGTTTACAGAAGAAAACATAGAGGTTAAGAGAAACTAGGAATATATCAGTCTATATCGTATTATAGCGACTGATGTATGATTATGCTAAAAACCACCTCTAACTATGGAATGTTCCATTAGTCAGAGGTGGTTTTTACTTTTTGTTTCCAAGAAGAAAGACTCTCAAGGGAGATTCTAGAGAGTCTTTTAAATTACATATAAATATACACACAAGAAATGCGCCAAGCTGCCGAGCATGATGAAAATGTGGAAAATCTCATGAAAGCCCATATGTTTAGTACTTAGCCATTTTGGCTTAAATCCGTAAATAACGCCTCCAACTGTATAAAAAATCCCGCCCAATACTAGAAGGAAAAAGCCTGTCCCACTTAAAACATCCGCCAAAGGTTTAACAGCTAAAATAATGATCCAGCCCATCACAAGGTAAATGCCAGTTGAAATCCATCTTGGGCTAGTAAACCATACAATTTTAAATACAATTCCCAGTATGGCTAATAAAGTAATGATTGAAAAGATAACCCAGCCAGCCATTCCATCTAAACTGATGAGACAAAATGGTGCATAAGAACCTGCGATTAGCACGAAAATCATCGAATGATCAATTCTTCTGAAATAAGCGATGATACGATCCTTGGCGATAATCATATGATAGGTGGCAGAAGCAGAGTATAGAAGAATCATGCTGATGCCGAAAATGATGATCGCAGTTATATGTAAGACGGATTCATGCAGACTGGCTGCCTTAATAACCATAGCTAAAAGACCGACAAAAGCTAGAACAGCTCCAACTAGATGAGTCAGACCATTCACTGGTTCCCTAATATATGCATTCATTTTAATATCCCCTTTGACTTCATTATGTAGTTTTTATAACTACTTATAATGATATAACCATTTCGATATATAGTCAATGTTTACTTTTTAGTGGTTTGTTTATAGAATATAGGTACATATAAATGAAAATGAGGTTTTAGTATGGAGAAATTACAGTCTTTTCTAGAGCGGCTGAACCATGAACAAAATATATCGCTGAATGATATTCCGGAAATCGATTTGTATATGGATCAAGTCATTCAATTGTTTGAAAATAAATTTAACGGTACGAGAAGAAATGAAGATGAAAAGATCTTAACAAAGACGATGATCAACAATTATGCAAAAGGGAAACTGTTATTTCCGATAAAAAATAAAAAGTACTCAAAGGAGCATATTATTCTGATCAGCCTCATTTACCAGTTAAAAGGCGCTTTATCAATTAAAGATATACAAGCAACTCTACAGGGTATCCACGAGCAAGCTACTGAAGGAAATCTTGATATATTCTATGAACGTTACCTTCAAGAGAGTGAAGAGAACATTGATTCTATTAAAGAAGATGTAAATACAAGAATGGAAAAATCGATTATTGAAGATGATGAGTATTTATCAAAAGTTTTGCTGATTGCTTCTTTAGCCAACATGAGCAATCTCTACCGAAGAGCAGCTGAAAAGCTAGTGGATGACATAGTCATGGGGGAAGTTGAATAAACCTATTCAGATATAATATTCCTGCAGGGTCTCTTAATGAAAATTTAGAGACCCCTTTTTATGCTTTTAGAAATAATGTGTTGAGAATGTGTGTAAAATGTTGCATCTATTCAAATGTCTATGTTTTTATATTCAAATGACTAGACATTTAAAATTATGTTGATATAATAATAAATGTAAGCGGTAACAAACCAAAAATCATGATTAGTCAAGAACTTATTTTCTTTCAATTTAAAAATGTAAGCGTTTTAATATCTTGCTAGTCAAAATTATAAAAAAAGGAGCTTGTTCATTATGAAAAAAATTCTATTAGCTTGTAGTGCAGGGATGTCAACTAGTTTATTAGTAACAAAGATGGAGCAGCATGTAGCAGCAATCGGAGAAGATGTGAAAATTTGGGCAGTTGGACAAGACAAAGCAAAAACAGAAATGGCCAATGCGGATGTTGTTTTAATCGGACCGCAAATGAGTTTCTTAAAAGGTGAGCTTCAGCAAGCTGCTGACCAATACGGTATTAAAGTAGATGTCATTGATATGATGGCCTACGGAATGGCAGATGGAAAAAAAGCATATGAGCAAGCACTTTCTTTAATCGGGTGATCAAAATGGAAAAATTACAATTAGAAAATTTAACAGACGAGCAAATCAGTTTTCAAATAATTTTACATAGCGGAAATGCACGCAGCAAAGTCATTCAGGCGCTTCGTGTATATCGTGAAGGAAGAGTGGAAGAAGCAGAAGCTCTAATTCAGCAAGCAGAAGAAGATTTGAGCGTATCCCATGATATTCATTTTCAAATGGTGCAAAAAGAGGCATGCGGTGAGGCATCACAGTTTTCATTGCTGCTGATGCATTCGGAAGACCACTTAATGTCGACTTTGACAATGAAGGAACTTGTAAAGGAATTGCTGGAAATATTTAAAGTGAAAGACTTGCAAGTTGCCGGTGTTTGATAAGTAACCGCCTATATCGGGCAAGCGAGTTTATACATTAAAGAATGATTAGGAGGCAGTAATGTGTTTGAGAAATTCAGTAAATTCTTAATGCCGATTGCAGGTAAATTGAATAACAACCGTTATTTGGCAGTGTTACGTGACGCATTTATGTTGTCATTCCCGTTAACAGTTTTCGGTTCATTTGTTTGTGTACTTCTAAACTTGCCATTTTTAGATTCAATGTTAAGTGAAGGCACGATTACTACGTTACGCGATACATTTGGAGTTGCACAAAGTGCAACAATGAGTATCATGACTGTATTTGTTGTATTCGGTATTGGGTATTATTTATCAAAAAGTTATAACGTTGAAGCTGTATTCGGTGGTGCTGTAGCTTTAGCATCATTCTTATTCTTAACTCCGTTTGTCATTGAAACGACCGGAGGGGAAACAGTTTCAGGCGTCCTTTCCCTTGATCGCCTTGGTGCAAAAGGGATGTTCCTAGGTATGATCACAGCGTTCTTAGCAGGTGAAATTTACCGAAAAGCTGTACAAAAAGATATTACAATCAAAATGCCTGCCGGTGTGCCGCCAGCAGTTGCGAAATCATTCGCTGCATTGATTCCTGCATTTATAACATTAACTGTATTCTTAGCTTTACACGGAATTGTTACATTAGCATTTAAAACAAATTTACATGATGTCATTTATCAAATGATTCAAGCTCCGTTAACTGGTTTAGGCGGCGGAATCATTCCGACATTAATTGTTGTATTCCTTGTTCAAATTTTATGGTTCTTCGGTCTTCATGGTCAAATTATCATGAACTCTGTTATGGACCCGATTTGGAACACGTTAGCTCTTGAAAACTTGGATGCATATACTGCGACTGGTGAAGTGCCACACATCGTTTCTAAACCTTTCATGGAAGTGTTTACAGTAGGTATGGGCGGAACCGGTATGACGCTGGCGGTAGTAGCGGCTATTATCGTATTCATGAAAAGCAAACAAATGAATCAAGTGGCAAAATTAGGTCTTGGACCTGGTATTTTCAACGTCAATGAACCGATTATCTTCGGATTGCCGATCGTTATGAATCCGATGATTCTTGTACCTTGGGTATTAGCTCCAATGATAGTAACAGGATTTACATACTTTGTGATGAGCATCGGTCTTGTGCCTCCTCCAACAGGTGTAACAGTGCCTTGGACTGTTCCGATTGGATTGAGCGGATATTTGGCAACGAACTCAATTATGGGTACTCTACTTCAATTGGTGAACTTCTGTATCGTGTTCTTCATTTGGTTCCCATTCCTGAAAGTCATTGACCGAATGAATATGAAAAAAGAACAAGAAGAAAACAGCGCAGCAGAAGTAGCAGCAACTATTGAAAAATAAAATTAAATCCAGTGGGAGTGAGGATTGCTTCCGCTGGATTATTTTTAACGAAAATTATGTATGAAAAGGAGCAATTGATCGTGATTACAGCAGAAAGAACAAAACTAGAGGCTGAAGCAGCAACTATTACATATCGTTTTCCGGAAAATTTTTGGTGGGGCTCTGCTGCATCGGCAACTCAAACAGAAGGTGCTGCCGATGTTGATGGAAAAGGGAAAAACATTTGGGATCACTGGTTTGAACTAGAGCCAAATCGATTCTTTAATGGTGTAGGTCCTGAAAAGACATCGCAATTTTATACGAAATATAAAGAAGATATTGCCTTAATGAAGGAACTTGGCCATAACTCCTTCCGTATGTCGATTTCATGGTCACGCATGTTTCCGAATGGAACAGGTGAAGTAAACCAGAAAGCAATCGAGTTTTATAATAATGTCATTGATGAACTAATTGCTAATGGCATTGAACCATTTGTCGGTCTATTCCACTTTGATATGCCGATGGCGATGCAAGAAATTGGAGGCTGGGCTAATCGTGAAGTCGTAGATGCTTACGAGCGATACGCAACATTTTGCTTTGAAACATTCGGAGACCGTGTGAAAAAATGGTTTACCCACAATGAGCCGGTTGTACCTGTAGAAGGTGGGTATTTATATGATTTCCATTATCCGAATGAAGTCGATTTCAAAAAAGCAGTTCAAGTCGGTTACAATACGATTATTTCCAATGCGAAAGCTGTTGCAGCATACAGACGTTTAAATCAGGATGGCCAAATTGGTATTGTCCTCAATTTAACACCTTCTTATCCGCGTAGCCAAAACCCTGCTGATGTAAAAGCATCTGTGATTTGCGATGCGATTTTTAACCGATCATTCCTTGATCCTACGGTAAAAGGGGAATTCCCTCAGGAGCTGGTCGATATTTTAAGGGAATATGATTTTTTGCCTGAGATGGAAGAGGGAGATATAGAGCTTGTGAAAAATAACACAGTTGACTTGCTTGGTGTTAATTATTATCAACCTCGACGCGTTAAAGCGAAAGCAAACATGCCAAACCCGGATGCACCGTTTATGCCAGAAAATTTCTTTGATTACTACGAAATGCCAGGACGTAAAATGAATCCGCATCGCGGCTGGGAAATTTATGAAAAAGGCGTTTATGATATTTTTACAAACTTACGTGAGAATTACGGCAATATTGCATGCTACATTTCAGAAAACGGAATGGGTGTTGAAGGCGAAGAGCGCTTCCGAAATGAAGATGGTATGATTGAAGATGACTATCGTATCGAGTTCATTCAAGGCCATTTGAAATGGATTCACAAAGCCATTCAAGAAGGAGCTAATGTGAAAGGCTATCATTTATGGACTTTCATGGATAACTGGTCTTGGACAAATGCATACAAAAATCGTTATGGGTTTGTTTCAGTGAATCTTGATAAAGACGGTGAGAGAACAGTGAAGAAAAGTGGCTATTGGATTAAAGAAGTAGCAAAGAATAACGGATTTTAATTTGTGAGAAGGGTTGAGATGACAAAAGTTAATTTAACTTTTGTCATAGTCTGTTATGTTAAGAAATATTCAAAATATAGCCGATGATATACATGACTTGGATAATGATAGATACTCGTGTATCTTTTTATAAAGAGATTTTTGAGGAACAGGGTGGATCGTGATGAATAAGTATGAAAAAATTTCAATTGAAGTAAGGGATCGTATTAAAAGTGGCTATTACCCGCAGGATCATCCAATCCCTGATGAGCATAGTTTGGCTAAAGAATTCAATTGTAGCCGAATGACTATTAAACGTGCTTTGGATGTGCTGGTAATGGAGGGTTTGCTTTTCAGAAAACGAGGACACGGTACATTTATTATACAAACTAAGGTTAAAGATACTGAATTGAATGTAATGGGCGGGGAAAGTCTTGGTTTTTCCAGATTAGTGACGAATCAGCAAGTGAAAAGTAAAATCATTGCTTTTGATATTGAGTTTCCTACTGACGAAGTAGCTAACCAGCTAGTGATTGAAAAAAATGAACCTGTTTATCATCTTATTCGTCTTCGCATTGTTGATGATGAGCCTTACGTCATTGAAGAAACATATATGCCTTCAAAATTAATTCCAGACATTACAGAAGACGTATTGCATAAATCTGTATACCGCCATATCCAAGATACACTTGATTTGAAAATTGGCGTAGCCCATCGTAAAATTCGAGCGTGCAAGTCAAATGAATTCGATCAGAAATACCTAGATTGCAAATCGGATGATCCAGTTTTAGAAGTGGAACAAGTCGGCTATTTAAATACAGGTATTCCTTTTGAATATTCTTTTTCCAGACATCGCTACGATAAATTTGTTTTTACAACTGTGACAGTTACAAAATAATAAAACTTCGTTTAGGAGGATTCAATATGCTAGTTGGAGGAATAGAGGCCGGCGGTACAAAGTTTGTTTGTGCTGTCGGTGATGCACTTGGGAATGTTCAGGAGCGCATTTCTGTTCCGACTACTGTTCCTAAAGAAACGATGGAAGAAGTGAAGGCATTCTTTCGTAAGCATGAGATAAAGGCTTTAGGAGTAGGCTCGTTCGGCCCAATAGACGTCGATTTGAAAAGCCAGACATTTGGAACGATTACCTCGACTCCTAAATTGGCTTGGCGAAATTATCCACTTGTGGCTGAATTAAAGAAGGCTTTTCCGATTCCAATCGGCTTCAACACTGATGTGAATATCGCAGCCTTGGCGGAAGCGACAACTGGGGCAGCTAAAGGATTGGATAGTTGTCTTTATATTACTGTGGGAACAGGTATCGGTGCTGGAGCAGTCGTGCAAGGAAAGCTTCTACAAGGTCTTTCTCACCCGGAAATGGGACATATATTGGTTAGACGCCATCCTGATGATCGTTATAAGGGGAAATGTCCATATCACGGAGATTGCTTGGAAGGCTTGGCAGCCGGCCCCGCTATAGAGGAGCGGTGGGGAGAGAGAGGTCAACATCTTCATAATCGTGAAGAAGTATGGAATCTGGAAGCGTACTACATGGCTCAGGCATTAATGCAATACATCTTGATTTTATCGCCGAAGAAAATAATTTTGGGCGGTGGAGTCATGAAATCCCCGTCTGTTATCAGCAAAATTCAAGAAAATGTTAAAGAGCTGTTGAATGGCTATGTCGTTCTGCCAGATATGAAAGAATACATTGTACCACCAGCACTTGGAGATAATGCCGGCGTAACCGGAGCGTTAATCTTAGCCGGACAGGCATTTGAACATCAATGAATGGAGAATAGAAGGTGGAACCATTATTTTAAAGCCGGTATTTAAGATTATTGTATCGCATATATAATAGAAAGGTCTGACTAAAGTGTTTTTAGTCAGACCTTTTGTGTTTGGAGATAGAATGTGTGCCCAAGCTATTACCGACATAAGGGCACATAATTGTATTTTAGTATAGTCCGTTGCTTGTGCCGATACGGTTAGCGCCGGCTTCTACCATTGCTTCGATTAGTTCTTTTGTGCGTACACCGCCGGAAGCTTTGACACCTACATTTTCACCGACATGCTTTCTCATTAGAGCAACATCTTCTGCAGTTGCACCGCCTGTTGAGAAACCAGTTGATGTTTTAATGAAGTCAGCGCCTGAATTTTTAACAATTTTGCTGACGATTTCAATTTCTTCTTTTGTTAAAAGGCATGTTTCGATAATGACTTTGACAAGTGCCTTTCCTTTTGCTGCTTCAACGACTGCTTCGATATCTTTTTGAACAATGTCGTATTTGCCGGCTTTCAATTCACCGATATTAATGACCATATCGACTTCTTCAGCCCCATTCGCAATCGCATCTTTCGTTTCAAATACTTTTGTATTCGTTGTGTTTGCTCCTAATGGGAAGCCGATTACTGTGCAGACTTTCACATCTGAACCTTTTAATACATCTGCAGCAAGCGGTACCCAATATGGATTGATGCATACAGAAGCGTAGTCATGCTTCAAGGCTTCTTCAAGTACGTTTTGTACGCCTTCACGCGTTGTATCAGCTTTTAAAATTGTATAGTCAATCAGTTTGTTATAATTCATGGAATATATGCCCCCAAAGATTAATCAATTGTAAGGCTACTATAACACAAAAAAAGAACAAATGTAAAATCCAGTTTTTACATTTGTTCTATATATTTAAAGCTTCATTAATTTATTTGCGGTGAAACGATCGGTAATCAGTGTATTAGCAAATTTATGAGATAGGGCGGTATCAATCGCATTCACTTTTGATTTACCGCCGGCGATTAAGACTGCTTTTTCTTTATTCTTCAAGTCTTCCAATTCAATGCCGAATGTGCGTGTGTTCAGCTGTTCATTGCAAATGCGGCCGTCGCTGCCGAAAAAGCGCGAGCATATTTCACCGACTGCTTGCTCTTGAAGCTGCTTAAATTCGTCTTCGGTTATGTAATTCATTTTATATAATAAAGAGTCTTCCGAAACTGATCCGATTGTATATAAAGCAATGTTGGCTCTATTCATTTGCTGTAACACATGCGCGATATGACGGTCTTGGGCGATCAAATTTTTTAGCTCAATCGAATCAAAAATGACCGGAAGCGGAATGAATTGTCCAAACGCTTTATATGCATCAGTGAAGCGGCGCATAATATCATTGTCATGCGTTTCATTGTGTGAATAGCTCATGCCGCCCTTCAGCTGAATCACTTCAATACCTTTGACATCCTTTGGCTGCAGTGCTTTTGCAACTTCGTAAAGGGTGCTGCCCCACGTGACGCCAATCATATCTCCGTCTTTAATAATTTCATTTAAATATTCGGCAGTTGTTTTTCCTAAGTATTTTTTGATTTCTTGCTCTTCATCCACGGGGGCGAAGGCGATACGTACTGTGTCCAGTTTGTATTTTTTTCGTATAGCAGCTTCTAAGTTCGCTGTTTGGTCGCGCGGATCGTGGATGATTATGCTGACGAAGTTTTTTTCTTTAGCATGCTTCAACAGCTTTGAAACAGTCGGTCTGGATATATCGAGTGCTTTGGCGATATCGTTTTGGTTTCTATCTAATTCATAGTACATTTTCGCGACATCGATGCTTAGCAAATCTTTATCTTCGTACATGATATGCTCCTTTATATTCGTTGCTTGTTACAAATATCATATACTTTTTTGCCGGCAGTGGCTAATTTATCTCGATATTCGCATACCCATGAAAGTCCGGCTGTTTTTGCTTCTGTATGCACTCCGGCAACTGAAATAAGCGGTGTTGTCTCCGTTTCGATATTCGGGAGTTCATCTTTAGAATTTCTTTTATCTTATCGACATTTTTATATGATCTTTGTGCAAAACGCATTTTATGAATCTAATGTTTTTTGCAGTCTTCAATTAGTTGTTTAACAACCCGTAGTTTGCTAGAAATATGAACGGCAAAACAAAAACCGTATCCTTTCTTTAAATGTTAAGTGCATAAAAAACAGACCTATCATATTGAAATAGGTCTGTTAGAGCCAGGCTAATCATTGCGACGATCTTTCTTCATTTCTATTTGATATTTTTCTAAGAAAATGCCAAGCAATAAACTGGCTACTAATATCGGATAATACGTATGCACTGTGTAAAGCTGTGCGTTGCTGCTCCATAATGCTTTAATGAATGAGATATTTGCGCTCATTTTAATAGCACTAATAAACATTAAAATGTGGAATGCAATCAGCAAGGCCGTCATCGAATTAGTTCCGAGTTTAAAGAACGCGCAGACACCTCCGACAATGATGGCGATTGCGATAATCCATATAAGGTTCGATGGCATCTTTAAGCCGTTAATGACTACGTCTTCTGTCGATTTTGAGAAAATGATGCCGATAAATAGTATACTGCAGCTGTATGTGAGAAAGATAAGTAATCTATGAAAACGGTATTTAGATGCTACTAAAGCAAGTGTGGCTGTTATAATAATCAGTGCCTCCACGTAAGCATTCTCATTCCAAATGAGTGTGACAACAGCTAATATTCCGAACACCAAATTCGCAATGTCCAGCTTATGAATAATGGTGGTGTACATAATTTCACTTCCTCCCTTAATGTCATTATACCCCAATATCAATGATAAAATCTTCGCAATTATGGATAATTACTGCACTCTGGCGCAGTGAAATCCGTTGTTTAATCATAAAGAATATGTTATGTTATAGGTAATGTTGTCAAGATTGTAGGAGGTGAACTGCGTGACTACAGTTCTCACAGTTCTTTTAGTTATTGTTTGTATCGCACTTATTGTAACGGTATTACTTCAATCTGGAAAAAGCGCGGGTCTTTCTGGTGCCATTTCAGGTGGTGCGGAACAATTATTCGGTAAACAAAAAGCGCGTGGTATAGACTTAGTACTTCATAGAGTAACGATCGTGTTGTCTGTACTATTCTTCGTGCTTACAATTGCAATTGCTTATTTTGCATAATAAGGGTGCATAAAGTATCCCGTTAACCAGTTTCGGCTGGTTGACGGGATATTTTTATTTTGGCGAAATTTAGGGAAATTGATGCAATCTTAACATCCTATATGATACGGTTTATGAAAATTTAGCAAATCCAAAGCAATAAATTATTTGTGCTTTATTTGACATCAATGAACATAAAAGCTAATCCTTTCTTATGGCATAATGGAGGAAAATCTGTCTTCGGTAAAGGGTGAGAACCTTGAAGGAAGCTCTGCGTGGAAAGAATATATTGGTCGCTGAAAATAATCCTAGAATTCGAAATATTATTAAAATTTATCTAGAGCGTGCCGGCTTTGAATTTCTGGAGGCTCAAAATGGAGAAGAGGCAAGAGCGAGCTTTTTGAAATATGATCCTTGCTTCGTCATCATTGACGTGAAACTGCCAAATAGTAATGGAACGAATATAAGTGATTGGATTAGAAATGAACTGAATAGCAATGTTCCCATTATATTAATGGGGACGAATAGCTCGGAAGCTGAGCGCATCGATTGGTTGAATAAGGGAGCCGATGATTTTCTAATGAAGCCATTTAGCCCGAGTGAGCTTGTTGCAAGAGTGGAAGCTGTATTGCGCAGGACAGCAAATCGCTGCAGTAAGGTGGCTTTCGAGGATTAACAATGAAGCCGTTTCAAGGTGATGTAAAATTTGAGGACCAACTAATTGAATTGACTGTGTCGGAATATAAGTTGTTAGTGCAATTAATGTTCCATCCTGATCGAGTGTTGCTGATTAGCAACTAATCGCTCATTGTCGAGAATGAGGAAAAGAATATTTACAACTGAATGATAGATGGTCACATTAATCACTTACGGAAGATGAAAATAGGCAAGTACACTGATTATTCATTTAGTGAAACGATAAGGTGCATTGGCTACAGATTCAATCGTTAATCCATCACATTTTTTACTCTTATTTAAGGACAAAAGTTCTAATAAGAGTTTTTATTTATTTCTGCGATTGTATTATTTATTATATTTCCTGCCGTATTCATAGCATAAATGTGTGAAATTTGTTTAAATAAAGACATATATATATTCGGTAACATTTCGTGCCGGAGGACGGATAAAGGGGATCGTCAATAATGAGAATAGTCGCACCAAAGCCATTTTTATTTGAAGCTGGGAAAAGGGCGGTACTGCTACTGCACGGTTTTACAGGCAACTCGTCGGACGTTCGGATGCTAGGACGCTATTTGCAGGATCAGGGATATACGTGCCATGCGCCGATTTATAAAGGGCATGGAGTACCGCCGGAAGAACTGGTGACAACAGGACCTCGGGATTGGTGGAAGGATGTTTTAATGGGATACGATTTGCTGAGAAGCAAGGGGTACGAGCAAATTGCGGTTGCCGGTTTGTCGCTTGGCGGTGTTTTTTCACTTAAGGCAGGTTATACATTGCCGGTTAAGGGCATCATAACGATGTGTGCACCAATGTCATTCAAAAGCGCAGATGTGATGAATGAAGGTGTTTTGAAATACGCCAGAGAATATAAGAAGCGAGAAGGTAAAAATTCAGAGCTGATCGAGCGAGAGATGGACAGGCTCGAACCAATGCAGACTCTTGAAGCGTTGCATGGGCTGGTTGCTGGTGTAAGTGAATCTCTTCCGCGTATTCAAGCGCCGACATTCGTTGTGCAAGCAAGACAGGATGATGTTATTAACCCGGATAGTGCAGAATTTATATATAATGAAATTAAAGAAAGTAATAAACAATTGAAATGGTATGAGAAATCTGGACATGTTATTACGCTCGATAAAGAAAAGCAGCAATTGCACGAAGATGTGCACCGCTTTTTAGAGCAATTAAACTGGAAAGACTAGCTTTTACCCTTGAATAGGGAGGTTTTATATAATGGATGAAAATATTCGTTATTATTATGATCGGCTGCTGCAATTTATGAAGGAAGAATCGTACAAGCCGATGACAGTGCAGGAGCTTGAGGAAGTGCTGGGGATTAAGGAATCAGCGGACTTCAAAAGCTTCGTAAAAGCACTTGTGCAAATGGAAGAGCAAAGTCTCGTCATCCGCACTCGCAACAACCGTTACGGACTGCCAGAGAAGATGAACTTAGTGCGAGGTAAGCTTACGGCTCACGCTAAAGGTTTTGCCTTTGTGACACCTGAAGAGCCAGGGATGGATGATATCTTTATCCCGCCGCATGAAACGAAGAATGCGATGCATGGCGACCTTGTGCTTGTTCGTGTTTCTTCTGTCAGCTCAGGCTCAAGACGTGAAGGAGCAGTTGAGAAAATCATTGAACGCGGCTTGACTGAGGTAGTTGGAACGTATTCGAAGAGCAATCACTATGGATTTGTGATTCCGGATGATAAAAAAATCACCAATGACATCTTCATTCCGAACAATGCAAGCATGGGGGCGGTCGATGGGCATAAAGTTGTTGTGAAAATTACCGCTTATCCGGAAGGCCGTGTCAGCGCTGAGGGAGAAGTCATTCAAATTTTGGGACACAAAAATGACCCTGGTGTTGATATTCTATCGATCATCCATAGCAACGGACTGCCGCTTGAGTTCCCGCAAGAGGTGCTTGAACAAGCGCAGCAAACACCGGAAACAATTGCGGAGAGCGATTTGGAGAACCGTCGCGATTTGCGCGACCAAGTTATTGTGACAATCGATGGAGCGGATGCGAAGGACTTGGATGACGCTGTTACGGTTACCGAGCTTGAGAACGGTAACTATAAGCTTGGCGTTCATATTGCCGATGTCAGCCACTATGTGACGGAAGGCAGTCCGATTGACCGCGAAGCATTTGATCGAGGCACAAGTGTTTACTTAGTGGACCGTGTTATTCCGATGATTCCGCATCGTTTGTCTAACGGAATTTGCTCGTTGAATCCAAAGGTAGACCGTCTGACGCTTTCTTGCGATATGGAGATTGATGCGGAAGGTCAAGTTGTGAAGCATGAAATTTTCCAAAGTGTCATTAAAACGACAGAACGAATGACCTATTCGGATGTGAATAAGATTCTAGTCGATCAAGATGAAGAGCTTCGCAAGCATTATGAGCCGCTTGTTCCGATGTTTGAACGGATGGAAAAATTGGCGAGCATTTTGCGTGAGAAGCGAATGAAACGTGGAGCGATTGATTTTGACTTCAAAGAATCAAAAGTGTTGGTTGATGAAGAAGGCCATCCAACAGATGTTATTTTGCGTGAGCGTTCTGTTGCGGAGAAACTAATTGAAGAATTCATGCTAGTGGCGAACGAAACGGTTGCTGAGCATTTCCACTGGATGGATGTGCCGTTCATTTACCGTATTCACGAAGATCCTAAAGAAGAAAAGCTGCAACGCTTCTTCGAATTCATTACGAACTTCGGATTAGTTGTAAAAGGAAAAGCAAATGCGATTCACCCAAGAGCGCTTCAGGAAATTATTGAAGCGGTAGAAGGCAAACCGGAAGAAATGGTTGTTTCGACAGTTATGCTTCGCTCGATGCAACAAGCGAAGTATCATGAGGAAAGCTTAGGCCACTTCGGATTATCGACTGAATTTTATACTCACTTTACATCTCCGATCCGTCGTTATCCAGATTTAATTGTTCATCGTTTAATCAGAACGTACTTAATTGAAGGAGATTTAAGACCGGAAACGAGAGATAAATGGAATATTTTATTGCCGGAAATTGCTGAACATACGTCTAAGCGCGAACGCCGTGCTGTAGATGCTGAGCGTGAAACGGATGATCTGAAGAAAACAGAATTCATGCTTGATAAAGTCGGAGAAGAGTACGACGGTATTATCAGCTCCGTGACAAACTTTGGTATGTTCGTTGAGTTAGAGAATACAATTGAAGGCCTAGTTCATGTCAGTGCAATGAATGACGATTACTATCGTTTCGAGGAGCGCCATTTAGCTATGGTCGGCGAACGGACGGCGAAAGTATTCCGAATCGGTGATGAGGTGCGCGTAAAAGTTATCAACGTGGATAAAGATGAACGCGCAATCGACTTTGAAATTGCCGGCATGAAAAATACACGCCGACGTGAAAATAACGAAATGCGCGTGTTCAAAGCGGGCAGCAGAGACCGAAAAGGCGGAAAAGGCACTTCATCTTCTGCTAGCGGAAGTGGCCGTAAACAACGTCCAGGTTCCAAGTCTGATGATGCTAAAATAGGTCGTCGCGGTTCGAAGTCCGGAAGCAAAGGTAAAAAAGGATTTTTCGAAAATGCACCGAAAAGCAAACGCAAGAAAAAACGATGAATATAAAGGAGAGCCTTTTAATTAGGCTCTCTTTCCGCTATCATAAAAGAACAGACAAGAATGGTTATGCAAGGAGGAGTAAACATGGCAAAAGGCATGGGTAAACAGGTTGCGCAAAACAAAAAAGCATACCATGACTATTTCATCGAAGAAACATACGAAGCAGGTATTGTGCTACAAGGAACTGAAATTAAATCAATCCGCGCTTCCCGCTTGAATTTAAAGGATGCGCACGCCCGTATCCAAAACGGTGAAGTGTATTTATACAATATGCATGTTAGCCCTTATGAACAAGGCAATCGTTATAACCACGATCCGCTTCGTACACGAAAGCTGTTGTTACACAAACGTGAAATCAGCAAATTGATCGGTATCACAAAAGAGACAGGCTATACGCTTGTACCATTAAAGGTATATTTGAAAAATGGTTTTGCGAAAGTATTGCTAGGTGTCGGTAAAGGTAAGAAGCAATATGACAAGCGTGAGGACTTGAAGAAGAAAGAGGCAAAACGTGATATCGAACGCGCTTTCCGCGATCGTCAGAAGTAAGGGTGCCAGCTGGCAAAGGATGCAGCATCTGACAATTGCATTTCTCTCTGCATGTGATATAATGCTATTACAGAATGACAATTGAATAGAGCATCTCGAGCTTGCTATTCATTTTCGTTCGTTCCTTTTTATCATGGGGACGTTACGGATTCGACAGGGGTAGTTTGAGCTTAAGTTGCGAGTCGAGGGGTCGGCCTCGTTAAAACGCACAAGCCAATAACTGGCAAACAAAACAACAACCTAGCTTTCGCTGCTTAATAACAGTCGATAAGCTGTTCCTCCCTCCATCGTCCATGTGGTAGGGTAAGGGACTCACTCTTAGTGGACTACGCCGGATCTCGCCGTCTGAGGGAAAAGGAAGAGAGTAATCAGACTAGCAATGCGGAAGCCTGTCGATTGGCCGAAGCATTCGCGAAATGCTAATAAATCGACTACACTCGTAGAAGCTTAAGTGGCAATATCTTTGGACGTGGGTTCGACTCCCACCGTCTCCACCATACATAACTGTTTGGTGGTTTTTTTGTGCTTGAATTTAGTAGTATAATTTCACATGAAATTAATTGTAAACCTTTAATCTCAATATTCAGAATAAATAGCGAGGGGGATATATTAACTTAGATTACTATATATAAATAATCTGTACTTATACATAAAAAAGGACAGTAGGAATATCTTTCCTTACCATCCTTACCCCTATATCTAATATATCTTTAAAGTTAATGGGTAGTCTTTTTGTTTTTCAGCTGCATGCATGGAGGAAAATAGAATGCAAATTAAAGCTGAAAATATTAAAAAAGCTGTTGGCGGCAACATCATTTTTGATCATTTGACAATGGAAGTGCAGGCAGGAGAGCATGTCGCATCAGTAGGATGGAACGGAAGTGGAAAAACAACTCTTTTCAAACTTTTGGCGAATATTGAACAGCCTGATGAAGGCAGAATCATTAAAACAAAAGGTAGTACGGTCGGCTATTTAGCGCAAATACCTGATTATCCGGGCTTAATGGTGAATGATGTGCTGCGCTTAGCGTTTCAGGAACTTACCCATATGCAAAATAAAATTAAAGCAATGGAGCAGCAGATGTGAATAAATATGGAGAGCTGCAAGAGAAAATTAAGAAAATAAAAGAAGCGATTCGGTGATTGCGTCAATGGGCAAACGAGGCATCGCCACCGAATCTGGACCTTTACCGTAAAGCAAAAGTGATGGAAAAAATGCTTGCCCGTATGGAGCTAGTTTCGAAACCGACAACAGAAAAGAAGATGAACCTCCAGTTTGAATCAAAAGACCAGAGCGGCAAAGAAGTTATTTCTTTGCAAGAAGTCACGTATGGCTTTAGTGATGACGTGTTGTTCATGGGTGTGAATTTGACAGTCTTTTGGAAAGATCGGTTAGTGATCGTCGGCAATAATGGAACCGGGAGATCAACTTTGCTAAAAATTATGCTGCAGCAGCTAAAGCCAGTTTGCGGAGAAGCGCGAATAGGCAGCAATGTAGAAATCGGTTATTAGCTCAGCAATTCGATACGTTAATCCGACAATGCAATTAATTGATGCGTTTCGCGAGAATTTGTCTATAACTGAAGGTGAGGCCCGTCACGTGTTGGCTCAGTTTTTGTTTTATGGTCATAATGTGTTTAAAAAGGTAAAAGATTTAAGCGGCGGCAAAAAAATGCGTCTGCGTCTTACGCAGTTAATGCAGTAAAACTGCAATTTGCTGGTGCTTGATGAACCGACAAATCATCTGGACATTGAATCGAGAGAAGTGATGGAGGAAACGCTTGAGAAGGTCGATGGGATGATTATAGCCATCAGTTATGACCGTTATTTTCTGCAGAAGCTTTTTGCGAAAACAGTTTGGATCAAAGATGGTCAGGTATATGTCCATAATGGTCCTTATGAATGGGCAAGAGAGAAACAAAACTGCTTCGACTTAGTAATTGAGCAGTTTAGAGAAGAGGACGTAAATGGGCGTCCTCTTTTCATTTTGTTGCGAATTTATAGATGAATTGGAGTGAATTTTAGGGCGTTTTTGCATGGTGAAACAAAATGAATAATCTAAGAGTTTAACCACTTCCTTAGGCAACGGGATAGGCTAGAGAAGTAGTATTTGAAACTTGTTTTGATCGAATGATTGTATGAACGCCAGAAATCGACAACTTATTTCAGTTTTCAACAATAAGTAGCATCATTTTGAATAAAAAGTGAAATTTGTAGGAATTTAGCATATAATGAAATTTATTGGAGCTTTCATGCTTATTATCTTTAACTAAATAAATAGAAAGTCTGAGAGTTAATCGAATCAGAATGCCAATTATATTTTTAATATTATGTCTTCTTTTGGGTTTTAACAATTCTAAAGGCATGTACATATCAGTCGATATAGATAATAGTAAAAAAATAGTTTTGTAGTTTGTGAGAAAATTTTTGTCTGATATCGGAATTTTGATAAATCCAGGAAGAGAGGGAGAGTAAATGGGAGAGAAGGATAAAAAGATTCCGCTGAGTGTAGGATCTTCTATTGTACTATCGGCAGGAATCTTGTTAGGGGGTACAGCAGTAACTTTTGGAACAATTGGGACCATACAAGTTGAGGCTTCTGGCGTTAGTTATGAAACGACAGCAAATTTGAATTTAAGAGGTTCGGCTTCTACAAGCGGGAAGATACTGCTAACGATACCAAAAGGAAAACAAGTTATATATATTTCTGAAAGTGGCTCATGGTTTAAAGTAAAATATGGTTCGAATGAAGGATGGGTCAGCTCAAGTTACCTAAAGAAAGCAAATGCAGCCAATCAAGTCAGCATCCCTCCGGCAACAATGGTCTATCAAGCAACTGCAAATTTAAACATGAGAAGCACAGCTTCTACTAAAGGAAAACTACTGACGACGATACCAAAGGGTAAGGAAATCACGTACATTTCAAAACAAGGAAGCTGGTACAACATAAAGTATGGGAACCAAACCGGCTGGGTTAGTGCTAGCTATGTAAAGGTCACAGCCAAGTCATCACCAGCACCAACGCCAGCAGCGCCACAGGAAAATGCAGGGGTAAGTTTGGTTGCAACATCAAATGTAAATTTGAGAAACACATCATCAACGAGCGGAAAAATATTGACAACCATTCCGAAAAACAAGGAAATTATGTACATCTCGAAGCAAGGTGATTGGTATAACGTAAGTTATGGAAATCAAAAAGGTTGGGTAAGTGCAAGTTACGTAAAAGAGATGATTCCGACAACGCCAACACCGACACCAGAAGCGTCAACTCCGGCACCAGAAACAGTGATCCCGGCACCAGAAACATTCGGGAAATACTGGGTTGTGACAGCGTCTCTAAATTTGAGGGATGACCCTTCGATAAGCGGAAAAATATTGACAACGATTCCGAAAGATAAGGAAATTACATATATCTCGAAGCAAGGTGATTGGTATAACGTAAAATACGGAAATCAAACCGGCTGGGTAAGTGCAAGTTACGTAAAAGAGATAGATAAGATCACTACAGAGCAACCGGTTAATGGAGCATATTTTGTGACTACGGCAAACTTAAACATGAGAGATCAGACTTCTGCTTCAGGTAAGGTTATTCTAGTTATTCCACAGGGAACTGTACTAACATCTATTTCTAAAAAGGATGGGTGGCATCAAGTTTCATATCAAGGAAGAACAGGATATGTTTCTTCTTCCTATTTATCTGAAACTACAAAAGAAAACTTTGATACAAAGACGTTAATGGAGCAAAATAATCCTTATATCATGATGGATTTAAGAACAAGCTCATCTGTAACAGCTAGTCATATTAACCAGTATCTCGCTAATAACGGGGTGACAGCGGAGAATAGTGTTTTATATAACTCGGGTCAGTTGTTTATAGATGCTGCTAATAAATATGGAGTGAATGCTTTATACTTGGCGGCTCATGCTATTCATGAAAGCGGTTATGGCAAATCAACAATTGCGAAAGCGAAAAATAATTTATTTGGCTTTGGAGCATATGATCTCGTTCCGTTTGTAGGAGCTGTAAAATATAGTACTATTGCGAGCAACATTGACTATATTGCGCAAGAAATGAAAGCAACTTATTTAAACCCTAATAACTGGAAGTATCGTGGAGCTTACTTAGGCTATACCGTCAAAAATCAGTATGGTAGTCGGGTAGATGCGTTGAGTATAGGAATGAACTATTATTACGCTAGTGACTCAGACTGGGGATTGAAAATTGCTAAACATATGGAAGGTATCTTGTCAGCTAGTCAGGAAGCTGCGTTTAACCAGCAGCCAAATACACAAGTACCAAATGCTCCAGGCTACCCATCAGGGAAAGATGTCTTCCCAAATGGGACATTGGCTGTTGCTAATGCATCTATCCCTTTATACAATGCAATAGGTAGTTCAACCCAAACAGCAACGATTTCTAAAGGAGAAAAGTTTAACTTACTAGAGAAATCGAATAACTACTGGTTAACAATTGGATATAATGGACGAACATATTATACAAATAAGGTCAGCTTCAGCAGCTATAATAAGAGTTTTACGGTGAAGAATTTAGCGCGTGTTAATTCAGCAACTTTAAATGTAAGGGAATCTGTTGGAACGAATGCGACGAAGATTGCTACATTATCGCAATACCAATATGTTGAATTGGTATTGAATAATAATCTGACACCAGTTATTCAAATAGGTTGGTATAAGATTAAGTTGAATGATGGAAGAGTTGGCTGGGTATCTGGCGACTTTTTAATCAGGGAATTAAATAGATAGGAAAACTAGTTTTCAAGTTTTTAAATTTAGACAAAGACTTGAATGTGGTATAACACCCCAAAAAACTTACTTTTGGGGTGTTTTTATCTTCCTTAACAATGGTTAATCCGGTTCTTGCATCTTCCGTACCGACTTTCATTGCCGATACTGCATGTGTTTTATCGGCTTGAAGCTCGTGGATTAGCTTCGTGATTTGTTCCGAAGACGATTTTGGTTGCTCGGTCAGTTTTCTTACCTCTCTGCTACGACAGCGAAACCTTTACCGTGTTCGCCTGCACGAGCCGCTTCAAGCGCAGCATTTAATGCTGATAAATCAGTTTGATCTGAAATGTCTGTTATAGCATCTATAATAAGGCTGATTTCTTTAGAATATCTGTCTAACTGCTGAATAACAGATTGTTATAGCTAGTATTAGTGCAACAATACTTTATATCAGCACCGTTCTTGAAATGGCGTCCACTTGTTTAGTGTTTGCGGCTGTAGCCTCATCAAGTGCATTTGACTGAAAAGCTACCATGTCTTCTACTAGATGACCAATTGTGATTCCGACAGGTTCGATGTTCTTTTTCCAATGTGCAATTTGTTCTTCTTGCGTTACGTTCTCTCTTACGGCGAGAAATTCCTGATAACGTTCTTTGAATAATTGTTTTCTCTTGATGATGACCTCGATTTTTTCTTTATTGGCATTAGACTTCATCATCTTTATTGCCTCCTGTAAAATCTCATCGGCGGCTGTATTAGTTGCCCTAACATTAACGATCGATTCTGTTAAGTACAAAGTAATTCAGTCTTTTCTTTTATCGTCATATTTATAGGGAGGTAAAGATTAACCCTGCTAATTCGACATTATTTTGTTGATTTTGTCGAAAAGATTTTTACTGTTTTTTATTATAGGAAGAAAATAAATGAAAACGGTTTACAAAAAACTAGATAAATAGTACCGGTCAGATAGTACTTGTCCGAATTTCAAGGTTGACAAGGGTTGAATGGCTTTGTGCGATTGACAGAAGTATATGTTCCATTTCGGGTGAGAATTATTGAATAAAATCTTATGTCAGGTTTCATTACAATTAATTTTCAAAATATATTGACAATTCTGGAAATGATGGTAAATTTAGTATATAAATTAAATGTTAGATTTCCTCACATATTAGTGTGAAGGGAATAAAACCGAGAAAAGGGGATGAATAAGGATGGATGCAATTGTTTTAATGGATAGTCTTTGGACTATGATAGGTGCAATTTTAGTTATTTTTATGATTGGCGGATTCATTATGCTTGAAGCTGGTTCAACTAGAATGAAAAATGCAGGGCACATCGCGGGTAAAACCATCTTCACATTCGGTTTGGCAGTTTTAGTATTTTGGGCAGCAGGTTATGCTTTTATCTTTGGAGACAATGCTAACTTCTTTGTTGGGATGTCAGACTTTTTCTATGACGGCGCTCTTGTTGATGATGAAAGTTTGGCGAAAACGGTTTTCTTCGTTTTCCAAACAGCATTTGCAGGGATCGCAATAACGATTGCTCTTGGTGGATTTGCTGAAAGAGCTAAGTTTCCGGTTTATATCATATTTACAATTTTATTCGGACTTATTGTTTATCCGGTAGTTGCGCATTGGATTTGGGGCGGCGGTTGGTTAAGTGGACACGGTAAACAAGACTTTGCCGGTTCAACGGTTGTTCATTTGACTGGTGCAATGGGTGCTTTAGCTGCAACAATTTTACTGAAGCCTCGTATTGGGAAATTCAATCGAGACGGCTCAGTGAATAATATCGCTGGACATAACCAAGTTTATACGGCCCTAGGAGTATTGATTCTGTGGGTAGGTTGGTTTGGTTTTAATGCAGGTAGTACTGTATCAGTTGATGGAGCGTTCTTTGGATTTGTCGCTTTGAATACAAACTTGGCTGCTGCTGCTGGTGCGGTTGCTGCTACAATTATCTCTTGGTTATTCTTAGGTAAATCAGATATTCCTACAATTTTGAATGGAGCTTTAGCGGGGTTGGTTGCTATCACAGCATCTTGTGCTTTCGTTGCTCCATGGGCTTCAGTTGTAATTGGTTTAATTGCAGGTGTACTTGTTTACTTTAGTATGAAACTAGTCGAAAAATTGCGTATCGATGATCCAATCTTTGCATTATCTGTACACGGTGCTGCAGGGGTTTGGGGTACTATTTCTACAGGTTTCTTCGCTACTCCTGAACTGGCTGATCAAGTTGGTGGGAAAGCAGGCTTATTCTATGGCGGCGGCTTTGAACAACTTGGTGTACAGGTGATGGGTGTTGCAGCTTCAGGAGCGTTCGCATTCGTAGTTTCTTTCATCATTCTATATGTAACGAAACTTGTTTTAGGCGGGCTTCGCGTATCTGAAGAGGAAGAAATTATGGGCTTGGATATGAGTGAGCACGGCAGCTACGGATATCCGGAGCAAATGGAATCAGAAATGAAAAAGAGTGTATAAATGAGAAGGGCTATTCCGAAAGTTTTCAAAGACTTTCGGGAGGCCCTATATGCTTTTTGATAGTTATTAAGTTTTAAGGAAGTGGGTTATGTCTACATTGGAAACGTATGAAGCTATTAAGGAATGGAAGGAACAGAATATACATCAATGCCTTTCTGATACGATTTCATTAAATAGTTTCCATGATGCTGTTATGGTAAATGTATTTGAAATAGCTGTTGCCAGACTGGGAATGGAGAAACCGCCCTGCCTGTATTGTTGGTTCATTGCCGGCAGCGGGGGAAGGCACGAACAAGGGGTAATAAGTGATCAAGATCATGGAATTATTTATCAAGTAGCTTCAAATGAGAATAAAGAATATTTCTTGAAGCTCGGAACGGAAATATCGTATGGCTTATCGATTGTTGGGTACCCATATTGCAAAGGGAATATTATGAGTTCAAACCCTTTATGGTGCAAATCGTTGGATGAATGGAAACGGCAGCTTTTCAATTGGATGGATGAGGGAAGCTGGGAGTCAATCCGCAATTTGCAAATCTTCTTTGATTCACGTTGCCTTCATGGGGAAGTACAGTTTGTTCAAGAGTTAAAGCAGTTCATTTTTGACTATCAGGAAAAAAATCCATATTTGTTGAAACGGCTGATGGAAAACGTGTTGCACATTAAAAAGGCCATTAGTCCGCTCGGGCAGATACTTGTCAATACAACCGGGGAACATAGCGGATCAATCGATTTAAAATACTCTGCCTTCATTCCGTATGTTAATGCAATTCGTATTTTATCGATTAAGGAACAAATAGCGGAGACCTCTACCGAGCAACGATTGAATAAATTGTCGGCTATGCCTAATTACCAAAAAGTATTGGAAACAGCTCCTGCGAATTTTAAGAGGCTTTTAGAATACAGACTATCGCTGGTGCTGGTGAAAGAATATGAAGATACCCATTATCTGCACGTTAACGATCTTAGCCGAGAGCAAAAGAAAGAGATTAAAAGAATTTTAAAGGATGGCGAAAATTTGCACTCCTTTGTAATAAACCTGATAAAAAAGGGTGTTAAATATGGCATTTGAACCATTCGTTCACTTTATAAAAGGAATTCAAACGAGGTTGACCGGCAATAATCTGCGAGGCGGACAGAGCGTGCAAAGTGCACACCAAATGGCGTATTTAAGACAAATTCAGCGGGAAATTCGCCAGGATGATGTATTGAAGGTACCGTTAAAGGAGCTGGATGTCGTCGTATTGGATATTGAAACGACCGGTTTTTATCCTGATAAAGGTGATGAAATCATCTCAATCGGAGCGATAAAAATTTCAGGCGGCATTATTCAAGAAGAACAGACATTTTATTCGCTCATTCAATGTAAAAATATAATTTCGGACGAAATTACTGAGTTGACGGCTATTACAAACGAGCAAGTGAAGGATGCCCCACCTTTATCGGATGTACTTGTGCAATTTTTTCAATTTGCAAGGAACAGCACGTTAGTTGCGCATCATTCCAGCCATGAAAAAAACTTTTTGCAGCATGCCAGTTGGCAGATGTTTCGAACTCCATTGAGGCACCGTATTCTCGACACATCATTTCTCTATCGTATAGCGGATCCGGATTTGAACATTGTAAGGTTGGAGGATTTTTGTGACCATTACAAAATACCGATTGTCAATCGTCATCATGCGCTTGAAGATGCAATTGTGACTGCTAAGCTTTGGAGCATCTATATCGAAAAAGTGATCAATATGGGTTGCAATAGTTTGACGGATGTATACGAACGATTGGCGCAGTTGAGAAACTGAACATAAAAAAGCGAACAAACTACGATTTTTGTTGTTCGCTTTTTACTATTTTAGTAAGTTGTACATAAGCATCTTCTGCGCTCGAAAATGCCGGTCTAATCAGCAATAGGCGCTCAATGAACTGTTTTAGTTCCGCGGGAATCTGCAGCTCTTCCTGCCAGCTTCGTTCTTTCTTGCTTAATGGTTCGTAATTTGAATATAGCAAGAATAGTAAGAAATGGCCGATATAATACAAATCGCTTATATGATTTTCCGCTTTTTTCGGATTTTTGATGGATAGACTGATATCTTCCTTTATATAAGCAGCTAAACCAAAATCAATGAGCTTCAGTTGTCCGTTTTGAGATAAGATATTTGGTATTCTTAAGTCTCGATGGACAATGCCTTGTTTATGCAAAGATAAGACGATTTCAAATAGTTGCTTCGCAATCTGTAAGCATTCCATCTCGGAAAACTGCCTATTTTCTTCAAAGATAATTTGCTGAAATGTGCTACCGTCGACATATTCCATTAAATAAAAGGGGATATTGCTCACTTCTCCTTCATTCAGGAGAGCAGGAACGCTCGAGAGATCAAGTGATTGAAGCATAGTGATTTCTTGCTTAAATTTGCTCCGTGATTTGGCGTTATGGCGATGTTTAGCCCGCAAGCGCTTCATAATGACTTTTTGTTTTGTTTGCTTATGAATTAGCAAGTAGGCAACACCATATGATCCCATTCCAAATATGCCCGCGAAATGATAAGGTGTTTCTTCTTCAATGTACGTTTCAAATATGCCGTGAAGTTTTCGTTCTCGAAAGTAGTGCAACATAGTGTTACTGCTTAGCTGCTAAAAAAGCTTCGTGAGCTGCTTCTTTTGTAGCCTTTTTTATAATGTTTATGACCGTAGTAGTCATGTTTGCGTGAATAATGACGTCTGCTGCTGCTTGAAGAGGAGTATCTTTTATATTTATGGCTGTGACTTTTGCTGCCTAAGAGCGATTGCATAATTTTTCTTAACATAATTATTCATCCCTTTGTTTTGAATTTGAATGCTATTATAACGTTAATAATATTACGGATGCAAAGAAGAAAGGTTACTGAAATTGTTAAGTTTATGTAAATTAGAAGTTTCGTGAAAAGTAAAGCCCTGACATGTTTGTCAGGGCTGTTTGTATGAAGTATGGATATGTTTTTTCATAATATGGTGGTTGGCTGCTTTTCCTTTTCCGCTGTCGAAAAGGGAGGTGCTTTTTAAGATTGGAACCTCTATCACTCAAACTTTCAATTTGTCGTAACTATAGATGTTATATTCACGAAAACGAATTGGGTTTCGTTTTCCTATTCGACATAATGTTACTCTAAATAAAGCTTCGTCATTTGAGTGATTGCTTTCCTTTTGTAGCATAACATTGTTTTACTGAAGTGGAAGCTTCACATAACGCACACATGCTAACTTTTACTGCTTTTTTACTGCTTGGTGATAGAAGCATGGTTTGTTTTGTTTCACTTTCATTTACCATAACAACAAGTATGTCACTTTTAATGGAAGCATTTGAACATTGCTTTCATTCTTTTTGGTAACTACTTTTTTGTCGATAAAATGGAAGCTCGTTAACTTTTATTGTTACGTTTGCGTTCCGTTTCTGAAAAACAACTTCACTAGAATGGAAGCATTGTTTTATGACGCCGCGTATATAAAATCTACATTCGCTTTGTCTGGCAGCTGTGTTATTGGTTAAGTTTAGTCAAAAGCAGCTAATCTATGGAGTATGGATTTTGCTTGCTTTCTCAATTCATAAACTTTAAGCAACCGACCACCGTGGTTCATATGGCGGGATGTTTTGCTTCCTCGCCATACTTATATATACCCGCTAAACAAAAATATAATCATTTTTTAAAACTTTTTTTGAAAAAATATCGAATAAAATTGTACTGTTTTTCTAAAACCAGTTTCCGAGTAGAAAGCCAGCATAGGCAAGTGTTAAACCGCCTCCGTATGTGAAGCTCACATACATCAACCACTGCTTTCTTCGACCACCTTGAATCATGTTGACCATTTCCAATGAGAGAGTGGAGAAAGTTGTGAATGCCCCAAGAAAACCTGTGCCTAATAAGAGTGCTGTATTTGTTGGCAGCTCAAGGCCGAATATAAGTCCGAGCAGCAAGGAGCCGACTAAATTGACGGCTAATGTTCCTTTCGGAAAAACGTTGTTTTTAGAAAGCTTGGAGTTGATTGCAAAGCGGCTAATAGCACCGAAAAATCCTCCAAAAGTAACGTAAATCATTATGAAGTCAGCCTCCTTTTTTGCAGCTGAAGCCCTAAGGAAGTCATGAGCAGCCCGCCGAGTAAACTGATGAATATGTAAAGAATGCCAAGAGCGATTTTTTCGTTTGTGAACAATGTGATTGTTTCAACGCTGAATGCCGAGAAAGTTGTAAAAGAGCCGATGAATCCCGTTCCAATTGCCGTTTTAATGCTGGCTGACAGACTGGATTTAGTAAATAGTCCTGCGGTCAAGTAACTTAACAGAAAACATCCAACTAAATTGATGCTTAAAGTAGCAAGCGGGAAAACTATTCCGTTAAATAAAAGCAGGCTTAAAGTATAACGCAAACTTGCTCCCAATGCGCCAGCGATGCCGACTAATAAATAAATCAAAATGTGGTCACTCCATTTTTTAAAATACTTTTCTCTAGTTATAGCATACTTTAAAACAAAAATATTGATATCAAAGGATGTTTAACAAATGATATGATCGTTCGAAAGTGAAATGAAGAAAAACTATTTCACTTTTTCATATATGCATTAGATATTATTGCTCAAACCTTCACAGTTAAACATTTCCAACGTTAAAGGTCGGATTTCTTTGGTACACTAGGCTAGATAAAGGATTTTTTTACTGAATCTTAAAACTCTGTTGTTTTTTACTTTCTTGATAATATTTACACTATGTTAGTGGCAAAATGTAAGCAACAACAGATCGATTACTTACTGTGGAGGATACTTAACATGAGTCAAGTTTATGATTATTACATAAATGGAGAATGGCGCAAGAGTGCTTCCGGCGATACAATCAGTATTCCCTCTCCCTATATGAGCAATCCTGTCGGGGTTGTTCAAGCAATTTCAAAAGAAGAAATTGACGAAGCAGTCGCAGGAGCAAAAAAAGCTCAAAAAGAATGGGCAACTTTAACTGTTCGTGAAAGAGGCGAATATTTATATCAATGGATTGATAACTTACTGGCTGCAAAAGAAGAAATTGCGGAAGTGATTATGAAAGAGGTAGGGAAAGCTCACAACGACGCAATAAAAGAAGTAGAGCGTACAGCTGACTACATCCGCTATACAATTGAAGAAGCTTACCACATGCACGGAGAAAGCATGATGGGCGAAAACTTCGTTGGCGGATCCCGCAAAAAAGTAGCGATTGTTCACCGTGTGCCGCTGGGTGTTGTATTAGCAATCGCGCCATTTAACTATCCAGTTAACTTATCTGCTTCTAAAATTGCGCCGGCACTAATTTCCGGTAACGCAGTTGTGTTCAAACCGGCAACACAAGGTGCAATCAGCGGAATTAAAATGGTAGAAGCTCTACATAAAACAGGTCTGCCAAAAGGTGTTATTAACTTAGTGACAGGTCGTGGATCAGTGATTGGTGACTACCTTGTTGAGCACCGCGATATTAACATGATTTCATTCACGGGCGGCTCTAACAACGGTTACCGTATTGCGCAAAAGACAAAAATGATACCGCTTGTAATGGAACTTGGTGGCAAAGATCCTGCTCTAGTTCGTGAAGATGCTGAATTAGATTATGCAGCTGACCACATCGTTGCTGGTGCATTCTCATACTCAGGCCAACGTTGCACTGCAATCAAACGTGTATTAGTTCATGAATCGGTGGCAGATGAGCTTGTCGCAAAACTTCAAACGAAAATCGAGAAGCTGACGGTCGGTTCACCGGAAGAAAACTGTGTAATCGTACCATTAATCGACAACGGTTCTGCTGATTTTGTTCAAGGTTTAATTGATGATGCGATTGAAAAACAAGCAACATTAGTAACAGGCAATAAACGTGAAGGGAATTTAATTTACCCAACGCTTCTGGACAATGTAACACCTGATATGCGCATTGCATGGGAAGAGCCGTTTGGACCGGTTCTTCCGGTGATCCGAGTGAAATCTGATGAAGAGGCAGTAGCTTTAGCAAACGAATCAGAATTTGGCTTGCAAGCAAGTATCTTCACAAAAGATGCGAGCAAAGCGTTTATTTTAGCTGAACAGCTTGAAACAGGTTCTGTTCAAATTAACGGAAGAACAGAGCGCGGACCTGACCACTTCCCGTTCGTTGGTGTGAAATCATCAGGAACTGGAACACAAGGTATCCGCAAAAGTATTGAATCAATGACTCGTGAGAAAGTGACAGTCTTGAACCTTCAATAATTGCTATAGTGAAATATTTCACGTTTTAAAGGCACTTATCCTGTAAAGGGTAAGTGCTTTTATACGTTCTAAATAAAATGAATATTCTGTTTTATTTCTGCTATGATAGAGACAATATAGCGTGGAAGAGAGGTATATTTTCATGAAACAAAAAGTAGTAAGCTATAAGAAACTGCCTGCGGTAGTGGATCAATATTTGCGTGAGCACTGTGATCTGGTTATATTTGATAAAATAACAAAGGAGAATTATGATACTTTTTGCCGCGAATTGACCGATGCGATTGGTCTGATCGGGGCAGAACTGAAAATCGATGATGAACTTTTGGAGCATGCGCCGAACTTAAAAGTCTCGGCTACAATTTCGGTCGGCTATGATAATTTGGATATTCCGGCTTTATCCCGGCGTGGTATATTAGCGACTAATACACCGGGTGTATTGAATGAAACAACGGCAGATACAATGTTCGGTTTAATCATAGCGACAGCCCGCCGTTTCACGGAATTGGATTCGTATGTGAAGAGCGGACAATGGAAGAAACCTGTCGGTGTAAGACAATTTGGGTTGGATGTGCATCATAAAACGCTTGGAATCATTGGAATGGGCGGTATTGGCACGGCAATCGCTAAGAGGGCGCATCTTGGCTTCGATATGAATATTTTGTATCATAACCGCAATCGTAATGAAGAAGCGGAACAATTATATAAAGCAACTTATTGTAGCTTAGATGAATTGCTGCAGCAATCAGATTTTGTTTGTCTTATGACGCCGTTAACACCGGAAACGGAGAAGCTAATCGGTGCAAAAGAATTCAAACTGATGAAGGAGACAGCTTTTTTCATTAATGGCTCTAGAGGAAGAACAGTCGATGAAGCAGCCTTGATTGAGGCTCTTCGTAATAAAGAGATTGCCGGCGCAGGTTTAGATGTATTTGAAGAAGAGCCGACTCCGGTCGATAATCCGTTATTGAAAATGTCTAATGTCTTGACGTTGCCGCATATCGGTTCAGCTACATTGCAAACGAGAACAGATATGTGCATGTTTGCGGCCGAAAATGTTGTCGCAGCATTAAAAGGTGAACGTCCGCCTGCATTAATTAATGCAGATATATGGTTATAATTAATCGGGAAGGGCTTTAAAAGGGTCCTTCCTTTTTTCGAGTGAGTGTAAATAATTGCATTGACATTTTTCAGATTAATGAATACATTATTAATATATGTGTATATGTTCATATATATAATTTATTTCCCTTTCGCAAGTTGTACTTGAGTGGTAGACATACGATAAAAATTAATCGTAAACAATAATGGAGATAGAGGAGGAGATGACATGGGACACGATCATGAACATAATCATACCCATGGTGCGAATAAAAAAGTATTGCTTATTTCTTTTATCATCATTACAGGCTACATGCTTGTTGAAGCGATAGGCGGTTTTTTAACAAATAGCTTGGCGTTGCTGTCGGATGCCGGACATATGCTTAGTGATTCAATCTCTTTGGCAATTGCTTTGATTGCTTTTAAACTCGGTGAAAAAGCGGCTAGCCATTCAAAGACATACGGCTATAAGCGATTTGAAATACTTGCTGCTGTCATTAATGGTACAACACTGATGGCAATTGCATTGTTTATTTTTTATGAAGCAATTGGTCGGTTTATTAGTCCGCCTGAAGTGGCTACGATGGGTATGCTGATAATTAGCAGTATTGGATTAGCGGTGAATGTTTTGGTTGCTTGGATTATGATGCGTGGAGCCGATACTGAAGAGAACTTGAATATGCGCGGAGCATATCTTCATGTTTTGAGTGATTTACTCGGGTCTGTAGGCGCAATTGCGGCAGCCTTGCTGATGATGTTCTTTGGATGGGGATGGGCCGATCCTCTTGCCAGTGTAATTGTAGCATTCCTTGTATTAAGGAGCGGCTTTCATGTAACAAAATCTGCTGTCCACATTTTGATGGAGGGAACATCAAATAATATTGCAATCAATGATATTATTCAAATAATCCAAAATACAGATGGCATTCATAGTGTGCATGACTTCCACATTTGGACAATTACAAGCGGTTTAAATGCCCTTTCTTGTCATGCGGTAGTAGATAATGAGCTGACAATTGCTGAAAGTGAGCAACTACTCCGCAAGATTGAACACGAGTTGGAGCATAAAGGAATTAATCATGTGACAATTCAGTTGGAAACAGCGACGCATAAGCATCATGATTCAATCCTTTGTGAAATGAAAAATGAACCGGCACATCATCATCATTAAAACGAAAGCCAGAGAAATATTTTCTCTGGCTTTTTAAATAGTTTTTAAATCTGAGTAGCATATTCACGATGAAAAAGGACCGGTGCCGGTTTTTCTATTTAATGTGAAACTTCTGATACAGATATGCCTGTATTTGCTTTGACACGAATTTCATTATAGATTTTTTCATTTTTCGCAATAACTGCTTTATTTTGCGTCAGGACCGTTCCGAGCCAGCCAGCAAAGAATCCTAGAGGAACGCTGATAATGGCTGGGTTCGATAAGCTGATTAGCGGATTTCCGACAAAAATTGCTTTGCCTGCTTCCGGATGCCATACATTCGGGCCAATTGCCCCAAGGATAAGGCAAGAAATTAATCCGGTTGCCATAGCAATAATTGCACCGTTGGAATTGAATTTTTTCCAGTAGATTGTATATAGAATAACCGGTAAGTTAGCTGATGCACCAATACAGAAAGCGAATGATACAAGGAACGAAACATTCAATGTTTGCGCACCTAGAGCCAATAATATCGAGAGTACCGCAATTGAGATCGAACCAATCCGGGCAGCCATTAGCTGCTGATTCATTGATAATTTACCGTCTTTAATAATTTCTCCATAAATATCATGGGATATTGCGGATGCCCCTGTTAAAACCAGGCCGGACACAACGGCTAAGATGGTTGCGAAAGCCACGGCTGAAATGAAGGAAAGAAGCACATTTCCGCCTAAAAATTCAGCTAATAATGGAGCAGCCAAGTTGCCTCCAGGGTTTGCTGCCAATATGTTAGCTTGACCGACAAAAGTAGCGGCACCGAAGCCAAGGAAAATCGTCAATGAGAAAAAAATTGCCGTAATCCACGTCGTCCATGTAATGGATTTGCGTGCCGTTTTAGCATCTTTTACAGTAAAGAAGCGCATCAAAATGTGCGGAAGACCGGCAGTACCAAGTACAAGCGCAAGCATCATGGATAAGGAGTCGATTGAGCTTGTATATTTAATTCCCGGATTGAGGAAGTTTTCCCCTTGATCCGTTTGCGTTGCGACAGTGTCAAACATTTTCATAATATTGAAATCGAATTTCCATAATACTAGAACCGAAATTAAAGCTGTTCCGAATAAAAGCAAGCAAGCTTTGATGATTTGTACCCATGATGTTGCCGTCATGCCGCCAAACAACACATAAGTCGTCATCATTACTCCTACAATAAGAACAGCAACCCAATAATCGATACCGAACAGCATTTGAATTAATGCACCAGCCCCTACAAGTTGAGCAATCATGTACAAAATAACAATAGTAATAGTAGAAGTTGCTGCAATGCCGCGAATGCGCTTCTCGTTAAAGCGGGAAGTCAGCATGTCAGCTAATGTATATTTGCCTAAATTACGCATTGGTTCTGCGACAATGTATAAAAGCACGAGGTTTGCCACAACGTATCCAACCGAGAAGAAGAAGCCGTCGAAACCTTGCAGAGCTATTGCACCGGAAACACCGAGAAATGCTGCAGCCGACAAATAGTCGCCGGCAATAGCCAAACCATTTTGCCAGCCGGTCAAGCCGCCGCCGGCAGTATAGAAATCGCTGGCAGAAGAGGTTCGTTTCGCCGCGATATAGGTAACAAGTAATGTTAAGCCAACGATGCCAAGAAAGAAACCGATTGTAACGAAGTTCATTATTTCCCGCCTTTCTGTTGCTGATATTCGGCAATGACTGCCGCAGCTTCCTGGTCGAATTTATGCGCACGTTTAACGTAAACCGTGCAAAGAATAATAGTCATTAAAAATAGCGATAAAGAATAAATCCAAACCCATGTAATATTGCCGACAGCTTTTGTTTGTAAAGCATCTGTAAACGCTAAAAGCGGCAGTAAACAATAAGCAACTAAAAACAAAAATGTTGTAGTGAACAGGAATTTCCTTTTCTTTTTGACAAGCTGGTTGAAGGATTCCATTTTTACGAATGTCTCATAATCAATTTCTGATGCAGTAGATGTTTCTTCAACAGATACAATTGTACGTGCTGCATTTGCCAATTAATATACCCCCTTTTGTGTGGTTATCCCTTTTAAAAACAGACCCCCATCTGTATGAAAACAACTATTTTATTAGAAAAGAAAACTGTTATAGTAAAGTTAGTTGTTTTTAAGATTGTACTATATTACAATGGTATAAACCTTACAAAAATTTGTCGTAATAATATAGAATTTTGTCGTATGTAAGAGAAAATACATATATTTTCTCACTAAAATGTTGTGTGAAGTATGAATGGGCTAAAAATATTCATAAAAGTGATTTTATTTCAGGGGGCAACAGATGATTCAAGTTCATTTGCTTATTGAAGACGCTCAAGAAAAACAGAAAATAAAGGAGTGGTTGACTAATTCCTTTTGCTCTAATTTCAAAGTTAGTGATAATCAATCTTTTTCTGCAAACGATATTGTATTAATAGAAGTGAAATCGTTATTGGATTGGGTTAGAATTCGCAGAATGAAAAAGACTTACAATAAAATCATCATCTATCCGCTTCTTGAACAATCTATGATGAAGACGGCGCCGTTGGCAGCAGAGTTTCAACTTTCTTCATTTTTTATTAAACCGGTGAAGCGAAGTGCCTTTCATCGCCAATTCAAAAAGCTTAGGCAAGTGAACAGAAAAGTGGTCCCAGATATGCATTCAGATTTGTTTTTTCGTAGGCTATTAAAGGGTGAACCGGCAAACTACTCGGACTTCTCTCAGCAATTATCTCAATTACCGATGATTCCTAACCTCGTTTGTGTAATTCAAGGATTTGTCAGTGAGCCGCAGCGTGAGAAGGAGGAGGGCTGGGAGGCATCGTCAATCATACAAAATGCCTTCTTGAAGACGTTGGCTCTGATTGGGTGCGAGGCTGTTTTTGTACCATTTCATAAGCATGCAGCGTTAATGTGCAAAGTTCCTACTAATATTGCGACACCATCATTTTGGAAGACGGGCGAGGAAGCCATTTTGCAGACTATCGCATATCTGAAAGAGAATTATGGCATTCAGCTCTATATAGGAGCAGGCTCGCTTGCCAGGGAAGTTACGCAAGTCAGGCAATCCTACGAAAATGCTAAAATAGCAAGAAGAACAGTGGCGAAACATCAATTATCGCTTCGCTACTATGATGAAATCCCGACTAATATATCGGTTCAAAAAAGTGTGGACTATATTCAAGAGCATTACGCAGAGAGCATTTCAATGAATGATGTTGCTGCGATGATTAACTTCAGTCCCGCTTATTTTAGCCGTTTGTTTAAAAAAGAAACGGGCCATAGCTTTGTTTCTTACTTGACCATTGTGCGCATTTTGCGTTCGATTTGTCTGCTGCGCCAAACAGATCAGGCAATTGAGCAAATAGCACTTGATTTAGGCTTCAATACACCAAACTACTTTAGCACAATATTTAAAAAGGAGATTGGCTTGACTCCGAGTCAATACCGGGCTACTAAAGAAGTTTTATTCTCGCATAATTGGGGTGAGGATGATTTTTGATTTCCAAGTGGTCCTCCCGCGTGTCCTCTATTTCCATAAAGTAACTGCAAGGGGGATTTAAAAATGAAAAGGACCGGTGCCGGTTTTTCGTAAAAAAAGCGCCTTTGGCTGTCATTAGCCAAAGGCGTTTTGTGTTACATAGTCATTTTGCTTTGTTCAATTATTTCTGTATGAAAGTCATACACTTTTTCTACGTAGATTTGATGCCAAATCATGAAGACTAAGATTGTCCAGATTTTACGGCTGTTATCTGCTTTGTCAGCGCAGTGGTCATGAAGCAGGTTCAATACTTGCTGTTTGTCAAACAGGTAATCTGTTTGGCTTTCGTTAATAATATTGATTGCCCAATCATGCATTTCGTTTTTTAGCCAATGACGGATCGGAACAGGGAAACCAAGTTTCTTTCTGTTTAATACGTGTTCAGGAACGATGCCTTCTACTGCGCGACGTAAAATATATTTCGTCGTGTTGTTGGCGATTTTTTGGTTTGTATGCAGTTTAGAAGCGACATTGAATACTTCTTTATCCAGGAATGGTACGCGTAATTCCAATGAGTTAGCCATAGTCATTTTATCAGCTTTCAATAAAATGTCTCCGCGCAGCCAAGTATAGATGTCCAAGTGCTGCATTTTTGTAACTGCGTCAAAGCCTTTTGTAAGATCATAAATCGGCTCTGTAACATTTGTATACTTCAAGCTTGCTTGATGATTTTTCAGAATCAGTTTCTTTTCTTTTTCCTCAAAAATCTTCGCATTACCGATATAGCGCTGCTCTAAAGGAGTCACACCGCGCTCGATAAAGCTTTTTCCTTTTACGCCGTCCGGCATCATTTTGCTGATGACTTGCATCGCTGATTTAACCGGGCTCGGAATTTTATCAAACATACGTAATGAATGAGGCTCTCTGTAAATATTATAGCCGCCGAACAGTTCATCAGCGCCTTCGCCTGACAGTACAACTGTTACATGCTTTCTTGCTTCGCGTGCTACGAAGTATAAAGGAATCGCAGCGGGATCGGCAAGCGGATCATCCATATGCCAGATGATTTTCGGCAGTTCTTTCATATATTCTTCAGGCGAAATTACATAGCTGATGTTTTCTAAATTAAGTGCAGCAGCTGTTTCTTTCGCCACATCAATCTCACTGAAGCCGTCACGTTCAAAACCGACAGAGAATGTTTTAAGGTTTGGATTAAATTCTTTTGCAAGCGAAACAATAATCGAAGAATCAATACCACCTGAAAGGAATGAACCAACCGGCACATCACTGCGCATATGAATGTTGACAGAATCAGTCAGTACATTGCGAATTTCTTCGATTGCTTGAGATTCTGTTAAATTCGTTGGTTTGAAAGTTGGTTTCCAGTAGCATTGGATGTTCATTTTTTCATTAAGCTTTTTCGTGAAGCAGTGTCCTGGAAGAAGTTTCACAATTTCAGCTGTCATAGAACGTGGGTCTGGAACGTATTGAAAGCTTAGGTATTGTTGCAATGATTCCTTATCCAAACTGCTGTTTTCCATTGCTAACAGGATACTTTTCTTCTCTGAAGCAAAATATGTGACATCATCTTGCTCAGCATAGAAAAACGGTTTAATTCCGAATGGATCTCTTGCTCCAAACAGTGTTTTTTCTTGCTTGTCCCAAATCAGGAATCCGAACATACCGCGTAGCTTTTTCACTGCGTCTTCGCCGATCGCACTGTATAAGGCAATGATTACTTCTGTATCAGCTTCTGTTTTAAATGTATATCCTTGATCGATTAACTCTTGGCGAAGCTCAATATAGTTATATATTTCTCCGTTAAATACAATCCAGTATCGGTCATTTTCGTAGGAAAGAGGCTGGTGACCTGTTTCTACCCCGATAATACTTAATCTTCTAAAGCCAAAGTCAATGTGTTCATCATGAAAATACCCTTCATCATCAGGGCCGCGATGTGTAATGACCGCATTCATTTCACGGCATGTATCTTTTAAGTCCATGTTGGCATCATTACGCATACATCCGACAAATCCACACATGGCTGTCACCTACCTATAATTAGTTTTTGATATTAGCAAATATAAAGGTTGTCCTTACTGACATTATTTTATTATAAGGCATAGTTTTCTTTTTTGTCTTGTTTTCCGGAGATTATTTTCTAGTATTCCTGATTATTTATTCCATCATTTCCAACAATGTATTATACCGTTTTCTTGAATAACAATTTATTTCAAATTCTGCCATATAAATAGCAGTTGGTTTAATAAAAGGCAATTAGGGGCAAAAATAAGCAAATGAGTTTTTTTTTGGAGTTGCTTTCAATAGATTAATAGCGTGCAACGAAGTGTACACAGGAACAATCGGTTGAGTGGAAATTGCTATTTTTAAAAAGTTTGTTAGGAGTGAAAGCGATGATTGTATTTGAACATGTAAATAAACATTATGGCGATTTTCATGTGCTGCAAGATATTAACCTTACTATTAAAAAAGGGGAGGTTGTAGTCATCATTGGACCTTCGGGTTCAGGGAAAAGCACATTGCTTCGCTGCATCAATCAGCTTGAAACGATATCGGACGGCAGGTTGGTGGTTAACGGTTTCGTTGTCAATGATAAGAAGACGGATATTAATAAGCTTAGAAGAGATATCGGGATGGTTTTTCAACATTTCCATCTTTACCCTCATAAAACAGTTCTGCAAAATATTACGCTGGCACCAATGAAAGTACTGAAAAAGTCAGATGAAGAAGCGAAGAAAACGGCGCGTTATTATTTAGAGAAGGTCGGCATGCCTGATAAGGAAAAATCGTATCCTTCACAATTATCTGGCGGTCAACAGCAGCGAGTTGCGATTGCGAGAGGACTAGCGATGAGTCCGGAAATCATGCTATTCGATGAGCCTACATCTGCACTTGATCCTGAAATGATTGGGGAAGTGCTGGATGTCATGAAGAACTTGGCTAAAGAAGGTATGACAATGGTCGTTGTGACACATGAGATGGGTTTTGCAAAAGAAGTGGCAGACAGGGTCATTTTTATTGATCAAGGCAAAATTTTGGAGGATTCTACACCTGCCGAATTTTTTGCCAATCCAAAGGAAGAGAGAGCTAAATTGTTCCTTAGTCGCATTTTAAATCATTAGAGAGGAAGATTAGTTTATGAAAACAAGACAGTTTCTTAAATTGCTATTTATTTCATTGATATCTATTGTACTATTAGCCGCTTGCGGCAGCAATGATGATTCTTCCGGCGGCAGCGGAAAAAATGTGCTTGAATCCGTCAAGGAATCGAACACCATGGTTTTTGGGGTAAAGAATGATACTCGGTTATTTGGTCTGAAAAACCCGAGTACAGGTGAAATTGAAGGCTTTGACATCGACATTGCTAATGAAATTGCCAAAGGTATTTTAGGCGATGAAGCTAATGTCGAATTTAAAGAAGTAACATCCAAAACACGTATTCCATTACTGCAAAACGGTGAAATTGATGCCATTATCGCAACGATGACGATTACGGATGAACGTAAAGAGCAAGTTGACTTTTCAGACGTGTATTTCGAAGCAGGTCAAGCATTGCTTGTTAAAAAGGGCAGTCCGATCCAAAAAATCGATGACATTACAAGCAGCACTAAAGTGTTGGCAGTTAAAGGTTCAACTTCCGCAGATAATATTCGTGAGTTGACAGATGCTCAAGTGCTTGAATTTGAAAATTACTCCGAGGCATTCACAGCACTAAAAGCAGGACAAGGCGATGTCTTGACTACAGATAATTCGATTCTTTATGGTATGGCTTCTGAGGATTCTAATTATGAGGTAGTCGGCGGTACATTTACAGATGAACCATACGGTATCGCTGTTAAGAAAGGCCAAACTGAGCTTTTGAATGAAATTAACCGAGTATTAGAAGAAATAAGAGAAAACGGCACATATGATGAGATTTACAACAAATGGTTTGGGGAAATGGAATAAGCGGATTATGCAGGTTACGGGCAGTTCCTCAGAATGTTGGGGATTCAACTGCCCGTCTATTCGAATTTAGAAAGAATCTATCAAATGTTAAGGGAGTGAGAACTTTGCTGGATTTTTCGATTTTGACCGGGAATATTGATATGTACTTGGAGGGATTCAAAGTTACCTTATTGGTCAGTTTGACATCCTTAGTCGGGAGTTTTATTTTAGGGACTGTTTTAGCTGTGTTTCGAATCGCGCCGGTTAAGCTGCTGAATTGGATCGGCACCATTTATGTGGAGTTTATCCGAAATATTCCGCTGCTGATTATTGCGTTTTTCCTATTTGTCGGTCTACCTTCAATAGGCGTCAGATTGGACGGTGTGTATGCTGGTACCATTGCGTTGATTGTCTATACTTCAGCTTTTATTGCCGAAGCGATTCGCGCCGGCATTATGTCAGTGCCAAAAGGGCAAATGGAAGCAGCCCGTTCATCAGGTCTGACCTATATTCAAACGATGAGACACATTATTTTGCCTCAAGCAATCAAAATAGTTGTGCCGCCGTTAGGGAACCAGTTTATTAATCTTGTTAAAAACTCATCGATTTTAAGTGTACTGGCTGTATCAGAGCTTATGTATCAAGGTGATTTAATTTCCTCAAGAACATTCATTGTTTTTGATGTATACATTTTTGTGGCTATATTCTATTTAATTATCACTCTTCCTTTAAGCTATGGCGTCAATACGTTAGAAAAACGCTTGGCGAAGAGTAATTGAGGGAGGTAGAGTAAATTGGATTTTATGGGAGCCTATAGTGCAGAACATCTAAGCTTTTTACTCGAGGGATTTGCCGTCACGTTAAAGGTTGCCTTCTTATCAATCATTTTAAGTTTTCTAATTGGTGGCGCAATCGGTATTTTACGCTATGCAAATATTCGGTTTCTATCAAGACTATTAGCGGCAATTGTTGAAATTACGAGAAATCTTCCATTGTTATTAATTATTTTCTTTACATATTTCGCTTTGCCTGAAGTCGGATTGAAGCTTAGCATAACAGCTTCAGCTGTGACTGCATTAACTGTATTTGAATCAGCAATGTTGTCTGAAATTATTCGAAGCGGTTTGAATTCGATACCGAGAGGACAAATTGAGGCAGGTCGTTCATCAGGATTGACGTATGTGCAGACACTCGCTTATATTGTCCTGCCGCAGGCACTGCGGCGAATGGTACCGCCGATAGTCAGCCAATTTATCGCTTTGCTGAAAGACACATCGCTGTGTGTCGTCATTGCTTTGCCGGAATTAATGCATCATGCTCAAGTTATCAATGCCCAATCACAGCGTTATATTATTCCGATTTTTATCATGGTGGCGTTTATGTATTTTATAGTGAATTTTGCACTGTCTAAACTTGCGAAGAGAATCGAATTGAAGACTGCATAGAGAGAAGCTTTCTTGAAAGTGTTTACTTTTGGGAAAGCTTTTTGCTTTTTTACTTACAGTCTTTTATAAAATGCTGTTGTTTTTAAATGTTTTTAATGAGTAAAACCGTTTGGTTGAGTGGAGCGGAAATCAGCCTTTGCGGATTAATATTTGTAACATAGTTTATGAAAACATCCTTTTAATAAAACATAGAACTTTTGAACTGCTAAAAAAGGACGGTTTTTCTAATCATTTCTGTTGACTATATACCTGCAAGGGTATAATATCAGATTATATTTCAAAACATCTTCGGAGTTGATACAATAATGTTGGTTATATTTACACTTTCTCTTGTGTTGGCCTTCCTGCTGATCAGAAGATATTTGCCGGTTAAAAACGTGCCGTATGAGGGCAAAGTGGAAGAAGTGCAAGAAGTGATTGTAGATATTAGAGATTATAATATTTCGGATAAAAATCCGTTAGAAGGCAGCATAAACATCCCGGTTGCTTATATTGAACGATATCATGAAGAAATACCGCGAGAAAAAGTACATCTCATAGTCCATGATGAGCTTGAGAAAAATATAGGCGTAAGGATGTTAAGAAGAAAAGGGATACAAGTCACATCATATTCTGTTATGTAATTTCGAGAAAGGTGGTTGAATATATGGAATACACTGACCAAATGAAAAATCGAGTGAAACGTATTGAAGGTCAGCTAAGAGGTATTTTGCGAATGATGGAAGAGAGCAAAGACTGTAAGGAAGTTATTACGCAGTTATCAGCAACTCGTTCAGCAATCGATCGTACAATTGGAGTTGTCGTTAGTTCCAATCTGGTGGAATGTGTGCAAAATGCCAATGAAAAAGGCGAAGACGCAGAATCATTGGTGAAGGAAGCTGTGAACTTATTAGTGAAAAGCCGATAAATAAAGGAGTGAACGCTCTTTTATTTTTGGTCTTCTTTATACCCTGGCGGGTAATTTTAACCAGTGGCAAGCAAACAATTTTATAGAGGCATATTTATTGCATTTTAAATACCTGTAAGGGTATATTTAAGATAACAATCTTAGGGGGATTTAAATGTCGGAGAGAAAAAAAACAACTATTGTACTATTCAGCGGGGATTATGATAAAGCGATGGCTGCATACATTATTGCAAATGGGGCAGCAGCTTATGATCATGAGGTAACTATTTTTCATACATTCTGGGGTTTAAATGCATTGCGCAAAGATGAACCGATTCAAGTAAACAAAAGTTTTATGGAGAAAATGTTTGCGAAAATGATGCCGCGAGGGTCAGAAAACATGGGACTTTCTAAAATGAATTTTGCAGGATTCGGTCCTAAAATGATCAAAGATATTATGAAAAAACATAATACTCTGACTGTTCAACAGTTAATTGAAATGGCTCAGGAGCAAGATATAAAACTCGTTGCTTGCACAATGACGATGGATTTACTAGGACTTGCGAAGGAAGAGCTGCTTGACGGCATTGAATACGCTGGAGTTGCCGCTTATTTAGCGGATGCAGAAGAAGGACACGTTAACTTATTTATTTAATAAAGGGGTTGGATTAAAATGAAACAAATCAGCGCTAAAGAAGTGGAACAATTAATTAATGCAGGGAAAACATTAAACCTTATTGATGTTAGAGAAGCGCATGAAGTGGCAGAAGGTCATATTGCGGGTGCGGTTAATATTCCGCTTGGACTAATTGAATTCCGCATGAATGAACTTGATAAATCAAAAGAGTACATCATGGTTTGCCGTTCGGGCGGAAGAAGCGGCCAAGCGACTCAGTTCCTTGAAAGCCAAGGCTTCAACGTAACAAACATGACCGGTGGAATGTTGGATTGGGAAGGCGAAGTAAAGTAATCTTGGACTTGGGACATACCACTAACGGTATAAAAGGAGATGAAATTATGGCAATAAAAGCAGATGTAACCTTAGACGCAAAGGGCTTGGCTTGTCCGATGCCGATTGTGCGCACGAAGAAAACAATCGACACATTAGAAGCCGGTCAAGTTTTAGAAATTCAAGCTACAGATAAAGGATCGACAGCGGACCTTAAAGCTTGGGCTGAACGCGTTGGACATCAATACATCGGTACTATTGAAGATGGCGATGTGTTAAAGCATTATGTAAGAAAATCATCTCAAGGCGAGGAAGTAGAGAAGAAGCATCCGCATGTCATCAGTAATGAAGATTTGCAGAAGAAGATAGATACGAATGAAACGATCGTAATTGTTGATGTGCGAGAAAGCGCAGAATTTGCCTTTCATTCGATTCCTGGAGCGATTTCGATTCCGCTTGGAGAATTGGATGACCGTTTGAGCGAATTGAATGCTGACGATGAGATTTACGTAGTATGCCGTACAGGCAGCAGAAGCGATTTGGCTGCGCAAAAGTTAACAGAAAAAGGTTTCTCGAATGTACTCAATGTTATTCCGGGCATGAGCCAATGGAAATAAGCAAAGAGCACCGCTTGATGAGCGGTGCTTTTTGGCATTTTAGGGATGGCACCTTGAATTTGGACGAATTATGTGGAAAAGCGGATGAATTAATTTTGAAAGTAGAAGAATTAATTTCGATTGTGGTCGAATTAGTTTGAGTTGAGGATGAATTTGTTTCGAAAGCGGAAGAATTAATTCAAAAAGTAGAAGAATATCAGTTTTGATGGTCCAGTAAATACAAATATATAAAAGAAAGGAACTGACTCAAGGAAATCAGCTCCGTAAACTGTTTTGCTGTTTCAAAATCTCCAATAATTGCTCGAGAGACTCGATTTGCAGCATATATTGCTTATTGATTTGCTCAAATGTGAATTGTTGAAAGATATTGTTGGAGTACTGTTTTTTTTGCTCTATACCGGTTTTCATTTGATGCCATTGCCGGTGAAGTTGCGATAATTGAATTTGAACAGCGTTGATGATGTCACTTAAATCGATAGCCGGATTTGGCAAAGATAACATCGAAAGTCCGGTATATAAATCAGTTGGTAAGACAGTAGAAGGCGAAGTGAAGGCTTGGATCAAAAGCTGCTTATACTCATCTTGGCCTTGCTCCGTTATTTCATAAATCGCTTTAGAGCGATTGCCGGTTGTTTCCACTGAATGAATTTTCACGAGACCTTCTTTATCTAATTTTTTTAAGGCGTGATAGATGGAACCTGGAAGTATGCCAGCCCATTGATCGGATTGGCTCACTTGAAGAAGCTGCTGAATTTCATAGCCTGACATTGGTTTTAATCGTAATAATCCTAATACCATAAGTCTTGTCATCATTACACCTCAATATTGAATAGATAAAGTTGAATATTTGCTTCTACTGTATCACATTTCACTTTTCAGAAGTGACTTTTGTTCCTAATATTGTAAATTTATTCCGACCGGTAATCGTCCATAAACTAAGGATGAAAAAGAAAAATGTAAATAGCAAGATGAGTAGAAGATAGGTTAGGACTGATGCTGCCTGCTCATCTAACGTTGTCTGAAGGGATTGGATGACATAATGAAAAGGCAGGCATTTTCCGATGAAACTGATAAAGCTAGGCGCATTTTGCAACGAATAGAAAGCTTCAGTACAAAAGACCATCGGCAAATATAGCAGATTGCTGAAAGCATTAATTTGCCCTTCGTTTTTGGAGATATTGCTAATGAAAAAGCCAAGAGCTGAGAAGCAAAGCGAAGCTGCAAGCATAATACATAACCACTGTAGAACAAGTAAAAATGATACGGAAATATCAAGAATGTAAATACCAATAACGAAAATGAAAAGGTTGATTACAATGGAAATCAATGTCCGGACCGCCATCATTGCAGCGATAAATTCGGTCATATTCATTGGCGTAATTTTAATCAGGCGATAAACACCTTTACTCTTTTGGCGAAATATTTGAAAGGCCAAGCCTTGTAAGTTCCAAAATAACAAACTGATGCTAATAACAGTCGGGAGCAAAAATGAATTATGAGGCGAGTCTATAAAGAAATCAATTCCGACCATTAAACCTAGTGGGAAAAGAACGGCATATGTTAAAGAGATTTTATCGGACAAGGTGTCCTTCAACATTAAATGAAATAGTGTTTTCATATTGATTCTCCTTTTGTTAAAGACATATATAATTCTTCTAAATCGTGACTGAGGTATTGGCTGAACAATTCTTCTTTCGATCCATCCGCAATGAGTGACCCGCTATGGAAAAATAAGATCCGGTCAGATAACTTAGCTGCTTCATCCATATCGTGAGAGGTTAAAACAACCGTTTTTCCTTGTTTTTTTAAATCTAAAATAGTTTGGTGTATTTCTTTTCGTGAGAGTGGATCAAGTGCGGCTGTCGGTTCGTCGAGAAAAACTAAAGCTGGGTGGTGAACTAGTGCTGTGGCAATTGAAAGTCTTTTCAGCTGACCGCCTGATAGCTTAGCGACATCTGTATTTCTGGCCTCATGCATTGAGCACGTTTTTAAGAGAGAGTCAATCTCTTCTTCCGGTAATTTCTTTTTGTAGAAACAGGCAAACAATTGTAAATTCTCTTTTGCAGTCAAACCAGGAAAGAAAGGGGTAGATTGCAGCTGGACACCAACAGCTGTTTGAAAATCTTTAGTCCAATAAGCAATTTCTCCCCTTGTCGGTTTTTGGATGCCCAAAATCATTTCTAATGTTGTCGTCTTGCCTGAGCCGTTAGGTCCGATAATCACGATGGTTTCTCCTTTCTTGATTGTAAAGGACATATCTTGAACAATTATTCTTACTCCAACATCTTTTTCAATGCCTTTGATGACAACAAGATTATTAGTCATAAAGTTTCCTCCTATAATCACCGTTATATATTCAACGTTGATTATATAACTAATGGTAAAAAATGTAAATAGTTACAAAAATTCTTTTACGAATAGGCGAACACTAATTTAAATAAAATAAAGCAAGCCGGATCCTGTGAAAGACCGGCTTGCTCCAATGCTTCCCCTTTTAAGCAAAAGGATTACTTTATTAATTCAATTGCTTCATTTTCTCTTTCTTCAGCGGCCAGAAGCTCCATTTGCCTAAAACAACAATGATGGCAGGAACAAGCATGCTGCGGACAATAAATGTATCGATCATAACCCCGAGTGCGACGATAAATCCGAAAATAAACAATTCCATAATCGGCTGTGTTGTCAAAACAGCGAATGTGGCAGCCAAAATTAGACCGGCAGATGATATGACGCCTCCGGTAAAGGATACCCCTCTTTCAACTGCTTCTTTGATGGAAAAGTGCCCGATTTCTTCTTTGATTCGGGAAACGAGCATAATATTGTAGTCGACTCCCAGTGCTACGAGAAACACAAATGTATACAAAGGAATGCGTGAACTCATTGCTTCTATTCCGAACAAGCCTTCGAGAATAAGCATCCCTAGCCCTAAAGCGGAGAAGAAGGATAATAGAATCGTGCCCATCATATATAGAGGAGCGACAAGCGATCGTGTCAGCAATCCAAGCATAATGGTAATCAAGATGGTGACGAGAACGACGACTAACAATGTGTCCCGGTCATTAGCTCTTTGCAAATCTGCTTGTAGAGCCGTTTCGCCCGAATAGAAAACGGAAAGCTCTTCTTCAACGCCGGCTCCCTGCAGTATGTCTTCACTATCGTCTTGCAATCGCTGAATTGTTTCAATCGCTTCAAGCGAGTACGGGTCATCGATTAAAGTGATTTGCAGTTGTGCTGCTTTTCCGTCTTTCGAAAGAATGCTGGAGCTGTTTTGCATAATAGCGTCAGAATTCGGTGAAATGCTTTCGATGCCTGGCTGCTTTTCCAGTTCAGTTATGACAGCAGCAATCTTTTCATTCTGTAATTCTGTTTCGGAAGACAATAAAACAGTTGTCGGTGCTAAGCTGCCGGGTGAATATTTGCTCTCCAAAATTTCAAAGCCTTCCCGTGACTCCATATCTTCAGGGAATGACTTGAGAATGTTGAAAGAGTACTGAATGTTAGCGATATTAATCGAGAATGCAATCATAATAATTGTCACAGCCGCAATGATGATTCTGGGATAAGTTGTGACAAATTTTCCGAGTTTTGACCAAACTTTTGAACTGCTTTTTGCCTCATCTCCCGGCTTTGGTACGAAAGGCCAGAAAGCGGCTTTGCCAAAAAGCGTGAACAAGGCCGGAACTAAAGTTAGCCCGCCAATGCCTATAATGAACACGGCAATAGCAAAAACCGGTGCAAAGTTTCGATAAGCAGCGTCTGAAGCAAAAAATAACATAAGAACAGCAACGATAATGGTCGCTCCACTGAAGAAAATTGGCTCTCCGACTTTAGACATCGCCTTTTTCATGCTTGTAAATTTATCTTGCCCTGTTTTCAGCTCTTCACGGAAGCGAGAGAAAATGAATAGTGAATAGTCTGTAATCGCTGCGAATAGCAGGATGGCCATAATCGACAATGTTTGGGCATCTAAAAACAGTCCGGCCGCTCCTGCCAAGCCGAGCACGCGATCAACAACTAAATAGACAATGCCGCATGCTAAAAGCGGTATGATGGCCAATAATGGCGAACGGTATATGACAATCAGCAATACTAAAATTAAAGCGACAGTCGCGAGAATCAGTACAACATCGGCCTGCTCGAATAGTTTGACAGAATCAGAGGCAATAGCAGCAGGTCCGGTCATTTTAAAGATAAGTGTGTCAGATGCATTATTTGCTGCTTGTTCCTCAATGCTTTCTAAGGCTTTTGTAATTTCTTCGGTTTCAATATTCGGCTCGATCATAATCGGTATCGTAATGCTGGTGCCGTCCTCAGAAATGAATGACTGAATGATTTGAGGCGGCAACTGATCAAGCGGCAACACCTCTTGAACATGAGCGATTTTTGCCTCTGCAACAGCTTTGCTCACTTTTGCGATGCTTGCCAGTTCAGAATCAGTCAATGTGTTTTCCGATGTAAATACAAGAATGGCAGGTGTGCCTTCATCGTTGGAAAAATTCTCATCAATGATGGTTTGCGCCTGTTCATATAAAGATGAGTCCGGGAGACCGCTTCCTTCCTTGGCTGATTTCTCATTCTGAGAAGAAGGAGCTAAGAAGGAAAGAGCGATAGTCAGGACTATCCATAAAGACAATGTAATTGCTACTCCCTGTTTGGAACTGAATAATCGAGCGATAAACTGAAACATATAATACCCCTTTCTTTTTTGACACTAGTGTCGGATGTGGGTGAAAAAATCATTTGTGATTCTCATTAGAAAAGTATTTCCGACATAAGTGTCGATAATGGTATAAAAAATAGCGCCAATTTCAAAAGTATTTGATTTATTTGGCAACCTGAATAAATTATGACATGAGGATAAGAATGGCGTCAAATACTATGTACTGACACCATTCAATAAAAAGTCGACAAATTGCTCAAGGCGCTCTTCATCAGGTTTTTGTCGGAAGTTTGGGATTTGGATGAGGTGGAACATCATATAAGATATGAACATATCGTCCAAATCGTGTCGGATTTTGCCTTCGCGCTGTCCCTTTTTTATAATTTGCAGACTTACAGCATTGATTTCTTTAATCAGCTTCTTAATATGGATGACATTTTCCTCATTTTGGGGCTTGTTTTGACCTTCCATTTGCGTGATCATTGTTACAATTTGCTGGATATGGTTATATTTCAAAAAGATACGGAGAAAAGCCTTCAACTGTTCCTGCAAATCATCAATCTCTAAAACAAGCTTGCTTTCTTCGACACGTTCATAGGCGAAAGAATGAACGTATGCTGTAATAAGATCGTCTTTATTGGCGTAGTATTCATAAAGTGTGCTCCGTCCAACACCTAAACGTTCGGCAAGTAAGCGAAAATGAAAACTGTCATAGCCGGTTTCCAAAAGCAATTTTTCTGTTTCAATCATCAGTTCCTTATGATCGATTTTTTTCTTTCGAGCCATTCTCTTCTCCTTCTTCTCTTTTTTCTTTCATTATGACATGAAACGGTTATTTAGTAGTAGTTTTTAAAATGCTATTGAAAGAAAATTAAACCATATAGAGTTTCTCAGTTGTGATTTTAAATGTGTGCAGTATAATTAAGTAAGACTATATGCAAAAGGGAAATAAGTATTCCTTATCAATTTAATAAGGAGATTTTGCAGTGCAGAAAATCAATTTTAAAACATCCAGAGTAGACTATACTTTAGTGCTGATTTTGACCTTGCTCGCTATCTGCAGCGGCATAGCGATTTACAGTGCACAGGCATCAGGACAGTACTCAGAGAATTTCTTATTAAAGCAAATGGTATTTTATGTTGCCGGAATAGGCATTATCTTGTCGGTAATCACACTGGATTCCGACCAAATTAGACGCATATCATGGTATGCATATGGTGCTGGAATTGCTATGCTCGCTTTTCTGGTAGTTGCTCCGAGCAGTATTGCTCCTGTTATCAATGGAGCGAAGAGTTGGTATAGATTGCCCGGTATGTCACTGCAACCTTCCGAATTCATGAAAATCTTCCTGATTGTCGCTTTGGCCAATGTGATTGTCACCCATCATGCTAAGCATGTAGTGAAAACATTGCAGAGCGATTTTTGGCTTCTTGTTAAGCTTGGATTAGTTACGGCTCTTCCTCTGTTTTTTGTTATGTTGCAGCCTGACTTAGGAACATCGATTGTTATGCTTGCCATTTTAACAGGAATGATATTTGTTTCGGGCATCACATGGAAGTTGCTTTTGCCAATATATGGAGGAGGGGCAACAATCGGGGCTTTGATTTTATTACTTGTCGTGAAATTTCCGGCATTTATTGAGAAGTATCTTGGGGTTAAACAGTATCAGCTCGGTCGTATATATTCATGGCTTGATCCGTATAACTATGAAAGTTCGGCCGGTTATCATTTGACCCGTTCTCTCTTGGCAATCGGATCTGGAGAAACAACAGGTAAAGGAACCGGCAACAGGGAAGTATATCTACCTGAAAGCCAAACCGATTTTATTTTTAGTGTCATCGGTGAAGAATACGGATTTATTGGGACAAGTATTGTCTTGAGCTTATTTTTCGTATTGATTTACCATATCATGAGATTAGCTATGGATACGAAAAATCAATTTTATACGTATATTTGCGTCGGTATTATCAGTATGATTACCTTCCACGTATTCCAAAATGTCGGTATGACAATTGGTGTAGTTCCTATTACCGGTATCCCTCTGCCTTTCATAAGCTACGGGGGAAGCTCGCTCTGGGGCAACATGCTCGGCATGGGTCTCATATTCAGTATAGGCTACCATTATAAAAAGTATATGTTCTCGACTGAGAAGTAATATGAAAGGCCGAATCAGATTTAACTGATTCGGCCTTTATTTATTATTTTTTTAGAGCATAAAATCTTTGAATTTGCAGGCCTCCCCAAAGATATATGGTGCTTTTAAGGGCAATTCCACATTTGTAGAAAAATGTATTTTTATTTATTGCTTAATTTTCCAATTTATTTTATATTATACATATAAAGGATTTGATTAAATTTTTTTGACCAAAAAATGAATGAGTATTCATTCAAGAACCGGGTGAAGGGGGACAATAATTTGGTACGAAATATTCAAAAGGCTGCTGTATTGGGATCAGGGGTCATGGGAGCTGGAATTGCTGCTCATTTAGCCAACGTCGGTATTCCGACTTTGCTATTAGATATCGTTCCGCGCGAGTTGACTGAGGAAGAGCTGAAAAAGGGCCTTACATTAGAAGATAAAGCTGTAAGAAATCGAATCAGTCAAACAAATATACAAAAGTTATTGAAGCACAAGCCTGCGCCGCTTACATCAAAAAGCAATTTGGCGCTATTAGAGGCTGGTAACTTTGAAGACGATATGAAGCGTTTGGCAGAGGTTGATTGGATTATAGAAGTAGTTGTCGAAAACCTTGAAATTAAAAAACAAGTTTTCGCTCAAGTTGATCAATATAGAAAGTCGGGAAGCATCGTTAGTTCAAATACTTCTGGCATTTCTGTTGAGGCAATGGCTGAAGGACGTTCAGAAGATTTTCAAAAGCATTTCCTTGGCACGCATTTCTTTAATCCGCCTCGCTATTTGAAATTGCTAGAGATTATTCCGACGAAGCATACTGACTCGGAAGTGCTTTCTTTCATGAAAACGTTCAGTGAAGATGTTCTTGGTAAAGGGGTAGTTGAAGCGAAGGATACACCGAACTTCATTGCTAACCGAATCGGAACATACGGTCTGCTTGTAACAGTGCAAGAAATGCTAAAAGGCGAATACAGTGTCGGTGAGGTAGATTCAGTAACAGGTCCATTAATCGGACGTCCGAGCAGCGCTACTTTCCGTACACTTGATGTAGTAGGTCTGGATACATTCGCTCATGTTGCAAAAAATGTATATGACCAAGTCGAAGGTGAAGAAAAAGCGGTTTTCACAATACCTGAATTTATGATAAAAATGCTTCAAAAAGGATGGTACGGTTCTAAATCCGGTCAAGGTTTCTTCCTGAAACAAGGCAAAGAAATTTTAGAGTTAAATCCAGTGACGTTGGAATACGAAGCACGTAAAAAATTAAAAGCAGCTTCAGTAGAATTAAGCAAGCAGCAAAAAGGACTTGCAAACAAATTGAAAGCGCTACTATATAGCGGTGACCGTGCTGGGGAATTACTTTGGAATATCACTGTTCCAACACTTCTTTATTCAGCTGAATTGCTCGGTACGATTGCTGATGACATCGTAGCAATTGATAAAGCGATGAAATGGGGCTTCGGCTGGCAGCAAGGGCCGTTTGAAATTTGGGATAGCATCGGCTTAGAAAAGTCTGTAACTAAGATAAAAGCAGAAGGAAAAACAGTTCCTGCATGGATCGAAAAAATGATCGCTGATGGAGTGACTTCATTCTATAAAGAAGAGAATGGAGATCTTTACTTCTATAACAATGGCGAATATAAGCTTCTTCAAGAAAATCCGAAAGTAATCAACTTGAAGCAGCTCAAAAAGAAAAATGGCGTTATCAAGAAAAATTCAGGCGCTAGCTTAATAGATTTAGGCGACGGTGTAGCGTTGCTAGAGTTCAACTCTCCGAACAACGCAATCGGTATGGACATTATCCAAATGATTAATTACTCAGTTGATGAAGTAGAGAAGAACTTTAAAGGTCTTGTAATCGGAAACCAAGGCAAAAATTTCTGCGTAGGCGCTAACTTGGCAATGATGCTTATGGAAGTGCAAGATGACAATATTTTTGAAATCGATCTGGTTATTCGTCAATTCCAGCAAGCAATGATGAAAATTAAATACAGCACAAAACCAGTTGTTGCAGCACCATTTGGCATGACGCTTGGCGGCGGTTCTGAAGTATGTTTGCCAGCTGCTCACATCCAAGCTTCAATGGAGACGTATATGGGTCTTGTTGAAGTAGGTGTAGGTTTGATCCCAGGCGGAGGTGGCAATAAAGAGCTTTACATTAAGCATCTGGACAGCTTGCCTAACGGAGTTACTTTTGACTTACAAAACGTAGCGAATAAAGTATTCGAATCAATTGCAATGGCGAAAGTATCTACTTCCGGTGAAGAGGCGCGTGAAAACAACTTCCTGAATAAAGCGGATGGCATCAGCGTCAATAGTGATCATCAGCTTTATGATGCGAAGCAAGCGGTACTGGCTTTATCTGAAACTGGCTATAAACCGCCAGTACGTAAAAAGATACCGGTTGTTGGGGAAACAGGTTATGCTGCTCTATTATTAGGCGCTCAAAATCTGAAGCTATCAGGCTATATTTCAGAACATGATATGGTAATTGCTGAAAAGTTAGCTTATGTAATCGCAGGAGGTAATTTACCGTTCGGTACAGAAGTGGATGAGGAATATTTATTGGAGCTTGAAAAGCAAGCGTTTATCAGTTTGATACAGCATCCGAAAACACAAGCAAGAATGCAACATATGCTTGTGAAAGGAAAGCCGTTACGTAATTAATCAAAACAAAGGATAAGGGGGAACGTTCATGAGAGAAGCGGTTATTGTTGCGGGGGCCAGAACACCTGTAGGTAAAGCGAAGAAGGGTACGCTTGCAAATGTTCGACCTGATGATTTAGGTGCATTAGTAGTTAAAGAGACATTAAGACGTGCTGGAAACTACGAAGGTAATATAGATGATTTAATTATTGGCTGTGCTATGCCGGAAGCAGAGCAAGGCCTGAATGTAGCGCGTAATATCGGAGCGCTTGCAGGGTTGCATCACACTGTTCCGGCTTTGACGGTCAACCGTTATTGCTCAAGCGGTCTGCAAACAATCGCATACGGCGCTGAGCGCATTATGCTTGGTCACAGTGACACAGTCATCGCAGGCGGCGTTGAGTCAATGAGTTTAGTACCGATGATGGGACACGTTGTTCGTCCAAACATTAAATTGGCTCAATCGGCTCCAGAGTACTATATGGGCATGGGGCATACAGCGGAAGAAGTTGCAAAAAAATACGGCATTACTCGAGAAGAACAAGATGCATTTGCTGTACGTAGCCATCAAAAAGCGGCGGCAGCAATCGCAGCGGGAAAGTTCGGAGATGAGATCGTGCCGGTTGATGTTACGCTTCGTTCTGTAGGGAAAGATTACAAACTTATTGAAAAAAATATTCAGTTCTCAGTAGATGAAGGGGTTCGTCCTGATACTTCTGTAGCAGGTTTAGCTAAGCTAAGACCAGCATTTTCTACAACTGGAACAGTTACAGCCGGAAATGCGTCACAAACAAGTGACGGTGCTGCGGCAGTAATGGTGATGGATGCAGAAAAAGCGAAATCGCTAGGATTGCAGCCAATCGCAAAATTCCGCTCCTTTGCAGTAGCGGGAGTTCCACCTGAAATTATGGGAATCGGACCAGTTGCAGCTATTCCTAAAGCATTGAAAATTGCCGGCTTAGAACTTTCTGATATTGGGCTGTTTGAATTAAATGAAGCATTTGCTTCACAATCAATCCAAGTAATAAGAGAGCTTGGACTTGATGAAGAGAAAGTGAATGTAAATGGTGGCGCAATTGCATTAGGACATCCACTTGGCTGCTCAGGTGCTAAATTGACGCTAACTCTATTACATGAAATGCAACGCAGAAATGAGCAATTTGGTGTTGTTACAATGTGTATCGGCGGCGGTATGGGTGCTGCAGGAGTATTTGAGTTAATTTCTTAATAATCAGTTAATCGATTATTAAAGGCTTTGTTACTCTTCACTGTCTAACACAGCTTTTGTCCAAAATGAACGAAAAAACATAGGGGGAATATAAAATGTCTAATACAACAAAAGATTTAATTAAAGGCGGAAGTTTCTTAATTGAAGATGTAGCGTTAGATCGTGTATTCACACCGGAAGATCTTACAGATGAGCATAAAATGATTGCAAAAACTGCTGAAGACTTCGTTCAAAATGAAGTACTGCCAGAGGTAGAAAAATTAGAAAATCATGAATTTGATATTTCTGTAAGATTACTAAAAGAAGCAGGAGATCTTGGTCTTCTTGGTGCTGATGTACCAGAAGAATACGGCGGTATCGAATTGGATAAAATCAGCTCTGCATTAATTACTGAAAAAATGGCGCCAGCTGGCGGCTTCTCTATCTCTCATGGTGCGCATGTTGGTATCGGTTCACTACCAATCGTTTTATTCGGTAATGAAGAGCAAAAGAAAAAATACTTGCCGTTATTGGCTACCGGTGAAAAGCTGGCTGCATACGCTTTAACAGAGCCAAGCTCAGGGTCAGATGCTTTAGGAGCTAAAACAGTTGCGAAACTGAATGCAGAAGGCACTCACTATGTACTGAATGGTGAAAAACAATGGATTACAAATGCCGGATTCGCTGATGTATTTGTTGTTTATGCAAAAATCGATGGCGAGAAGTTCACAGCGTTTATCGTTGAAAGAGAATTCCCGGGCGTATCTGTTGGACCGGAAGAGAAGAAAATGGGTATTAAGAGTTCTTCAACTCGCACATTGATTCTTCAGGATGCAGTAGTGCCGAAAGAAAACTTATTAGGTGAAATCGGTAAAGGTCACGTTATTGCCTTTAACATTTTGAATATCGGACGCTATAAATTAGGGGTAGGCGGTGTTGGTGCATCTAAGCATGCATTTGAAATTGCGGTTAAATATGCTAATCAGCGTCAACAGTTTAAGACACCAATTTCTTCTTTCAATTTAACGAGAGAAAAATTAGCTACAATGGCTTCTAAAATTTATGCGGCTGAAAGCTCTGTTTACCGTACAGTCGGTCTTTTCGAAGAGCGTATGAGCAGTCTGTCAGCGGAAGAAGCTAAAGATCCGAAAAAAGTTGCAAATGCTATCGCAGAATATGCAATTGAGTGTTCATTGAATAAATTCTTCGCTTCTGAAGTATTGGATTACGTAGTGGATGAAGGCGTTCAAATCCACGGTGGTTATGGTTTCATGACTGAATATGAAATTGAAAGAGCATATCGCGACTCTCGTATTAATCGTATTTTTGAAGGGACAAATGAAATTAATCGTCTATTAGTTCCGGGAACATTCTTGCGTAAAGCGTTCAAAGGCGAGTTGCCATTGCTGCAAGCTGCTCAAGCGCTCCAAGGCGAGTTAATGTCACTAATGCCTGAGGAAGTCGGTGATGAGCCGTTAGCACAAGAAAAACACCTTGTAAAAAATGTAAAGAAAATCGGTTTGTTAATCGCAGGCGTTGCTGCTCAAAAATTCGGCACAGCATTAGAAAAAGAACAAGAAATCTTATCAAATATCGCGGATATCGCTTCAGCTGCATATGCAATGGAATCAGTTGTATTGCGTACAGAAAAGGCAATTGCTGCGACTGGATTAGAGCAAAATACGCAAAAACTTCTTTACACACAAATCTTCTGTCAAGAAGCATTCAATGAAATTGAGCAACATGCGAAAGAAACATTGCTTGCTACAGAAGAAGGCGATACGCTACGCGTTATGTTAAGCGGTTTGCGTAAATTCTTGCGTCACACTCCAATTAACGTAATCGGTAAAAAGCGTGAAGCTGCTGAGCTTTTAGTTGAAGCTGAAAAATACGTACTGTAATATCCTTTAACTCAAAATAGGGCTTTCCCGAATGGATGAGAAAAGATTGCTCATTCGGGAGGTCCTTTTTAATGTTGTACGAAAAACGACGGGTATCGGTTTTTCTTGATAGATAAGAAAGTACAACTTTGAAATTAGATAGTTGTCTAACCTTATACCTGACATGCTATGGCCTAAGCCACCCACCCAAGAAACCAAAACCGGGTTTCTCGTGCGGTTTGTCTTAGTCTGGCCGCATGTCTCCTTTTTCATTGAAGTGAAATCAAGGAGTGAAATCAAAAATGAAAAAGGACCGGTAACGGTTTTTCTTAATAGTGGTGAATTAAACAGAGGTTTGATATAACTATAGTAAGAAATACATAAGTTTTATTTTTAAGTGACAAAATGTTATGTATATTTGTGAATTTAGTGTAGGAAGGCGATGAATTATGGGACTGAAGATGTACTGGTATCCGAAATGCGGAACGTGCAGAAATGCTAAGAAGTGGATTGAAAGCAATGGGCTGGCAGTTGAAGAAATTCATATTGTTGACAATCCTCCTTCCAGAGAGGAAATTGCCGATCTTTATAAGAAGAGCGGTTTAGAATTAAAGAAGTTTTTTAACACAAGTGGAATGAAGTATCGTGAGCTTGGTTTGAAGGATAAATTGAAGACCTCCACAGAGGATGAAATGCTGGATCTATTGGCTTCAGATGGTATGCTGATTAAGCGACCGATCGTAACGGATGGGCAAAAAGTGACAATCGGCTTTAAAGAGGATGATTTCAAGATAAACTGGTTGTAAAACAATTGCCCTAGAGTATATAGTGAAATGGAACATAGAAATTGGAGGGGTAAGGAATGTCAACGGTACTAAAAGATTTACGTTATTCTAAGGAACACGAATGGGTTAAAGTCGATGGCGATACTATGGTAATCGGAATTACTGATTTTGCCCAATCAGAATTAGGGGATATCGTTTTTGTGGAGCTGCCGGAAGTCGGCGATACAATTACAGTAGACGAAGCATTCGGCAGCGTCGAGTCTGTCAAAACTGTATCGGAACTATATGCTCCAGTAAGCGGAACGGTAGTAAAAGTAAATGAAGAGTTGTCAGATAACCCTGAGTATGTAAATGAATCAGCGTATGAAAAAGCATGGATGGTTGTAATTGAGCCTTCAGATGCCAGCGAATTAGAAAAACTAATGACAGCTGATGAATACGAAGCAATGGTGAATGAAGACTGATTTCACGATCCAAAGCTTACGATGCTGAGACACAATAAAGCGGCAGCCTGGAATATTCAGATTCCGGGCTGCCCTTTTTAACTGCCTTTTAAAAAGATAAGAAAGTTTTTATTTTTAGATAGATGTCTAACCTTTCGGGCATGTTAACAAGTAAAGAGCGATGCGGCCAGAGGAGAGCTTTATGATGGATGAGCTTGAATTAAACAAAGTAATTATTGTCGAAGGTAAATCAGATAAGCAAAAGGTACAAAAGGTGCTGAAGAACGATATCGAGATTCTCTGCACAAACGGCACAATTTCTTTTAATCAAATGGATTACTTCATCGAAGAGCTTTTTCATAAGGACGTATATATTTTGGTTGATTCAGATGAATCAGGCGAAAGACTTCGCAAACAATTCAAACGGGAAATGCCTGAAGCCGGTCATCTTTATATAGATAAAACGTACAGAGAAGTTGCGAAAGCGCCTGACTATCACCTTGCAAAAGTATTGTTGAGCGCCAATTTTGAAGTCAAATTACAGTATTTAAATAAAGGATGAAACTTGCCGGATGAATGAATGGAATAAACAATCTGTTGAAGAAAAGCTGCAGGCAAAGGATACGTTTTGTTTGTATGTATATACGCCCCTGTGCGGCACATGCCAAGTCGCTTCTAAAATGTTGCTGATTACAAAGGAAATCCTAAAGGAAGTTACATTTGCCAAAAGTGATGCTAACTATTTGAAGGAGCTTGCATATGAGTTGAAAATTGAAAGCGTTCCTTGCTTGCTCCTAATTAAGAACGGAGTTGTCATTCAAAAAATCTATGCCTTCCAATCCGTTCCATACCTAGTAGAAACGATTAATAGTACTCTCATTGATTAAGAGTCTGCTATTAAGAAATATGTCGAGGAAATAAAAAAGGATTAGTCAATAAAATGTTGTATTCACTCCTTAAGAGAACTATAAAGGAGTGACGCAATTGATAAAAGAATTGCAATCTGTTTTGGCGAATATCCAAAATCACACACAGCTGCAAGTGCTTTTAAAGAAGACAAACACGAGTATCGTGTTTTTATCAGAGAAGGAGCAGTGGCACCTATTCCTGTCGGAGCGACTCAGTCATGCGAAAAAGACAGATAAAAGCTCTCATCAAATTATCATTACAGGATCGAAGCAATGTATTGAAGAGGCGCTGACAGGACGGTTTCCGCTGCGGAAATTGCAAAAGCTTGGGCAACTTGAAATAAAGGGGAACTTTCGACAAATATTATTAATTGAAGCAATATTATTATTATGTAGAGAGAAAAGTGCTGTATAATAATTCAGAAAATTATAATAAATATTTGACTTAAATTCGGGATGGTGATATATTTCCGATTAAGCTTATATGAATTGTTATAGTTATCGAAGTTTCTAATATTAGGAGTGAGAAGAGGATGGCTAATAAAGAGAAGAAGTACCGCTTTGAAACAGTTAGCATACATGGAGGATTGCAAGTTGATCCGTTGACGGGGGCTCGTTCAACACCGATTTACCAAAGCAATGCCTATTTGTTTAAAGATAGTGAACATGCTGCGAATTTATTCGGATTAAAAGAACCAGGGTATATTTATACACGTATTCATAATCCTACGGCAACTGTATTTGAAGAAAGAGTAGCTCAGTTAGAGGGGGGAGTTGGCGCTTTAGCTGTAGCAAGCGGAATGGCAGCCATTTCTTTAGCGATTTTAAATATTGCCGGCGCAGGCGATGAAATTGTTGCCGGGTCCACGCTGTATGGAGGGACTTACAATCTTTTTGCCAACACACTTCCTAAATACGGGATAAAAGTCCACTTTGTCGATCCGGACAATCCTGAGAACTTCCGGGCAGCTATAACACCGAATACAAAAGCGATCTTCGCTGAAACAATCGGTAATCCAAGCCTGCATGTGCTGGATATTGAAGCAGTGGCAAATATCGCACATGAAAATGGTATTCCGTTAATTGTGGACAGCACATTTACGACGCCTTACTTGTTGAAGCCGATTGAATATGGGGCAGATATTGTTATCCACTCAGCTACAAAATGGCTATTAGGCAATGGCACAACACTGGGCGGCATTATTGTCGACGGCGGGAAGTTTGATTGGAATTCGGAGAAGTTTCCTGGCTTCACAACACCTGATCCAAGCTACAATAACTTGGTTTACAGCGAAGCGCTTGGAGCAGCAGCCTTTATTGCGAAAACTCGTGTTCAGTTGTTGCGTGATTTCGGACCCGCCATTAGCCCGTATAATGCATTTCAATTCAATCTTGGTCTGGAGACACTCCATGTGCGCATGAAAGAGCATATCGCCAATACGAAGAAGATTGTCGCCTATTTAAAAAATCATCCCGGCGTCAAATGGGTATTGCACCCGGATGAGCCTGATCACCCAAATCATGACTTGGCGAAAAAATATTTACCGAAAGGTGCCGGTTCTGTTGTCGTATTCGGTATTGAAGGAGGCAGAGAAGCCGGAGCCAAACTGATTGATAATATTGAGCTTTGGAGCCATGTAGCGAATGTCGGTGATGCTAAAAGTCTAATTATTCACCCGGCTAGCACAACGCATCAGCAGCTGTCAGCTGAGGATTTGAAAAAATCCGGGGTAACAGAAGATCTTGTCCGTCTTTCAATCGGTATAGAAAATGCGGATGATTTAATAGAAGAGCTGGAAAGCGCATTGGAAATCGCGACTGGTAAAACATCTTTAACGACGGTTTCTTGAAAATAAATCAATAAGCATATAGCATGCTCATTACCTGACTATACAACTGCATAAATTTAACTGCACATTAAATGTCCGAATTTTATTGACAGTATATTTAAGTTAATGATAAACTCACTTTACTTAACTAAAATGAAATTACATGAACTTAATATATGATTGCTCTTATCAAGAGAGGTGGAGGGATGTGCCCTATGAAACCCGGCAACCGTCAAACGTGCAGTTTGAAATGGTGCCAATTCACACAAAGCAGCTAAGGCTGATTTGATAGATGAGAGAAAGGATCCTTTAGAATTCGTGAACCTTTCTGCTCATTTTGTGCAGAAAGGTTTTTTCGTTTTTTGAGCCCAAATGGATAAGTTATATAATAGTGATTATTGTCAGGACATGAGGTGTGTAAGAATATGATAGCAATAAAGAATGTGACAAAGATCTTTTCGAACAAGTCTAAAAAGCTAAAAGCAGTCGATCATGTATCGATTGATATAAACCCTGGCGAAATATTCGGCGTCATCGGCTATAGTGGTGCGGGAAAGAGTACGTTAATTCGAATGCTGAATGGTTTGGAAGTACCAACTGAAGGCCAGGTTATTGTAAATGATAAAGAGATTTCTTCAATTAAAGGCAAGCAGCTTCGTGAAGCGCGACACGAAATCGGAATGATCTTTCAGCACTTTAATCTTTTATGGTCAAGAACGGTTAGAGAAAACATCGCTTTCCCTTTAGAAATTACAGGTGTTCCGAAAGCACAAAGAATGAAGCGTGTCGATGAGCTTATTAAACTCGTCGGATTAGAAGGCAGAGAGGATGCGTATCCTTCTCAACTGAGCGGTGGTCAGAAGCAGCGTGTCGGCATTGCCAGAGCGCTTGCCAACAATCCGAAAGTATTGCTTTGTGATGAAGCAACTTCGGCCCTTGATCCGCAAACAACAGACAGCATTTTAGACCTGTTGGTAGATATTAATCAAAAACTGAATTTAACAATTGTTCTTATTACACATGAAATGCATGTTATCCAAAAGATTTGCCACCGTGTTGCTGTTATGGAAGCAGGGAAGGCAGTAGAGCTTGGAGATGTGCTCGAGGTATTCCAAAATCCTCAAGCCGATATTACAAAACGCTTTGTCAAGCAGCTTACCGATCCGGAAGAAACAGCAGATGCGATTGAGCACCTTCTGAAGAAATATAGAAAAGGTGCAGTCGTTAAACTTACATTTGTAGGTGATGATGCTGAAAAACCGGTAGTGAATGAATTAATCCGTCAATTTACATTTGACATCAACATCATTCAAGGTAAAATCTCGCAGACCCAAAAGGGTTCTTATGGAACGTTATTCGTTCATATAGACGGAGATGCTGCTGAAGTAAAGGAAGCAGTAGAATTTTTACAACAAAGAAGTGTCGGCGTGGAGGTGATCACAAATGCTTGAAACATACTTGCCAAATGTGAACTGGGAGAAAATGTGGGAAGCGACGATTGAAACATTGTCTATGACAGGTATATCTGTGATTGCTGTGTTTGTATTTGGGATTTTATTAGGTTTAGTCTTATTTTTAACATCAAAGGGAAACCTTTGGGAAAATAAATTAATATACGGCATTGTCGGAGCATATGTGAATATTTTCCGGAGTATCCCGTTTATTATCTTAATCGTGTTGCTTATTCCTTTTACGAAATTGATAGTAAGAACGATGATCGGCTGGGAGGCTGCTTTACCGGCTCTAATTATCGGGACAGCACCATTCTATGCCCGTATGGTAGAAATCGCGCTTCGTGAAATTGATAAAGGCGTAATTGAAGCGGCGAAAGCAATGGGTGCGAAAACAAGCACAATTATTTGGAAGGTATTGCTACCGGAATCAATGCCTGCGATTGTATCCGGTATTACGGTTACAACGATTGCGTTACTGGGTTCAACAGCAGTAGCGGGTGTTGTCGGAGCCGGCGGTCTGGGTAATCTTGCTTACTTAGAAGGGTTCTCCAGAGGACGCAATGATGTAACGCTAATAGCGACAGTTATCATTTTAATTATTGTGTTCATTGTTCAATTTATCGGCGATCGAATTACAACAAAAATTGATAAAAGATGATTATGCAGTTATTTTATAACTTATAATAGACCATTTTGAGAAAAGAGGAGCAGATTTAAATGAAGAAAAACTGGACTTTATTACTTGTTCTAGCACTATCGTTGTTACTGGCAGCTTGTGGAACTTCAGATTCGAATTCCGGTTCTGATAAGGACTCTAATTCAAAACTAGTAGTTGGCGCATCAAATGTGCCGCATGCGGAAATCTTGGAAGAAGCAGAGCCTTTACTTGAAGAAAAAGGTATTGAATTAGAAATTGTTACTTTTACGGACTATGTATTACCAAACAAATCATTGGCTGAAGGGGATTTAGATGCGAACTACTTCCAACACATCCCTTATTTAGAATCACAAATTGCTGACAATGGTTATGATTTTGTCAATGCTGGCGGTATTCATATCGAGCCGATTGGTGTCTATTCTCAAAAATATGATAGCCTTGAAGAACTTCCTGAAGGCGCTGAAATCATCATGAGTAGCTCTGTTCCTGACCACGGCCGAATTTTATCATTACTTGAAGCAGAAGGTTTAATCACATTAAAAGATGGAATTGATAAAACAACTGCTACAGTCGATGACATCGTCGAAAACCCTAAAAAACTAAAATTCAAAACAGATATTGATGCAGCTCTTCTTCCGCAAGTTTACAAAAACGGTGAAGGCGATGCGGTATTAATTAATTCTAACTATGCTCTTGATGCAGGCTTAGATCCAGCGAACGATCCGATTGCGATTGAAAGCTCTACAGATAACCCTTACGTGAACGTAATTGCGGTTAACAGTAAAGATGCGGATAATGAGAACATTAAAGCACTAGTAGAGGTACTAAAATCAAAAGAAATTCAAGATTTCATTACTGAAACTTACGGCGGTTCAGTCGTACCGGTTACTGAGTAATATACAAAAACCAAGGATCTAGACTATGTCTAGATCCTTGATTTTTTGATTGAGAAAATATCTTTTGGAATATAATTCCTGCCTAACCTTACACCTGCCATGCTCGGAGGCGTACAGGATGTAGGTCATATCGGTGAAGACATGCGGACGTTGCGCCTTTAGCCGATGTTCCCCTCCTGCCTCCCCAAAGAAACCAGAATTGGGTTTCTCGAGTGAGGCTCTCACGATGAGAGTCACAGCGACGTTGCTAGAGGATGTAGCGTTCTTGGTCGCTGTTCCATATTAGTCCTTGTCTAGCTGCCAGCCCCTCGAGGTCATAAGCCAAATCATTCCGGAGATTTTACAATTTCCTACATGATTCGGCTTATGCAGGTCGGAGGCTCTCAGGACGAGAGTCACAGCGACGTTGCTACAGGACGTAGCGCCCTTAGTCGCTGTTCCTTACTTGCGGGCCGCTTCCGCTTTTCGATTTTCGCATGTCTCCTTTTTTGTCGAGGTGAATCTGAGTAGTATATTCATGATAAAAAAGGACTGGTCGCGGTTCTTTTTGTATACATATGGAATTTTATAAAAATATTGGTTGTAAACGCTTACCTTGGGATTCAGCTGTTTATATGCTTTTTGAGCTGGGTATAAGCCATTTGTGCACTTGATTGATTAGCGTTAGATTGTTATAGAAAAGCGTTGTAAAAACAGCGTGTAAATGAAAGGATGATTCACTATTCGTACACTTAGTTTGAATGTAACCAATGACATGGAAAAAGCGATGCATGCTGCACATGGTGTCAGCTATGCGGAATATTGCCGAAGTCTGGAAGTCAGATTACAGGTGGAAAGAAGACGAACGCAAAGTCATATGGAAAGTATTCAAATAAAGAATGAATATGGCAGAAGCATTTGGAAATAGTGAATTTGCATGCTGTTTACAAAGCAGCAATTAAAAGAGCCGGAAACTCATTTTCCGGCTCTTTTAATTTACTCAGTCCGGATTGCCAAAAAAGCTTAATAGCAACCGGCAAATCATTTCAAGATGATAAAAGTATGTGATGGCCCCTCGTTTTCTTTCTTATGAATAGCTGTGATATAATGAACGAAGGATATATTAAAAAAACAGTAAATAATAAACACTGCGTGTATAGTGATAAATAGGGTTTTATTTGTTGCTTTCCAAATTATATTTGTTATAATATGAGAATGAGAATAGATTGAGAATTCGATTCTGGATTTTAAGTAAATTAATATACAAGAAATTGCTGGAGGTATAAATATGTCACGTTTAAAAATTGAAGATTTACATGTTTCAATCGAAGATAAAGAAATTTTAAAAGGTGTGAACCTGGAAGTTAAAGGTGGAGAAATACACGCAATCATGGGTCCGAACGGTACTGGTAAATCTACTTTATCTTCTGCGATTATGGGTCATCCGAAATATGAGGTAACAAGCGGAAGCATTTCATTAGATGATGAAGATGTATTGGAAATGGAAGTTGACGAGCGCGCACAAGCAGGTCTTTTCCTTGCTATGCAATATCCAAGTGAAATCTCAGGTGTAACAAATGCTGACTTCTTACGTTCTGCAATTAATGCTCGTCGTGAAGAAGGCGATGAAATTTCACTAATGAAATTCATCCGTAAAATGGATGAGAAAATGGAATACCTTGAAATGGACCCAGATATGGCTCAACGTTATCTTAACGAAGGCTTCTCAGGCGGGGAAAAGAAACGTAATGAGATTCTTCAATTAATGATGATCGAACCAAAAATCGCGATTCTTGATGAAATCGACTCAGGTCTTGATATCGATGCATTAAAAGTTGTATCTAAAGGAATTAACGCAATGCGCGGAGAAGATTTCGGCTGCTTAATCATCACTCACTATCAACGTTTATTGAACTACATCACTCCTGATTACGTTCACGTTATGATGCAAGGTCGTATTGTAAAATCAGGCGGTCCTGAATTAGCTCAACGTCTGGAAGCAGAAGGCTATGACTGGATCAAGCAAGAATTAGGTATTGAAGACGAAACTGTAGGCCAAGAAGCGTAAGTTAGGAGGATTTCAATGATTACTGAAATAAAACTACCTCTTGAGAAAGCGACATTACAGTCTTTCTCAAGTACAAATAACGAACCAAGCTGGCTTATGGAGCTAAGAGAAAAAGCTTATGACAGCTTAACTTCTCTTGAAATGCCAAAACCAGATAAAACAAATATCAAAAACTGGAACTTCACAGAGTTTGCTGCTCACACTGTAGACAGCCAAGCGTTCTCATCACTGGATGAGCTTCCTGAAGAAGTGAAGGCGCTTCTAGATGCAGAAGAGAAGCATAATATATATATTCAAAGAAATAATACGCCTGCGTTTGTTTCTCTTTCAGAAACATTAAAAGAGCAAGGTGTCATTTTCACTGATATTTTCACAGCTGCTCGTGAGCATGGCGAGTTAGTGCAAAAGTATTTCATGACTAAAGGCATTCATGTTGATGAACACCGTTTAACAGCATTGCATGCAGCATTAATGAACGGCGGTATTTTTATCTATGTTCCTAAAAATGTAGAAATCAAAGAGCCGTTGCAAGCAGTATTCTTACGTGATAATAAAGACGCGTCTTTATTCAATCATGTACTGTTAGTTGCTGATGAAAACAGTTATGTTACTTATGTTGAAAACTATATTTCTACTGCAGAAGGATCTGGTCTTGCCAATATCGCTACTGAAGTTGTTGCGGAAAATGGCGCGAAAGTTTTATACGGTGCAGTAGATACACTAACGAAAGATGTTGTCACTTATGTTAACCGTCGCGGAGTTGCTGCTAACGATGCTACAATCGAGTGGGCTCTTGGACAAATGAACGATGGTAACACAATCTCTGAGAATGTGACTAACCTTGTTGGGAACGGTTCTAATTCTAATGCGAAGACAGTTGTTGTCGGTCGCGGTGAACAAAAACAAAACTTTACAACAAACATCAGACATTTCGGTAAAAACTCTGAAGGCTTCATTCTTAGCCATGGTGTTATGAAGGATAGCGCTTCAGCAATCTTTAACGGAATCGGTAAAATCGAGCATGGTGCCTCAAAAGCAAATGCGGAGCAAGAAACTCGCGTATTGATGTTGAGTGAAAAAGCACGCGGAGATGCAAATCCAATGCTTCTAATCGATGAAGATGATGTAATGGCAGGGCATGCGGCATCAGTTGGTCGTGTTGATCCTTTACAACTTTACTACTTAATGAGCCGCGGTATTCCGAAGGTTGAAGCGGAACGTTTAATCATTCACGGTTTCTTGGCTCCGGTTGTAAAAGCATTGCCAATCGAAGCAGTTAAGAAACAATTAGTTGAAGTAATTGAAAGGAAAGTTCGCTAATGAACGTTTCTGAAATCCGTAAGCAATTTCCTATATTAGATCAGGAAGTGAATGGTCATCCATTGGTATATCTTGATTCGGCCGCAACTTCACAAAAGCCGGAAGTTGTCATTGAAGCAATCGATAAGTATTACCGAGAGTATAACTCGAATGTCCACCGCGGCGTTCATACTCTTGGAACACGCGCGACGGATGGTTATGAAGGAGCGCGTGAGAAAGTACGTAAATTCATCAACGCTTCAGCAACGGAAGAAGTTATTTTCACTAAGGGGACGACAGCTTCTATTAACTTAGTGGCAGCAAGCTATGGTCGCACGAACATCCAACAGGGAGATGAAATTGTCATTTCCATGATGGAGCACCATAGCAATATTATTCCTTGGCAGCAATTAGCGCTGCAAACGGGAGCGACATTGAAGTACATTCCTCTTCAAGAAGATGGAACAATTTCGCTTGATGATGCACGAAACATCATTACACCGAATACAAAAATTGTATCGATTATGCATGTATCGAATGTTCTTGGCGTCATTAACCCAATCAAGGAGATTGCTGAAATTGCCCATGAAAATGGGGCAGTAATGGTAGTAGACGGTGCTCAGGGAGCTCCTCATATTAAAATAGATGTTCAAGATTTAGACTGTGATTTTTATGCCCTTTCCGGACATAAAATGTGCGGACCGACTGGAATTGGTGCGCTTTACGGTAAGAAACACTTACTAGAGGCGATGCCCCCAATTGAATTCGGCGGAGAAATGATTGACTTTGTTGATTTATACGATTCAACATGGAAAGAGCTGCCGTGGAAGTTTGAAGGCGGCACACCAATCATTGCCGGAGCAATCGGTCTGGGAGCAGCAATTGATTTTCTTGAAAGTATTGGTCTTGATAAGATCGAGCAGCATGAACATAAACTGGCAGCCTATGCTCTGAAAAAGATGTCAGAAGTAGAAGGATTGACGATTTATGGTCCTATGGATGCTTCGAAGCGAGCAGGAGTAATTACGTTCAATTTAGAGGATGTACATCCTCATGACGTGGCTACTGTTTTAGACGCTGAAGGGATTGCCGTTCGGGCAGGGCATCATTGCGCACAGCCATTGATGAGATGGTTGAAGGCTTCTGCTACTGCAAGAGCAAGCTTTTATTTATACAACACTGAGGATGACATTGACAGACTGGTTGAAGGTCTAGTTAAAACGAAGGAGTATTTCAGCAATGTCTTTTAATAACTTAGATAATCTCTATCGTCAGGTGATCATGGATCACTATAAGAATCCTCGCAATAAAGGGTCGCTTGATGAAGGTAACTTAACGATTGATATGAATAATCCGACATGCGGGGATCGCATTCACTTGACGCTTAAGGTCGAGAACGGAATTGTAACAGACGTAAAGTTTGATGGTGAAGGATGCTCCATTTCAATGTCTTCTGCAAGTATGATGACTCAAGCAATCAAAGGGAAAGATGTGGAGACAGCGATGAAATTGTCCCATATCTTCTCTGATATGATGCAAGGTAAAGAAGTTAAAATAGATGATGATTTAGACCTTGGCGATATTGAATCGCTTCAAGGTGTCTCAAAATTCCCTGCGCGCATCAAGTGCGCAACGCTTGCTTGGAAAGCGATGGAAAAGGGACTGAACGAAAAGTAAGCTAACAGTGGGAGGGTTAAACAGACCCTCCTTCTGATGAAATGGGAGGTATACGACCTATGGTGAAAAAAGCGCCAGAAATCGGTGATTATAAATATGGGTTTCACGATCGTGACGTTTCGATTTTCCGTTCAGAACGCGGATTAACGAAAGAAATCGTTGAAGAAATTTCTAAAATGAAAAACGAACCACAGTGGATGCTTGATTTCCGTTTGAAATCATTAGAGCACTTCTACAAAATGCCTATGCCACAGTGGGGTGGTGACTTATCTGCATTAAATTTTGATGAAATTACGTATTACGTAAAACCATCAGAGAAATCAGAGCGTTCTTGGGATGAAGTTCCTGACGAAATCAAGCAAACATTCGATAAGCTTGGTATCCCTGAAGCTGAGCAAAAATATCTTGCAGGTGTATCTGCTCAATACGAATCTGAAGTTGTTTACCACAACATGAAAGAAGATTTAGAAGAGCAAGGTATTGTCTTCAAAGATACAGACTCTGCTTTAAGAGAAAATGAAGACATTTTCCGTGAGCATTGGGCAACGGTTATCCCGCCGACAGATAACAAGTTTGCAGCACTAAACTCTGCTGTATGGTCGGGCGGATCTTTCATTTACGTGCCAAAAGGAATCAAATTAGAGACTCCGCTACAAGCGTACTTCCGTATCAACTCAGAAAATATGGGTCAGTTCGAACGTACGTTAATTATTGTTGATGAAGGCGCAAGTGTACACTATGTAGAAGGTTGTACAGCTCCTGTCTATACAACAAACTCACTTCATAGTGCGGTTGTTGAAATCATCATCAAGAAAGATGCGTATTGCCGTTATACAACAATCCAAAACTGGGCGAACAACGTATACAACCTTGTTACGAAGCGTGCGGTGTGTGAAGCGAACGCGACGATGGAATGGGTTGACGGAAACATCGGTTCTAAGCTGACAATGAAATACCCTGCCGTTATCCTAAAAGGTGAAGGCGCAAGAGGTATGACATTATCGATCGCTCTTGCAGGTAAAGGTCAACACCAAGATGCAGGTGCAAAAATGATTCACTTAGCACCAAACACGTCTTCTACAATTGTATCGAAATCAATTTCGAAACAAGGCGGAAAAGTAACTTACCGCGGTATCGTTCACTTCGGCCGTAAAGCAGATGGCGCTCGTTCTAACATCGAGTGTGATACGCTAATTCTAGATAATCAATCAACTTCAGATACAATTCCATACAATGAAATCTTGAACGACAACATTTCATTAGAGCATGAAGCAAAAGTATCGAAAGTATCAGAAGAGCAATTATTCTACTTGATGAGCCGCGGTATTTCTGAAGAAGAAGCTACAGAAATGATCGTAATGGGCTTCATTGAGCCGTTTACAAAAGAATTGCCAATGGAATACGCTGTTGAGATGAACCGCCTGATCAAGTTTGAAATGGAAGGTTCTATCGGTTAATTTACTTGGATACTATAATAAAAAACGACACAATTTAATGTGTCGTTTTTATTTATGGATAAAGAAGGAGGAAACGATATCGCATAGTTTCCTCTTTTCTCATGCTATAGTTCACATTCATCTGTTAATCATATTGAAGTATTAGACATATGTAGTGAGAACTAGTGATTAACTAATGGTGACACTGTATATATAAACATCCCATTAAAGAAATGTTAGATAGTATAGTGAGTATTAGTTTTATTTCACATGCCATTTATATAGTACAAGTTGGTTAAATAAAACGAGCCTTTTCTGCTTTTTTCCATAGAAGTTTTTATACATTTTTATTCTAACCATAGTCTCTCTCCTCCTTAGCAATTTTTACTTAACAACCTCAATTAGTTTGAGTATTGCAAGCATTACAATGATACTTAGTTCATAGAAAATTAACAAGTAATCAAGTTCTTTTTCCTTAGGAAAAGTAATAAAATGACATTTATTCATTTTTTCTAGTATGATTGACCTGAAGATTATAGCAACTAATTAAAGCCTGCTGATAACTCTCACTTCAAACTCTATGATAAAATAAGGTCAACAAAATTAAATGAAGGTTGATACATATGATTTATATCGGGGTTACAGGATGGGGTGACCATGAATATATATACGGGACTGAAATAGCGGCACGGGATAGGCTTCAGGCCTATTCAGAGCATTTTCCGATTGTTGAAGTCGACACAGCCTTTTATGCGATTCAACCGGTAAGAAACAGTTCGAGATGGGTAAAAGAGACGCCGGATAGTTTCAAGTTTATTGTGAAGGCCTATCAAGGGATGACCGGACATAATCGCGGCGAAATTCCTTTTGAAAGCAAGGAGGAAATGTTCAAAGCTTTTCGGGAGTCGCTTATGCCGTATATGGAAGGCGGCAAATTAGCAATGGTCTTGTTTCAGTTTCCGCCATGGTTCAAGTGCGTAAAAGAGAATGTGCAATACTTAAGATGGTGTAAGCAGCAAATGGGAAATATCCCGGTTGCTCTAGAGTTTCGCAATCAAACGTGGTTCAAGCCGGCATTTCGTGAGAGAACTATACAGTTTATGAGGAACGAAGGTTGGATTCATACGATATGCGATGAGCCGCAAGCAGGAGAGAATAGTGTGCCGATTGTATTGGAACCGACGGATAAGAATGTAACGCTTATACGGATGCACGGACGAAATGTGTATGGGTGGAATAAACCGGCATCCGGTGAGGATTGGAGAGCGGTACGCTTTTTATATAAATATAATGAAACAGAGCTTCAGCAATGGAAGGTATATCTTGAGCGCCTGCAAGCGCAATCGAAAGATATATTTATGCTGTTTAACAATAATTCCGGGGGAGATGCCGCAGTAAATGCCTTGCAGATGATTAGCATGCTTGGGATTGAATATACGACACTATCGCCTAAGCAATTGGATTTATTTTAAAACGACTTTGCTGGCTCGAATTAGAATGTAAAGGTGGCTACTGTCGTGGAATGGATCATACTTTTATTGGCTACAGGATTTTGTGCAGGGGTTGTTGGTGCATTGGTCGGACTTGGTGGAGGAATTATCATCGTTCCCGCTCTCTTGTATCTTCATCAATTAGGAATGCTGGGTGACTTGACACCGCAAAAAGCGGTAGGAATATCGACAGTCATTATGATTTTTACAGGACTTTCTTCAACCCTGGCCTATATTAAACATAAAAGGGTGGATTATCAAACGGGATTGATTTTTTTCATCGGAAGCGGACCCGGAGGAATTATCGGTTCTTTTATCAATAAAATGCTTGATGTACAGGCCTTCAATTTGTACTTCGGCTCATTTGTTATTATTGTTTCAGTTATTTTGCTTATAAGAGAACGTTTAAAGCCGGTCAATCTCATCGAGAAGGCGACATTAGTAAAAACATACAAGGATTCGGATGGAGCGGAATATACTTATGGATATAAGCCTGGTATTGCGATTTTTATCTGTTTCCTGGTCGGCTTTTGTTCTGGTTTATTTGGAATTGGAGGAGGCTCTTTAATCGTTCCGGCAATGATATTGTTGTTTTTATTCCCTCCTCATGTGGCAGTTGCGACAAGTATGTTTATTGTCTTTTTATCAAGTATCACAAACTCTATTACACACATTGCGTTAGGAAATGTTGTGTGGGTCTATGCATTTGCTTTAATTCCGGGAGCGTGGTTCGGGGCGAAGACAGGGGCATATATCAACACAAAATTAAAAAGCAAAACAGTTGTTGCGCTTCTGCGGGTAATTTTGCTTGTAATTGGTATGAAGCTTATTTGGGAAGGGATTTACGGTTAATAAATCTACTTAAAAGACCGGCTGTATGTCAAGAAAGAGGTAATTGTAATGGGAGAAACCATACATTTTTATTATATTAACGATCTTCATAGCCATTTTGAACATTGGCCTCGAATTCAACAATTTATTCGCAAGCGGAAGGAGCAACATAATAACACAGAAGAAGAGACGATTGTGTTAGATATCGGCGATAATACAGATCGCTTTCATCCCTTTACAGAGGCTTTCTTAGGGAAGGGCAACGTAAAGCTTCTAAACGAATTAGGCTGTGATTATGCAACAATCGGCAACAATGAAGGAATCACTTTCCCATTTGCTGCATTAGATCGTCTCTATGACGAGGCGCAGTTTAAGGTTTTGGTAGCCAATTTATTTTATCCGAACGGGCAGCGTCCGAGCTGGGCTCAACCTTACAGTATTCATGTTACGAAACTAGGTGCACGCATAGCTTTTATTGGTGCGACTGCTTATTTTAGGGTATTTTATGAAAAGTTAGGCTGGAGGGTTACCGAACCTTATGAGGAGATTTCCAGAGTTGTAAATGAGTTGGAAGGCAAATGTGACTGCATTGTGTTGCTTTCACATCTCGGCCTGGAATTTGATGAGCAAGTAGCTGCAACTATTCCGGAAATTAGCGTCATCTTGGGAGCTCATACACATCACATATTACATCAGGGCAAGATGATTGAACAGACACTATTATGTGGAGCCGGAAAAGGCGGTACATACGTTGGACATGCGGAATTATCTATGGACGATTTACATCAGCTGACTGATGTTTCAACCAGACTGTTTGATATGAACAAGCAGCCAGCTGCTATGCATGAGAAGGAATATGTTCATTCATTACATGAAATCGGCAAGGAAAAAATGATGACCGAAATATGTTCTCTTCAAAAGCCGCTTGGAGTTGAATGGTTCAATGAATCTCCTCTAGTCAGGTTATTGTGCGATTCTTTAAGAGCATGGTGTGATGCCGATTGTGCCTTTATAAATGCCGGCTTACTGTTAGATGGGTTGGATGAAGGAATTGTAACGGCGTATGATATTCATAAAATTTGTCCGCACCCGATCAATCCATGCTTGATAGAGGTTTCCGGAAGTGAATTGAAAGAGATTCTGGTTCAGTCAATGGACGAGAAATGGCCGCATATGCAAATTAAAGGCTTCGGTTTCAGAGGCAATATTTTTGGCATGATGATTTACAGCAATATTCATATACTAAGCAAACATGAAATATATATTGGAGGAGAGCTACTGCAGCCTGCAAAGCAATATAAGCTTGCCTTGCCTGATATGTTCACGTTCGGTTACTTTTTTCCGAGCATTACAAGGACAGATAAGAAGCAGTATTTCCTGCCGGAGTTTTTGCGTGATATATTAGCTGAAAGTCTCAGAACCCATTAATCTCACCTTATGGACTGCTTTTACATATTTTATCTTGAAGCTCATTTTAGTTTCCTTCATGCGGGAAATATTGAAGAGTTTCAATGAAGGTATGAAAAAGGAGGGGTTATATGGTTGAGTTGAACCCAATTACAATAGACAATCGGGTATTTACAGCAATATCGGTTAAGTTGCCTAAAACGAATTTATTGGCTGTTGCATCAGAACATGGGTATATTATGTGCGGTGCGCTTGATGTCGCTTTATTAAATGAAAAACTTGCAGATCGGAATATTATTGCCGGGAGAGCAGTTGGTGTAAAAACAATTGAAGAATTATTAAATGCGCCTTTAGAGTCCGTCACTGCCGGAGCGGAGAAGCTCGGAGTATATAAGGGGATGATCGGAAAGGATGCGCTTTTATATATGTAACCGCTGAACATCAGCGGTTTTTTCAATGAGATAATTGGTCATTTGTTAAATTGGGAACGATTCTTCATGATGTCGGCAAGCTAAAAGTTCCGCGTGAAATTTTGATGAAACCTGGAGAGTTAGCAGATGAGGAATTCGCTATCATTAAAAAGCATACAGAGTACGGCTTTGTAATATTAAAGGAAGTGAAAACGATACCGCTTGTCGTCGCTCTCTGCGCTTATCAGCATCATGAGAGATTGGATGGAACCGGTTATCCGCAAGGCTTGAAGGATGAGGATATACATTACTATGCTAAAATTATAGCAGTAGCGGATGTCTTTGATGCAATCACTTCTAATCGCGTGTACCGCGAAGCAATGTTACCGCATGAAGGACTGGAAATATTATATGCGGGGTGCGGCCGGTTATTTGATTTACAAATAGTCGAAGCGTTTAGAAGCGCAGTAGCGATCTATCCGGTTGGCGTAACAGTCGAATTAAGTAATCGTACGGTTGGAATTGTCAAAAAACAAAACATAGGCTTGGGAGATCGTCCAATAATTGAGATAATCGAGGAAGACGGCAAAAAGTTAAGTAGTCCTTATGTAATTAATTTGAGTGAAAAATTAGATATTGTTGTGACCGGTTGTGTAATTGTATGATCGTTTTGTTAGAATAGTATGATATTATTAAATAAACATTGTATTATGACAAGTTATTTGTTATATTAATATAATAACAATTAAATATACATCACTATCACCGCAAGGGGGAGAGGATGCGATATTAAAGAGTAATCTATGTGAGGATGACAACGATGAACATAGTTGAAAGGTGATATCGCCGAAATGATACTTTACGTCAAATGAAGTATTGTTGGGGTTGTCTTAAATAAGGACAACACTGTCATTACAAAGAAAAGAAAACTATGTAATGGTGAGCTACAGAAGCGATGGACGATAACATATATTACGAAGAGTAATGATAGGTTGTTTTCTATCATTGCTCTTTTTTGTTTTGTGTAATTCGGCTTCTGGGTCAGTCAAAGGAGAGATTACTATGGAAAGTACAATTTATTCATTGATTCCGCCGATTGTAGCACTTGTGATGGTTTTAGTTACAAGAAGGGTTTTATTGTCGCTGGGAATCGGCAGTGTTACAGCGGCTATAATGCTTGCTGATTTTCGTTTAGGAGAGACGATATCAATTATTTGGGAAACTATCAAAGGTTTGTTTGTAGTTGATGAATCCATCAACAGCTGGAATGTAAATATTATATTATTTTTATTATTGCTTGGTTGCATTACGGCTCTTATCTCAATATCAGGAGGAAGCAGAGCGTTTGGGGAATGGGCATTAAAGCGGGTAAAAACAAGAGCGGGTGCACAACTGACAGCGGCCTGCTTAGGTATTATTATTTTTATTGATGATTATTTTAATAGTTTGGCTGTCGGACAAATTTCAAGACCACTTACGGACCGAAATGGTGTGTCGCGGGCAAAACTAGCCTACATTATTGATTCAACTGCAGCTCCGATTTGTGTCATATCGCCGATTTCAAGCTGGGGAGCTTATATTATCGCATTACTCGTTCCGATTTTATCGGCAAATGCCTTGGAAATTAGCGGTTTTTCTGCCTTTGTGCAAATGATTCCAATAAATTATTATGTGTTGGCAGCTTTGCTGTTCGTTTTCGTCTCCGCATGGAGAAATATTAATTTCGGAAAAATGAAAGTTCATGAAGACCGCGCGCAATTTGACGGTATTGTTGCCAGTCCGGATAAACAAGCTCCGGGAGAACTGAGCAGCAGCTTGCCTGTCAGCGAAAAAGGTTCTATATATGATTTAATTATACCGATTGTCGCGCTGATTATCGGTACAGTTGGTGCAATGCTTTGGACAGGGAGTCAGGCTACGGAAGGTACCGTGACAATTCTGAAAATGTTTGAGAACACAGATGTTGCTTCATCATTAGTAATGGGAGGCCTGTTCGGATTTGTTGTTACGGTCTTCTTATTTCTTCGTCAAGTATATCTGAAAAAAGCACTGAAATCTTCCTTATTGATAACGGGACTGATCGAGGGAATTCGTTCGATGGTTCCTGCCGTATTCATTCTGTTATTTGCTTGGATTATCTGCGATTTAATCGACGCCTTGGAGACAGGAGGATATTTAGCGGGAATTGTTCAAACGATAAATATCGACATTGCCTTTTTGCCTGTTATTTTCTTTATATTAGCGGGTGTGATGGCTTTATCTACAGGAACATCTTGGGGGTCTTTCGGCATATTGCTTCCGATTGCAGGAGAAATTGCAGCGACAGTTGATACAAGCGTACTTCTTCCTTCTTTAGCAGCTGTTTTGGCTGGTGCTGTATTCGGTGATCATTGTTCGCCGATTTCAGATACGACGATTCTATCATCAACCGGTGCAGGCTGCAATCATATCGATCATGTGCTGACGCAGCTTCCTTATGCGATAACTTCTGCTGCTATTGCAGCAGCAGGATTCTTAGTGCTTGGACTTACAGGAAGCGCAATGATTGGTTTTGTGTCAGTTGTCGCCTTATGTATTATTGTGTTAGTTATTTTAAAAAAATATAGTGAGCGAGAAGCATAAGTGAAAAGTCTGCCCTGATTTCGGCAGACTTTTCTTTAAGTGCGCCCGGCATGGGTGCAATCTATAGGGTGAAAGTCCCGAGCTGTGAAGGCAGAAGTAACAGTTAGCTTAACGTAAGGGTGTCCGTGGTGACGCGGAATCTGAAGGAAGCGGGCGGCAAACTTCCGGTCTGAGGAACACGAACTTCATAGAAGGCTAAGTATCATTGGATGAGTTTGCTTAACAA
>NZ_JACXSI010000014.1 GCF_014712675.1 Peribacillus faecalis | reverse complement strand
TAAAATTCAGCTCATTCTAACGGGTATTTCACATTTATTTGATTCAAACGGCATAGCAATTCTACGAAAAACAGAGAAAAACAAAGAAAAACCTTACTTTATAGAGGGAGTATATATTTTGAACTTAGATTGCTGTCTAACCTTACACCTGCAATGCTCGGGCCTAAGCCATCCCATCCAAGAAACCAAAACCGGGTTTCTTGTGCGGTTTGTCTTAGTCCTCCCGCATTGCTCCTTTTTCATTGAAGACGATTCACAGGAGCAAAACAAAAATGAAAAAGGACCGGTGACGGTTTTTCTAATAAAAAAGCCCTATTCACAAATGAATAGAGCTTGGCAACAAATCGTATCTGAAACAAGTAGAGCAAATGGTAGACTAAGTATAGCACAGTGCCGGCATAATCCCTAATTTAAAACACTATATTATTTTTTACTTAGCGGGTTGCTCTTTTTAATGGAGAAAAATAATTCGCAATATATAGTTCTTAAAATTTATCAAGTAGTATATTGCTGTTGTACAATGTTTCTGCAAGATTATTTATATGTACAACAAGGGGTGTTCTCCATGATTAGTCAACTAACTACGAGAATTGCGACGGATAGGGATATTGATGCGATTCGCAAAATTTTCAATCAGGGAGTGGAGGATGGAATTGCTACGCTGGAAACAGATGAAAAAGATATGGCTTATATGACTAATTGGTTTGAACAGCATGATGGAAGATTTAAAGTATTAGTTGCGGAGGAAGATGATGAGGTTGTCGGATGGGCTTCATTGAATCGTTATTCTGAGCGCCGTGCATTTGATGGTGTAGCTGTTTTATCAATTTATATTAGAAGAGATTATCGCGGAAGAGGGACAGGAAAAAAACTTTTAAACGACCTGGAAGAATTAGCACGCGAGCTGCAGTTTAATAAAATTATTTTGTTTACGCTTCCATTTAATGTGGTAGGCGTCGGTTTATATAAAAAAAGAGGGTATCGGGAAGTTGGCTTGCTTAAAGACCATGGGCAAATGAACGGAATGTTTGTTGATTTGCTGTTAATGGAAAAGATGCTAATGCAATGAAAAGTACCTTAATTCTCAATAAAAGCTTGTAATTACAAGCTTTTTGTTTAATATATAAGTAAATGATTATATATTGATTATGAAAACGAACAGGGGGAGATTATGATGGAGAATATTGAAATGATGGCGGTCCGATTGAAGGCAGTCAGTGATCCGAATCGTTTAAAATTGCTGTCCTATTTGAAAAAAGGCGAGGTATGCGTTTGTGAGTTTGTTGATTTGCTCAATATTTCGCAACCGGCAGTCAGTCAGCAGCTGAAGAAGCTGAAGGATGCGGGAATCGTTTTGGAAAGAAAAAAAGGAACTTGGAAACATTATCGGCTGAATGAGGTTCAAGAGCCTTATATTCAAGCGATTATTGACCAACTGGATGAACAGCAGACAACATGCTGCTCGGATTGTTCAGAAACACTTTAGTTGAGGAGGAAGATTATGACGGAGAAAAGCTTGACGAAAAAACTTTCCTTCTTAGATCGCTATTTGACGGTTTGGATATTTGTTGCGATGGCTTTAGGGGTATTAGTTGGCGTGCTTGCGCCAAGTTTTAAAAATGTATTAGATACATTTTCGGTAGGGACGACATCGATTCCGATTGCAATCGGACTGATTGTTATGATGTACCCGCCGCTCGCTAAGGTACGTTATGAAGAAATGTGGAGAGTATTCAAGGATTGGAAAGTGCTGTTGCTTTCGTTGCTTCAAAACTGGCTGCTCGGTCCGGTATTAATGTTTTTCTTAGCTATTATCTTTCTGCATGATTATCCGGAATATATGGCTGGTTTGATTATGATCGGATTGGCGCGCTGCATCGCGATGGTTATTGTCTGGAATGACTTAGCACGCGGGGACCGTGAGTATGTGGCTGGCTTGGTAGCCTTCAACTCAATTTTTCAAATCTTATTCTACTCCGTATTTGCATACTTCTTTTTGAATGTCCTGCCCGGCATATTCGGCTTGGAAAATCTATCGGTGTTCATTTCGATGTGGGAAATTGCGAAGAGCGTATTGATTTATTTAGGTATTCCCTTTGCGGCGGGGATACTGACACGTTTTATTGGTGTAAAAGTAAAGGGGAGGGAATGGTATGAATCAAAGTTCTTGCCGAAAATCTCGCCGCTTACTTTAGTTGCGCTGCTGTTCACGATTTTCATGATGTTCTCATTAAAGGGAGATAAAATCGTTGAATTGCCGTTAGATGTCATTCGAATTGCGATTCCATTGCTCATTTATTTCGTCATTATGTTTGCGATTTCGTTCTTTTCATCAAGAAAAGCTGGAGCATCATATCCAGTTACCGCATCATTATCATTTACAGCGGCAAGCAATAATTTTGAGTTAGCGATTGCGGTAGCGATTGCCGTATTTGGTATTAACAGTGGAGCGGCATTTGCAGCAGTCATCGGTCCGTTAGTGGAAGTACCTGTATTGATTGCGCTAGTACACGTCGCATTGCGATGGGAAAAGAAGTATTTTAAAACATCATCAGGAGGAAAAACTATATGAACAACAAGCAAACGATTTACTTTTTATGCACTGGTAACTCTTGCCGGAGCCAAATGGCGGAAGGTTGGGCGAAAAAGCATTTAAGTGATGAGTGGGAAGTAAAAAGTGCTGGTTTGGAAGCGCACGGATTAAATCCGAATGCTGTGAAAGCGATGAAGGAAGTTGGCATTGATATTACGAATCAAACGTCGGATGTTATTGATCCGGAGATTTTAAATAATGCGGAATTGGTTGTCACACTATGTGGCCATGCGGCTGATCACTGTCCAATCACGCCTCCGAATGTTAAACGTGTGCATTGGGGATTCGACGACCCGGCGAAGGCAGGAGGAACGGACGAAGAAAAATGGGCTTTTTTCCAACGTGTGCGTGACGAGATTGAAGCGCGTATTAAACATTTTGCTGAAACGGGAGAATGATTGCTATGAGGCTGCCAAAATATTTGGCAGCCTATTATTTTTTTTGTAGTAGTTTGTTATGTAATTTCACAAAAATAATTAAAGCAAGTATAGATCCTACAAAAGCTAAAGACATATCCCATTGAGCATCCCATTGATCTCCCTGCATCCCTAAAAAGTCTTTGGATGTTTTTCCTCCCTTGGCTATTTTAGTACTTAGCCACTCAACAATTTCATACAAAGCAGCTATTGCCAGTACAATGCTAATCGTTATGCCGGACAACCAAGCTCCTTTCGTCAGTGGAGTAAAACGTAATAATACTTCTCTTATTACAATTGCTGATAGCCCTTTAAGAAGATGACCGAATCGATCATAATTATTTCGTTTTAAATCAAACTCTTCTTTTATCCAATTAAAAATAGGCACTTCCGAGTAAGTATAATGACCGCCTATAAATGTGAGAATGGATAAAAGGGCGATAATGCAATAAGACAGTGTAGTGAATCGGAATTTGTGATAAGTTGCCGTGACAATGATTAAAACAACGACTGCAGGACTGACTTCTGCAATCCAATCTAAATAAGAAGTAGGTTTAATAACGGACCAGATGAAAACTCCGATTACAATAATCAGCAAGATGAGATGAATCCTTTTCTTTGGCAGTATAGCTTTTCGCAATGTATTCACTCCTATCTGTAAAGTTAGATATTTCCAGTAGTTTGCGTAAAAAGAGAGAGGTCCATACAAAAGAATCTCTTTCGTAAAAAATCCTCACGAGTTAAAATTTCTATTAATCGAAAAACTCGGAGGTATAATATTACTAGTTCTAATTAGATTGGAGGTTCTGAGCATGACGCGTACTTATCATACATCTGAAATTGCAAAACTAGGTCATGTTCATCCGAATACGGTCCGTGTTTATGAGGAATGGGGCTATCTTTCGAAGGTACCGAGAGCTGAAAATGGCTATCGGGTCTATCAGGACATTCACGTGGTGCAGCTGCAGATTGCGAGACTTGTTTTTCGTCATGAAATACTGCAAAAGAACTTAAGAAAGCGTGCGGCAAAAATCGCAGAATTGTCGGGGAAACAACAATTTGATGAAGCGCTTGAAGTTGCTGAGTTATACTTGCGCTATTTGCAAGAGGAGCATGTCTTTTCATTGAAGGCAATTGAAACAGTTGAACGCTGGATTTCTAAGCCGTCCTGCCGAATGAATCAAAGACGAAGCTATTCGCATCAGGAAGCTGCAAAACAACTCAATATAACAGAAGAAACGTTGCGCAATTGGGAAAGAAACGGATTGTTCCATGTGGCGCGCAACAGTCAACGACATCGAATCTATGAAGAGGAAGACTTAGAAAGATTGCTCGTCATTCGTTCGTTGCGCAGCGCCCATTTCTCGATTGCGGCGATATTGCGCCTTGTCAGTAAAGCAAATGAAGGACAGGCGTTTGATATTAAGGATGTTCTTAATACACCAACGGCAACTGATGATATTGTTCGTGTCACGGATCGTCTTGAGGAAGGTTTGCGTGAAGCGATTGAAGATGTGAAAAAACTAATTGAATTATTGAAGCGAGTGATAGGAGACTCTCAAAATTGAGAGTCTCTCTTTTAAATTTAATTTGAAGGTGACTGCAAATTTCTTGAGTATCTGCTCTCGCAAAAGGACCGTGATGGTCTTTCTTAAAGCAATGGCGATTTATTCTGTTCAGAGACTAGCAATGTCAGTCTGTGCAGAGCGCGGGTGCAGGCGATATAAAGCAAGCCTTTATCATAATCGGTTTGGTAGCCTCCATCAATGAACGGAACGATGACTGAATCAAATTCTAATCCTTTCGCCAGTTGAACAGAGCATAATGTGATGCCTTCTGTAAAAGAGGTGCTTGTTTCGTTGATTCGATTGATCGGGAAGCCTTGGAGCACTGACTCTATGTAGGTAGCTTGTGCTTCTGTTTTGCAAACAATTCCGTATGTTTTATATCCGCTTTTCTGGAATTGCTGCAGTGCTTGCTTGATAGAATCAATTTGTTCTTCATCAGTTTGATAGGTAAGCATTGCTGGTTCTTCGCCATGGCGTTCGACAGCTTCGATTGCGTTTTCGGGCAAAAAACGTTTCGCAAATTCGATTATTTCGTATGAAGATCGATAACTCTTTTTCAACTGCACAAACTGCAAGCTCGGAAAAATTTCTTGAAATCCGTGCTCATCGTTGATGGTGAACGGATTGAGTGACTGCCCGAAATCTCCTAAAATCGTCTTTTTGCAACGGAAAAGTCTTTGAAGAACCGCATATTGAATCGGTGAGTAATCTTGCATTTCATCAATTACTAGATGATTTACAGTGTCGAAAATCTCAATTCCTTCCCAATAGTTGATGCAATAGAGAAGCGGGTATACATCTGCAAACTCTAAAGTCTTGTTTTTAAAGACAAAATCATCTTGTCGGCCAAGCTCTTCGTAAAAAGATTTATAGAGGGTAAAAGCATCGTTGAAACGAAGGCGCTTTTTCAATCTTTTGATGACTTCATTTTTGCTTGGAAGCTTAATTTCGCCTTGTCTCTTTGCTTTAATCAGTGATAGCATATCTTCTGCGGTTTGCTCCAGCCTTTTCATGACCGGCTCATTTGAAGAAGCGTTAAAACGGTTCACAATGTATGAACCTGGAATTTCATATTCTGAAATCGTTATTGCTTTCTCTTGAAGCAGAGTGGTGTTTGTCTTTTCTAAATATGATTGCAGCGCAGCGAAGAAAGAGAGCGAAGACTTGTAACCGACTCGTTTTGCGAATGGGCTTTCCGGTTGCTCGATGCAACGTTTTGTCTGCTCAAATAATGAGCTAAAAGCATACTTCGCAGGCAACACCCTTTCAGCTAAAAGATCCAAGCTTGCTTCGCGAATTGGCTCCTCCCCAAGTTCAGGCAGTACAGTGGAAATATAGTCAGCAAAAACTTTATTTGGCGAGATGATCATGACGCGGTCGGATGATAGCTGATCTTTGAACTTGTAGAGCAAATAGGCAACTCTGTGGAGGGCAATCGATGTTTTTCCGGATCCTGCTACTCCTTGAATGACTAATGTGTGGGCATCCTCATTTCGGACGATGGCGTTTTGTTCTTTCTGTATGGTTGCGATGATGGTTTTCATCCGTTCATCGGCTGTTCTGCTCAGTTCTCCTTGTAAAATTGAATCATTAATATTCATCGAGCTTTCCAGTACGTATCGAATTTCATTTTTCTCGACATTCATTTGTCTTTTTCGTATTAGTTCACCATTAATAGCGCCATTCAGCGCTTCGTAGGCTGCCGGACCTAATTCATAATCGTAGTACATACTTGAGACGGGAGCGCGCCAATCGTATATGCAGATGTTCCCTTCTTCATCAGTGAATGAAAATTTGCCGATGTAAAACGTTTCTGCCTCGTCGATTGACTCGCCGTCATACACAAAATCAATTCGTCCAAAATAAGCCGAATCCATCAGCTTCTGTAATTGCATTCTTTGTTTTAGTGCGGCCACTCCTGTCCGGTCGATGGATTGCAGTATTTGCTGATTGCTGAAGATTTCAATCTTGTCCATTTCAGCTTTGTAATCAACCATATACTTTTTCAAATTCATGTATTCGTCGTTATAGCCTTCTATGGTGGTGTTGACTTGATCAAAGGCTTTACGCAATTTTTTAAAAACAGCGTCTAGTGCTTGTTGTTCATCTTGAAATTGTTGCATTTTATTCCCTCCAAAAACTTCTCTGAAAAAAACATAACAATTGTATTCTCACTGGTGTTATATTGGAGGGTTTAGTATTTTGGTTTTTTATTTGAATTTTAAAAATACATTATCGTTGCTATTTTAAATAAATTCTGTTAATCTAAATAAGAATTATTTTTGTTCGGTTTCAGAAGCGAGTTTGATTTTCGTCTAAGTATTTGAGCAAGGATAGTAACACATGTGCATAAGCACTAGGAGGCAACAATTATGGAACAAGGTAAAGTTAAATGGTTTAATGCAGAAAAAGGTTTTGGATTCATCGAGCGTGAAGGCGGAGAAGACGTATTCGTACATTTCTCAGCAATCCAAAGCGAAGGTTTCAAATCTTTAGACGAAGGTCAAAGTGTAACTTTTGACGTAGAGCAAGGCCAACGCGGTCCTCAAGCTACTAACGTTGTAAAAGCTTAATTTGAAGCTGAAATGAATGGATCCTGCTTATGCAGGGTCTATTTTTTTGCCTACAGAATGTAGGTCCATCGGTCAAGACATGCGGGCATGGCGCTTTTAGCTAATGTTCCTTCTTACACGTGCCGGCTAGGAATTCAAAAATAAAAAAGGACCGGTGACGGTTTTTCTAAAAAGATAAAAGTGTATGTTTTTGAACTTAGATAGCTGTCTAACCTTACACCTGCCATGCTCGGGGGCCTACAGGATGTAGGTCATATCGGCGTTGCCACAGGACGTGGCGTTTTTAGCCGATATTCTCCTCCTGCCTCCCCCAAGAAACCAAAGGCGGGTTTCTCGTGTGGGGCTCTCAGGATGAGAGTCACTGCGACGTTGCTACAGGACATAGCGCTCTTAGTCGCTGTCCTTACTTGCGAGCCGCTTCCGCTTTTTCGTTTAAAAAAGCCCTATTCAATATATGAATAGAGCTTCTGCAACAAATCGTATCTGTAACAAGTAGAGCAAATGGTAGACTTAGTATAGCACAGCGTCTTAATAAGTCCTAATAATATACTGCAGTAAAAATAATTCACTTTCCGTGTAAGCTCTTTCGTGTTTGCAAATACAATGCAGCATGCTTGCTTGTTCCCTCTGTCACCAGTTCCCCGATTATTTTTCCAAGGACCATATTATAGACCATTCCATTATCACCGTAAGCGTATACATGATAAACGCTCGGCAGTTCATCGTATAAACCAATCATCGGCAACCCGTCTGTTGTACCGCCATACAGTGCAGCGAGGTAATACTCGACCTCAATTGGAACATCGGGGAAGAGCGAATGGAATTCTTTGATTAGCTGATTTTTTTTGCTGATTAATTTATTATCGCGTTCCTCGGGTATGTTTGTCGTTTCGTCAAGCCCGCCTATAATAATCCGATTATCTTTAGTTGTGCGCGTATAAATGTATGGCCGTTTCGTTTCCCATAGCAAAGTACGACGATACCAAAATGATAAATCGAGCGGCTTCGTCACAATGGCATAGGAGCTTTCCAATGCCAGATTGATATGCTTACGGAAATCCAACGTTTCATATCCGGCCGCTACAATGACTTTGCCGGCTTTTATTTGATGTCCCTTGTCTGAATAGAAGATTACTTTATCGTCTTCAATTTGGTGACGTATCATTTTTGTATGTTCAAAAACTTTGAATCCATGTTGAACAGCGAGTTTAATCAATTCATATGTAAAAGCTACAGGGTTAATTTCCGCATCATTTTTAATCAATATGGCACTGTCTCTTTGAAATGGGAAATGAGAGGCAATTTTATTATCATCCCACATCTCAACATTGAATCCATGTTTTTGAAGCAACTCATATTCCTGCTTTAGTTTTTGAATGCCTTCTTGATCACTTGCACTGTATAAACTATCGCGGCGAGCAAATTCGACGTCAGCTTCCAGTTGTTGGCTGGCCTTTTCAATATCGCTGATGGCTTGCTCGCACAGTTTTATATGAGTAGTCGCAGTCTCCTCACCGAATGTGTTCGCCAATTCATAATAAAATTTCTCCCCTAAATATTGAAGTAAGGCTGTATTTGTAGCGGTACTTCCTTCTGCAATTCCTCTGCTGTCAACCATAGCGATGTTTAGTCCGCTATCTAGCAAATAATAGGCGCATTGTGCTCCTGAGCTGCCGCATCCGATGATGAGGACATCACATTCAATATTTTCTTCTAATGATTTGTAGTTCGCTGTTCGATTAATTGTTTCCGGCCAATAAAATTTGCCTGATTGCAAATCCATAGATGATACCTCCTAAATGAAAAGGAAGGCAGCTTCAGAAACTTAACATTTCTAAAGCTGCCGTTTATTGAGAGCGGTTATGATTTCAGTTGATGATGTTCTTCCTCGTAGGCAATTAAAATTAGTTCCTCTCCCGTTTCTTTGGGCAATTGTTTTTCTAATGATTGTACTTGCTGAAGGGAATCTCGGGATAGGGAAGCAATATTGTAGGTATCCTTTTTCATTTTTGTCCTCCATTTTAGTGCAAAGTTCTTTTGTCTTATTATGTCTGCATGCGGGGATATTATTACGAACAGGCAATCGTTATGCTCCGGCTATAAATTGTAAAGCTGGCTCTGTTTTGTTTTTGCAAGCCAATCGGCATAGGTCATTGTTGATCCTTGATAAAGAGAGCTTTGTTCTTCGCTTTCTTCTTTTATTTGGCCGATTAGAGCAAGCACTGAACCGACTGTTTGTATCCACACTCCAACAAGATATAAAGGGGCGACAGTTATACGGTTTTGATCACCGGTTTTAGCATTATCATTTTCTGCGGTTTCTTCAAGTTGCTCTCTGATTAATGTATCCGTCGCACTTCCGGCTTGAAGCGAGTTTCCGATGGCTTGCAGCAGATTACCATTAATAAGGTAGATGTCATCTGTGTTTGTCGTGTCTGCCAATTCATCACCAAAAGCCACAAAGCCCCCTAATGCTTGAATCCAAGTGCCGGCGATTACGGTCTTTTGCATAGTATCATCATCTAATGGAAGTGACAGTCCGGCAATGACAGTAACATTTCCTGTCGCCTGCAGTTCATTTCCAAGCGTTTCAAGCGAGAACTCATCCTGGCCTTCAGCTTCTAATACATTTCCTGCAGCTTGCAGGGCATTCCCGATTATGATTAAATCTCTGCTTCTTTCCTCGTTTATAAAAGGAAAGGGTGTGCTTCCGATTGCGTATATAATGGTACCGATCGCAACTAGCCAGGCTCCGGTTATTTCTTTTGTTTGATTATCCATGTTTAATCAACCTTATTGATCTGTCAATCGTTTCGGAACTACTTTATTTATGGTATTCACCTCTGAAGGTTTGTTGCGGGACGGTTTGACTTGAATAAAGGTAAGCATTATGGTTTTAAAATGACTTTAATACAATTCTCTGTCCGATTATTGAAAATATCGTACGCGTACGGAGCCTCTTCTAGATCCAGTTTATGAGTGATAATGGAAGTCGGGTCAATTTCGCCTCTTACAATTTGATCATATAGTGTACCCATATAGCTGCGCGCAGGAGCTTGTCCTGTTTTCAAAGTGATGTTTCGGGCGAAAAATGCGCCAAGCGGAAACATATTGTAATTTCCGCCATAAACGCCGGTAATTTGAACGGTACCGCATTTCCGGACGGCCTTAGTGGAAATTTGAATTGGACCGAGTGTCCCTCCTTGCAACTTTAGTTTTTGTTCGATGTACTCAAGCGGCGATTTTTTTCCGTCCATTCCGACACAATCGATGACGACATCAGCACCTCCATCTGTCAGTTCCTTCAAGGTTTCTCCCATATCTTCGTATTCAGTAAAATTAAAGATTTCCGTTTTATTGACCTTTTTCGAATGATTAAGACGATAGTCGATATAGTCAACAGCAATGACGCGTTTAGCACCTTTTTTCCAAGCAAATTGCTGAGCCATTAAGCCAACCGGTCCGCATCCAAGTACAATAACGGTGTCGTCTTTTTTGACTCCGGCATTTTCGACGCTCCAATAGGCAGTCGGCAGGACGTCGGATAAGAACAGGAGCTGTTCATCTTCCAGTTCGCAGTTCTCAGGAATGAGAAAGGGGGTATAATTGCCGAATGGCACCCGCAAATATTCCGCTTGTCCGCCGGGGTAATCACCGTATTTCTCAGAGTAGCCAAAATAACCTCCTGAATCGTAGTGAGGATTTGCATTATCACATTGGCTTTCGAGATGGTGATCGCAATACTGGCATTTACCACATGCGACAGTGAAAGGAATGACAACACGGTCGCCTTTTTTCACTTTTGTTACCTCCGGACCGACCTCCTCGACAATCCCCATCGGTTCATGTCCAATTACATAGCCAATAGGCAATGGGAAATTCCCTTGATATAAATGTAAATCGGAACCGCATATCGCCGTTGAAGTAATTTTGACGATGACGTCTTGAGGATCAACAATAGTCGGAGCCTCTACTTTTTTTACAGCGATTGATTGCTTTCCTTGATAGGTTACAGCTCGCACTTGTTCATTCCTCCATTCATTAAGCGTTCATATCGCCCAGTCCGGGGCTATGTTCATTCGGCATTATAGGCAGCTCAGGAACTGGGAAGCCGGCAGGAGGGTCTACGACTTGCAGTTCGCCCTTGTTACGACTCGGTGAAGTACCTTGGAAAATTTCGCTGATGGTTGTCGCATCTAAGCGGAAATTGAATTGTGCGTTATGGTAGCCGAGATCGACATATTTTCTGCACTCTGGATATTTATTTATATCGTAATTCGGAACAGGGAAGAGTTTACCCCAGTCGACGCCGAGTGTTTCTAACGCCTTGGCAAATGCGTTTTGGTGAGCATTGTCACGCACTATTAGGAATGCGAGTGTCTCGCGGAATGTTTTATTGCTGCTCATTTCGTAGATTCTTGATTTTTGCAGAACACCTGTCGATTCGAGTACAAGATTGTTTAATAAATCTGCAATCAGGTTGCCGTGACTGTAAACCCATGAGCCGTTCCATGGATTGCCGCCGGCGTCTACAGGAAGCGAACTTTGCGCACCCATAATGTAATGATGAGGGTTAGCGTGCTTGATTGCATCATCTAGTGGAGCGCCGTCTTGACCGGAGTCACCGGCTTCAGGATATCCCGATTCATTGAGCAGTTGATTAATTGTTGTTTGCACGAGTTCGACATGGCTGATTTCCTCTAAGAAAATGCCGCGGATTAAATCGCGATATTTTTTGTCCTTTCCTCTGAAGTTGGCACTTTGGAAGGAAAACTGCATCATAGTACGCATTTCCCCAAATTGCCCGCCAAGCGCTTCTTGCAATACTTTAGCTGCGGCAGGATCAGGACGATCAGGGACGATCACATTAATTAAATCTTCTTTATAAAAATACATAATCATCCTCTTTTCTATAAATACTTCATTTAAAGAGTTTGTTATTCGCCGAAATTTATGCAGAGAAAAATGATGGGAAAAGTAAGGGTGAAACTATGGAACGAAACGATTTATTGACGGAACGGAATTTATTTAAATGGGCATTTTTGCCATATACTTCGGTTAAAAACAGGAAGTGGGAAAAGGTAGCGAATAATGTGTGGATGTATACAAATCGCATCGTGAACATATGTTTGCTCGAAAATGAGCATAAAGAGCTGATTATGGTTGATGCCGGTATGCCGAAAGATTACAAAGTGATAATGCAGGATATAAAAAGCCAATTTAAAGGTCGGATTCCTGCAGCTATTATTTTAACGCACGGGCATTTTGATCATGTAGGATCGCTCGTCAATATTCTAGCTGAGTGGGACATACCTGTATATGCTAGCGAGAAGGAAATCCCTTATTTAACCGGAACGAAGGATTATCCGGGGGAGCGATTTAGCAGAAAAGGTTTGGTGGCTTTGCTGTCAAGATCGTTTCCAAATGAGGGAATCAATCTTGGCGACAAAGTTGTGTCTTTACCGGAAAACCAAACTGTACCTCTCTTAGAAGAATGGGTATGGATGTACACGCCCGGTCATACTCCGGGTCATATTTCTTTATATAATAGGAAAATGAAAGTTATGATAGCGGGCGATGCAGTAGTAACGGTGAAACAGGAATCACTTTTTGCCGTGCTGACTCAGCGTTATAGTTTAAACGGCCCTCCTGCTTATTTTACGCCGGATAGAAAAGCGGCCAGACAATCGATTATTCAACTAGCGCAAAAGCCGATTCGTTACCTTGTTACTGGTCATGGTCCGGTAATCAGAGGGGAAGGCTTTATTGATGCGGAATTAAGGAAGCTCGTAAAAGTTTATCGTGCAGAATAAACCAGCGTATCATTTCTCATACTATTATTGAATTCAAATACTGAATGGAGTGACATTATGGGAATTTTAAGCGGCAATCCGCAAAAAGAACCGTTGCATTATGGCGAGGTTTATGGACTGTATGCGCAACTTACGGCGGCAAAAGCGGCTCTGGACGGGTATCAAGTTTATTATAATCACACTGGTGATAAGGACTTAAAGGATTTTATTAAGGATGTCATCAACAATAGCATCAAGCCGAGCATTGAAGAAGTCGAGAAAGTGCTAGTTGCTAATGATATTGCAGTCCCCCCGACACCTGCTGAAAGACCGGATGTCGATATTGAACAAATACCTGCTGGTGCCCGATTGATGGATGCGCAAGTGGCAGTTGCGATTGCGCGCGATATCACAACTGGTTTAAGCGCGATGAGCGCATTAATTGGTCAATGCATCAGGGAAGATGTCGCATTGATGCTGGCTCAGCAAAGTGCGAAAAGCCTCAAGGATGGAGCGGCACTTTTGAAAATCATGAAAGAAAAAGGCTGGCTTGTACCGCCTCCGCTTCATATGGAGACGAAGAATAAAGAGGGCTGAATTTCAAACGGACACAGAACCTGACTTCGATTCTGTGTCCGTTTAATATAGAAAACGAAGTATTAAAATATAAAAAAATTAGCTGTAGGGATTATTTAAAATCTATAAATCTATTGTAATTTTTCTTCTTTCAAAGATTGTATAAAGGATATGACCATCCAGATAATTATAAAAGAAAAAGGCAGTGCACCTATGATTGCAGCAGTTTGCAGCGAGGAGAGCCCGCCGATTACTAACAGTACACATGCTAATAACGATAGAACTATCCCCCATAAAAATTTAACTTTATTAGGGGGATTAAGAGAGCCATCCGAAGACAGCATCGAAACGACAAAAGTAGCTGAATCGGCGGAAGTAATAAAGAAAATCGCTATTAATATCATACCGAGTATCGTTGTAAAGCTAGAGAAATGAAAATGCTCCAATAACGCAAACAGACCGATTTCGTTACCATTAGCTGCTATTTGTTCAGCTACTGACCCATCCATGAATTTGTCTATGTAAATTGAGGCTCCGCCAAATACAGTGAACCAAAACATACAGATTAAGGAAGGGACGATAACAACACCACTTAAGAATTCTCTAATTGTCCGTCCTTTAGAGATTCTGGCAATGAAAATCCCGACGAATGGTGTCCATGAAATCCACCAACCCCAGTAAAAAATGGTCCAATCTTGAATATAGGCCGCACCTTCCGGGTTCAATGGATTCAATCTCAATGACATTTGAGGCAGTTGTTGTATATACGAACCTAGAATCGTTGTGAAGAAATCCATTATAAACATGGTCGGACCTGAGAACAGAACGAACAGCAGTAGGAAAGCTGCAAGGAAGACATTGATGTTACTCAAATATTTAATACCTCTTTTTAATCCTGATTGAGCAGAATAAAGGAATAAAAAAGTAAACACAATAATGATGATCAGCTGTAGAGAGAGTGTGTTATCTATTTTGGGAAATAAATAACTCAATCCTCCTGATATTTGCTGGGCTCCGATTCCGATACTTGGTATAATCCCGAAGACAGTTGCAAGTATAGCAAAAATATCAACTGCATTATTTGTTTTGGATGAAGAAGATGTCCTAAATAAAGGAGTAACGCAGGAACTGATTAAATACGATTTTCCTTTGCGAAAGGTGAAATATGCAATGATGAGGGCGACTATTGAATAAATGGCCCAAGGCTGCAAGCCCCAGTGGAAAAATGAATAAATCATAGCAAATCGTATACGTTCGTTTTCACTCATCCCATCAGATAACGGGGAATTCAAATGTGATAAAGGCTCTGATATACCAAAAAAGACTAAGCCGATTCCCATTCCTGCCGAAAATAGCATAGACAGCCAGGTAAGATAGCTGAATTGTGGAGAGTCATTATCTTTTCCCAGTTTAATTGACCCATATTTAGAGAAAATTAGATAAATGACAAGAATTAAACCTGCGGCTAAAAATAACGAGTAGTACCATCCGAATTTTTTCAATATAAAGGAATTAGTATTTCCCATTACGTTGTGAAGGCTATAGCTCCCAAGCCAACTCTCCGGTATAAGACCCCAAACGATGATGATTCCGATCACAGATAAAGAAACACTTAAAACAATATTTTTATTTTTAATTTTCAGCACCTCATTCTATATTCCCTCCTAATTATTCTTATATTAATACTTCACAATAACGATAGCATAACAAGAAAAATTATTCAAATATTCCAAAATTTAAACCTTAAACGGTAATCATATGACTTGTTGATTAGAGAACAAGGGACTAGAGTTCAGCGCTAAACGCGGTAGGACAGGTGAGAGTCCGCCTCACTTAATTGAAAGCGGTTATTTTGCAATGGAATTTAGCTAGCGCACATCGGCATTCTGGATGATTTTTAATAATGAAGTATATTGAAACTGTGAACATAGATATAGGATTACAAAATAATAATGCTCTAGTGATTACATCAAGTCAAGGACTAGGGAAGGTGATAGCTGTCTTCCTTCTGCGTGAGGGAGCGAATGTGATGCTTTCTGTGAGAAGTGAAGAGAAGCTTGTTGCGGCGTAGGAAGAACTGACAAATATTGGTGTAGGTATCTTACTGTGTGGTAGATATCACGGATCCGAATGATAATGGCGATTAGCAGGATCCCTTTAGGAAGATACGGAAAGCACGAAGAGTTTGCGAAGTTTGTGGCGTTCCTGCTTTCCGGCGCGAATACATACATTATAGGACAAAGTTTCTTATTCGATAGAGGAATGGTGAAATCGTTTAATAGCGAAAAGTCACCCGCACTGCTGCGCTTATTGTCATCTGACCTTGCTCAATTGGAGTCGATGATAGTTCAGCGGTCTTGAAGAGAACAGGGGGCATGGCGATGGATTCCTCTAATATTTCAATCGGTTGCGGGTACAGAGAGAGCTGCATCGTTTCCGCAATTGTTCTAGCTTTCAGTTGTGCATTATGCAGGGCGAGACTGAGTGCTTGCCGGTAATAGTAGTCTGGGTTATCGACGGTGAATTGCAAGGAAGATAGACGGTTTGCTCCGTTTTGCACGGCTGCATCAATAACATTGCCAACTTGATCTATATCGTTAATCTTAACGGAGATGGCATTGATGACTTCAAATCCATTAAAGATTTGTTTGCCTTCGATGTAATTATAGGTTGGCGAGACTGTGTAAATGACTGTTTGAATATTTTCTTTTGGGATGCCCGCATCTGTAAGACCTTGAATGACGCGATTCATAATTTGTGCATTTTCCTGTTGGGCATCTGAAGCATCGTTGCCTTTTGTAATGACTTCTATTTGTAGCTGAACAGCATTTGCTTGTGCAGTGACTTTTCCGTTTCCGGTCACGGTCAGAGAGGGAAATGGAGCATTCATTTCATACCACCTTTCAATTATTTGGCCCTAGTACATCGTATGCGGTTGTTTGTGCATTAAGAAGTGATAAAGAGCAGGGGCAGATTTGAGGATTCTATGTTGATGGCGCTATCCGTGCGCTGAGGGCGCAATGTTTTATCAGACCGCGCAATCATTGTCAGCGAAGACGCTATAATTTTGTGCACCGCGCTATTTTTCATCGCGAAGACGCTATAATTTCAAATACCGCGCAATTATTCGTTGGGACGACGCTATCTTTCATTTCACGACGCTATCATTAGCTTGAAGGCGCTATGTTTTAGCTGCTATACAATGAAACTAGCATAAACTTAGTAACTCCCAAGCAAAATCACTAAAATAAACTGGATTTTTGTTAAAATTTTTGCTTTTTTGATAGATTTCCAGTCTTTTTTAGTGAACGAAGATCCAGTTTTACTCAAATCCGGCAGGTGATATTGAATTTGAGAGCGATCGTGCGGAACTTGAGAGCATTACGCAAAAAACAGCGCCGGCAATGGCCGAACGCTGTTTTCAATGGTGTCTAACCTTATACCTGCCATGCTCGGAGGCCTACAGGATGTAGGTCATATCGGCGTTGCCAAAGGACGTGGCGCCTTTAGCCGATGTTCCCCTCCTGCCTCCCAAAAGAAAACAAAGGTGGGTTTCTTGTGTGGGACTCTCACGATGAGAGTCACAGCGACGTTGCTACAGGACGTAGCGCTCTTAGTCGCTGTTCCTACTTAGTCTATGTCTAGCTGCAGCGGCCAGCCGCTTCCGCTTTTCGGTTCCCGCATGGCTCCTTTTTGATTGGTAACATTTCATAAGATAGTAGTCATCTGAAGTTTACTGCAAATCTTGAGTATGCGTTTAACCAAAAAGGACCAGTAACGGTTTTTCTAATCTATTAATAGTTAATTCCTGCAGGCTTGATGTTGTTAATTTCATCTGAACTGCATGGAGTAACGGCATATGTCATTTCACATTTTGGACAGTTCATAATAACTGTTTCCATAGTAAAGTTTTCTCCGCATTCACATGCGATTTCGTGCTCAACTAACGGAGGAAGGTTTTCTTTTCCTTTGCTTCGCACAAGATCTGCGATTGCTTTTCCATCTTTTAAGTTTGAACATCCACAACTCATTTGTAATCCCTCCATTGATTTTTCTGGTTGTTTTCCCTTATTGAGAGACAATTAAAAGTATAGCATAACGATAGAGTAGTAAGGTGTTCTGAGTGAATAAAGCAATATTTACTAGTTGTAAGGGTTCTCAAAAAAACAACAATCCTTCAATAGGATTGTTGTTTTAGCGCTCAATCGGCAAAACGTAGAATAGCACACAGAAAAAGTGCATGATTGAGCCAGCAATGACAAACAGATGCCAGATGAAATGATGGTACTTAAATCCGCGCCATACATAAAAAACAGCTCCGACAGTATATAGTATGCCGCCCAGTACTAATAATAGAATGCCTTTAGGATCCATTGCGGCTGTTAAAGATGGCCAAGCAAAGACAATCAGCCAACCCATTACTACATACAAGATGGTTGACGTCATTAAGTATTTCTGAACAAAGAACGATTTGAAAATGATGCCTCCAACCGCAATGCCCCAGACAATTCCGAATAACGTCCAGCCTAATGCGCCTTTCACAACAACGAGCAGGAAGGGCGTATAAGTGCCAGCAATAAACAGATAAATTGACGAATGATCAAATATTTCAAAGACATACTTTGCCTTGCCTGGCGGTAAGCTGTGGCACAATGTCGATGCTAAATACAGAAGCAGCATTGTCGAACCGAAAATCGTGAAACTGACAATATGCCAAGCGCTTCCATGTATTGAAGAAAACACGATAAGCAAGACTAGTGCCGCAATACTTAATAATGCCCCGATACCATGGGAAATCGCGTTTGCAATTTCCTCTCCTTTTGAAAAAGTGTGTGTATTAGCCATGTGTATTGGTTTCTTCCTCACTTATTATTTTGATATATATTATACTACCAAAAAAATAATCGTTATGTTTTAGTTTTTATTTTCCTGTAAAGGCAGGAATAATTAAATATATAAAAATATTTAAATTTAATTATAAACGGGTATATACATATTGGGAATTATTTTAACAATAACAAGGAAGTGCTTGATCATGATGGAAACTATTCATCAACATATCCCATACTCACATACTCTAGACGGGCAAATAGAAGCGCGATTACTTCAAGATGGCTATCATCTTGAAAGTGTCAGCATAAATAAAGAACACATTATCGATACCTATGTGAATGACGCTGGAACACGATTTGTTTTAGGTAAAGATAATGAGACAGGCTATTTAATAGCTAAGGGCCAATCGTAAAACGATTGGTCTTTTTTACAATCTGATAGTGTATCAAATAGGTTATCGATTTATAACTAAATCAACATAAAAGTGAGCGTGCATAGTTATGTATGTCGTAGTAAAATTTTTATTTTCGCTATTGTGATTGGGATTGTAACGGAGGTGCCAGGCGATTTCCGGCTTATGGTCTGCCATCGCAATACGCTTAGTGGGAGGGGAACTTTGCTTATTTATTCAGGAAATAGTAATAAAGTACATAAAATAAGAAGGTGGCTGAAGGAACATCCGTCAGCCACCTTCTTATTTTTTCAGTTGATGTACTTCCCTTGCCAATGCTTCAAGTATATAAACGACCGGCACTTGGGTTGTAATATTAGCGTTTTCAATTTTTTGTTCAGCTACGTAGTATGAGATGTTCACATCAGCCATTTTGGCAATTGTCGAATGCTCATTATTTGTGATGCTGACGATTTTGCTGCCTATTTTCTTCAGTTGATTCAGATGACTGATTGTAAAGGGGTTTTCCCCGGTAACTGACAAGGCAATGACGGTGCTGTTCGGAAAACAATTATCATGAATCGGGAAGAGCGGGTCTTTTATAAATAAAGATAACTTGCCGATGCTGGAGAAATAGCGGGCTCCATACTCGGCTAAGATTCCGGAGCTTCCGTTCCCGATAAAAGTAACGCGATCAGTCTTTGTAATCGTTTCAGCCGCTTTCTTAATCTGCTCCTGTAAATTGCCTTTCAAAGTGCGGCCGACAAATTCCATCAACATGTATTCAGGATTTTTTAAATCAGTTTTGATTTCTTTCTGAAGCGATAATTTCAGTCTCGCTTTGAATTCAGGAAATCCGTCACAGCCGAGTTTACGGCAAAAACGCAATATGGTAGCTGTTGATACATGCGTTTCATCGGCCAATTCACGAATTCGCATATACACAACTTTGTTCATATTCTCACATATGTATTTATATAAAGATGTTTCGAGTTCGTTAAATGAAGCAATAGATTCGTTAGTAAACAATAATATTCTCCTTCCGGAAAAACCTTCTTTCTTTAGTATAACAGCAATAATAGTAAGAAACATAGCGTTACTTTTATGTAACAAATAACTACTCGCGTGAAAACAGACTAGATCGTCGAGAGCTATATTTTTTTCGATAGGTTCAAGCTACAATTAGTCCATAAGCTTATTAATGACTCTACTTTTTATAGCTGATGGAGGTAACAACCAATGAAATTTCCTGAAAACTTTTTATGGGGCGGAGCAACTGCTGCTAACCAATTCGAAGGCGGATTTAATGAAGGCAATAAAGGATTAAACGTTTCAGATGTACTGCCTGGCGGTAAAGTTCGTCTTGAGGTGTTAAAAAACCCTGGTTTTGATTTTGAAATTGACAATGAAAAATATACATATCCGAATCATGTAGGAATTGATTTTTATAACCGTTATAAGGAAGATATCAAATTATTTTCTGAAATGGGCTTCAAGTGCTTCCGTATGTCGATTGCATGGACACGTATTTTCCCAAATGGCGATGAGTTAGTGCCGAACGAAGAAGGTCTTGCATTCTACGATCGCGTATTTGATGAATTATTAAAATACGGTATTGAACCGGTTGTTACAATCTCTCACTATGAAATGCCGCTTCATCTAGTAAAAGAATACGGCGGCTGGAGAAACCGTAAGCTGATCGGATTCTATGAAAGATATGCACGCGTCATTTTTGACCGATATAAAGATAAAGTGAAGTACTGGATGACTTTCAATGAAATCAACGGTGCCACTCATATGCCAATTTTGAGCATGGGCTTCTCTATTCAAAATGAAGAAGACAAATACACACCGACTTTCCAAGCATTCCACCATCAATTCGTTGCGAGCAGCTTAGCAGTAAAAGCTTGCCATGAAATTATTCCGGATGCAAAAATCGGCTGTATGTTAATTTACGCTCCGGTATATGCATTTGACTGCAACCCTGAAAACATTATGTATGCAATGCAAGAGAGTCAACTATTCAACTTCTTCTGCGGTGATGTGCAAGTTCGAGGTGAATATCCTTCATACATTAAACGCTACTTCAGAGAGCACAATATTGAATTGGATATTCATGAAGGCGACTTAGAATTACTGAAAACATACCCTGTTGATTATGTCGGCTTCAGCTATTACATGTCACGTACAGAGAAAAAAGTGAAATCTGAAGAAGAACAAGCGCAAGGAAACATTTTAGCCGGTGTAAAAAACCCATTCCTTAAAGCAAGCGATTGGGGCTGGGAAATCGACCCTATCGGTCTGCGTATTGCATTAAATGAATTATACGATCGCTATCGTGTGCCTTTATTTATCGTTGAAAACGGCTTAGGTGCTTATGATAAAGTCGAAACGGACGAAAGCATCAATGACGACTACCGCATTGATTACCTAAAATCTCACATCGAGCAAATGGGTGAAGCAATCGAAGATGGTGTTGAACTGATGGGTTATACTCCATGGGGTTGCATCGACTTAGTAAGTGCTTCAACTGGTGAATATTCAAAACGCTATGGCTTCATCTATGTCGACAAACATGATGACGGCAGCGGTACTATGGAACGCAGAAAGAAAAAATCTTTCTACTGGTATAAAGATGTCATTGCTACAAACGGCGAACAGCTAGAAAACAAAGAGCTGGCTTATGTTTAATTCCTTTGGGGAACTGCTTAACAGCTTCTATATAAATATTACAGAATAAAACTAGCTAGGGAAGTTCCTTAGCTAGTTTTTTATGCTTTAAAAATTGTCTAAAAAGGATACTGTAGTTTAAAGTAAGAACTAGAGGGAAATGTAAAATAGTAGAATTTCATTTCCACTAGACTGTAACATAAAGTTTATTTTCAGTTTAGTTTGATATGTCATACTAGACTAGTAGAGGAATGGGATTTTTGTACCGTTCTAAGAATGAAGGAGGCTATTATGAAGTCATTTTTAAGACCTATTACCGATTGGGTAACAACAAAACGCGGTATGTGGATTACGATTGTCGCATGGCTAGTGCTGATGATCGGTCTAAGTGCCGGCCCGAAATTGGGAGATTATAAGGTGACGAATTTCCAGTCGTTGCCGGATGATGCACAATCGATTATTGCTAGTGAAAAACTGGAAGAGTATTTCCCGAATGATCAGGGAACGCCGGGTATTCTCGTATTCCATAATGAGAAAGGCGAAGTAAATATAGAGGAAGCAACGGAAATTATGAAAGCGATTGTCGATGCTGATATTAAAGGTGTCGATGAAGTAATCGATCTCACGCAATTGCCGCCTCAAGCTCTTCAAGCATTTACATCTGAAGAGCAGTCTACAATCATCGTGCCGGTAACGCTTGATCCATCTTTGGACAACCGTGGCATTGGTGATACAGTAGATAAAATTGCTGAAATCGGAAATGATAAAGCAGAAAAAATGGCAGATACAAGCTTTTATGTTACAGGACCTGCCGGAATTGCCGGCGATACATTAAAGCTGTTTGAAGAAGCAGACTTTGTATTGCTTGCAGCGACTGTTGGAATTATTCTCGTACTTCTGATTGTCATCTACCGTTCTCCACTATTAGCGTTAATTCCGCTATTGGCGACGGTGATTGTATACCAAGTAACGAACCAGACGGTAGCATTATTAGGTGCTGGCGGTTTGGAAATCAATAACTCAACAACTTCGATTATGAGTATCTTGCTGTTTGCAGCAGTAATCGACTATTCATTGTTCATTTTCTCGCGTTTCCGTGAGGAGCTGAACCATTATGAAAGCAAGTTTGATGCGATGAAGTATGCGATGCACGCTTCCGGAGAACCGGTATTCTTGGCCGGCGGCACAGTATTAGCAGCGATGCTTGTTCTGTTCTTTGCAGACTTCCGTGATTATCAAAACTTCGCGCCTGTGTTCGGTACAGCGATGGTTATCATCATGCTGGCTTCTGTCACATTAGTACCGGCATTATTCACATTATTCGGACGTAAATCGTTCTGGCCGAAAGTTCCGAAATACGGTGAAACAAAAGAAGTGAAGCATGGCTTCTGGGGACCGGTTGCCAAGTTTGTTGTCAATAAACCGGGACTAGCAGGCGGTATTGTCGCTATTCTAATGGCAGTTACAGCGTTTAATGTGTTTAATTTAGATTTTGAATTTGATAGTGTGAAATCCTTCCCTGAAGACTTGCCTTCTCGTGTAGGATATGAAATTGTTGAAGCAGAGTATGATAAAGGCGAATTAGCACCGACATCGATTTTATTAGAAAGCGATAAAGCGTTAACTGAAGCGGATATCGAAGCAGTAAGAGCAGAGCTTGCTGATCAGCCTGACGTTGCATCTGTCCGTTTAACAAATACTTCAGAAGATGCTAAGGCAGTAAAATACAGTCTTGCTTTTGATTTGAATCCATATTCGGTTGAAGCGATTGACCAAATGGAAGAAATTCGCGACAACAGCGATGAGATGCTTAAAAATGCCGATGTTTCCGGTGATCTTTACTACAGCGGTGTAACGCCGAAACTTGTCGATGAGCGCGCTGTCAATAACAGTGATATATACAAAATTGTGATTATGGAAACAATTTTAATTCTAGTATTATTGTTTGTATTGACGAAATCTTTCAAAATGCCATTCTACATGATGGCTACAATTCTTGTTTCTTACTTATCAGCACTAGGGTTAGGTATTTTCCTTATCGATGTGTTCTTCGGCTTCGATGCAGTAAGCACACGTGTACCGGTTTATGCCTTCATCTTCCTGGTTGCTCTCGGAATCGACTACAATATTATTCTAGTTTCAAGATTCCTAGAAGAACGTAAGAAACATAAAGTGAAGGACGCGTTGGAAATTGCAATCCGCAACACAGGCGGCGTCATTTCCTCAGCTGGTCTAATCTTGGCAGCAACATTCGCAGCACTTATGACAATGCCGATTGCCGACTTATTCATATTCGGTTTCATCGTAGCTGTAGGTATTTTGATGGATACATTCCTTGTTCGTGGTATGCTGCTTCCATCATTGATTATGTTTTTTGAGAAAGATAAAAAATAAGTTACAAAAAGACGCAGGGACTAAGTAAATGTCTCTGCGTTTTCACTATTCGTGGAGGGATAGTACTAGTGAAAATTATGGTCGTTGATGATGATAAAAATATTTTGCAGTTAGTCAGCATTCATCTGATGCGCGAGGGCTATCGTGTCATGCAGATGAATAATGCTAACGAAGCATTAGCTGCTCTCGAAAGTGAAGTGCCGGATTTGGCAGTTGTTGATGTGATGATGCCAGGGATGGATGGCATCGAATTGACGAAGATTTTAAGTGGTGATTATGGCATTCCGGTCGTGCTGCTAACAGCAAAGGGAAGCTTGGATGATAAGACGAAAGGCTATTTGGCAGGCTCGGAAGATTATGTTGTTAAGCCGTTTGAACCGAAAGAGCTGCTGTTTCGCATTTCAGTAATTTTACGAAGGGTCGCCAAAGATTTTCAATCTGTTATTCAAATTGGCAATGTTGTCATTAATCGCAAAAGCTTCGAGGTGACTTGTGGCGAGCAAACAGCTGTCATGCCATTGAAGGAATTTGAGCTGTTAGCGTTGTTGGCGACACGTTCAGGCCATGTCATTGAACGCGGGATCATTATGGAGCAAATTTGGGGGCATGATTATGAGGGTGATGACCATACGCTGAACACTCATATGAAGCGGCTACGCGAGCGTTTGGAGCGGCTCGGAGCAGATGTTGAAATCAGCACCATTCGCGGTGTTGGCTATAAGCTGGAGGTTAAAGTAACATGAAGACGCTATACCGCCAGTTTATCGTCACGACGATATTAATCATGGCGTTCAGTTCGCTTGCGGGCTATATGATGACGAACACCTATTATAATCTCGTGACGAAAGAGCAAAATGATGCGAAAAATATAAGTATCGCGGAAGACATCACTCAGTTTATCGAGAACACGGACAACTTGGATTTGCAGCGGTATTTTTCTACGCTCGGGGATATGGGCTATAAGCTTTATATCGCAGCCGAATCAGGCGATGCACAATTTTTCGGCGGAGAATTTCATAATAAAGAGCTCTCTGAAAAGATAGTGAGCGATGTTATGAATGGTGAAGTATTTCATGGAATGAGAGATTTTCCGGATTCTTCATTCATGACTAGCTTTTTTGCGAATGAGCTGAAAAATTCAGTGGGCGTGCCGTTTACGTATGAGGGAGAAAAGTATGCGTTGTTTTTGCGTCCGGACATTGATCTGCTATTTTCTGAAGTTCATACGATTATTATGACACTGTTCTTTTCAATGGCAGTAATCAGTTTAATTGCTATGTTGTTTGTTGCTAAGCAACTGATTAACCCGATTACACAGCTAACGGCGGCAACGAAGCAAATATCGCGCGGCAAGTTTGATCATTTGCTGAAAATTAATCGCTATGATGAAATTGGGCAGCTTGCTGAAAGTTTTAATGAGATGACGAAGCAGCTAAGGGAAAATGACCAGTCGCGCAAAGAATTCATCAGCAATGTCTCTCATGATTTTCAGTCGCCGCTTTTGAATATACAAGGCTACGCGGAGCTGCTGAAGTCGCCTCAATTGACGGAAGAGGAACGACTCTCGTTTACATCAATCATTGAAACGGAGACAAAACGCTTATCTAATTTAACGAAGCAATTATTGATTTTGACATCACTCGACCAATCGACAAGAAGATTAAAATGTAATTCCTTTTCGCTCGATCAACAAATTAAAAGCTTGTCGCATAAATATTTATGGCTCATTGAAGAGGAGGGCTTGGAATTGTATTATAAGATGTCGCCGATCATGTTTTACGGCGATGAAGATCTGTTGGAAACGGCTTGGGACAACTTGTTTACGAATGCATTGAAATACAATAAACAGAACGGCTCCATTCAAATTACGCTGAAGGAACAAGAGCATCACATTACAGTGGAATTCCAAGACAGCGGTATCGGTTTGCGTGAAAATGAAATTGCTCATTTATTTGACCGCTTTTATCGGGCGGATTCTTCACGTACGAAAGAAGGAACCGGTCTTGGTTTGGCGATCGTGAAGGAAATTATTGAGCTACACGGTGGAGAGATTAGCGTTTCGAGTGAGTTTGGTGTTGGGACAACGTTCACAGTCGAATTGCCCAAAAATGAACGAAATATGTAGAGCAAGAATAATAAAAAACATATAAACTTTGTTAAAGACAGCTAGATTTTTGCAAAATAACTACCTTATTTAGAAGAAAGTTGAGCTTAAAAATGGCTTTTAGTTAATTAACTGCCAGTTTTTAAGAAAAAGAGATAAGTTGGGAAGAGGAATAGTGCGCTAATGAAGAAGATAGCGTCGTCGCGAGGAATGATTGCGCCGTCACGGCAAAAGATAGCGCGGTATTTGGAATTATAGCGTCGTCACTGGCAAAGATAGCGCGGTCGAAAAAATTGATTGCGCCCTCGCATATTAGAAAGCGCGGTGGCCAAGGTTATAGCGCTCTCGCACCTCAAAACAACAGCCCAGGCAAACCGAAAAAGGTTCTCCTGGGCTGTATCATTAATTAATGAGAAACGACTTTGCCTGTCTCTTCTGCTTTTACGTCTTTCGGCACTTCGCTTTTCGGAGCTTTTGCTCGGACTACGAAGAAGGAAAGTATTAACGGAATGATCGCAATCAGCATCGAAATGAAGAAAGAATAGTTGATGCCATCTAGTAATGCTTTTTGACCAAGCAAGGCCATTGCTTCCTCAGTAGGCGGTGTAGTAGCCTTGCTCATTGCTTCAGCAGTTAATGTTTCCATCGTTGATGTTGTGCGCATGTTCATAATGGTCAGAAGCAGGGCAGTACCAATCGCTCCGGACACCTGCTGCAATGTGTTGTTAATTGCTGTACCGTGCGGATATAGTCCCGGTGGCAACTGATTTAAGCCGTTTGTTGAGATCGGCATCATTACCAAGGACATGCCTAACATACGGACTGTGTAAACAGCTACTAAATAGGCGTAACCAGTTTCAAATGTCAGATCTGTCAATAAATAAGTAGAAACAATCATAATTGACAAGCCGATAATCGCTAAAGCTCTGGCTCCATACTTGTCAAACAATCTACCGGTAATCGGAGACATTAACCCCATCACAATCGCTCCCGGCAACATCAGTAAACCGGAATCAAGCGGTGAAATACCGCGAATAGTTTGCGTATAGAGTGGTGTCAAAATCATACCTGAGAACATTGCCATTGCCAACACACTCGAAATGACAGACGACAAAGCAAACATCGGCTGTTTATAGGTGCGGAAATCAAGCAATGGAGTTTTCAGACGGAACTGGCGAATAATAAACCAAGTTAAGCTGATGGCACCAATTGTAATCGTTCCGTAAACAAGCGGATCGCTCCAGCCTTTATCACCGGCAGAGCTAAATCCGTACAGAATGCCTCCAAACCCGATTGATGAAAGGATTAGAGAAAAGACATCCAATGTTGCGTTTTTATTAGGCGTAACATTTTTTAGTTTAAACAAAGCAAGAACAAGTGACATAATCGCCAGTGGTAAAATCATTCCAAAAAGGACACGCCACGTGTAATGCTCAATAATCCAGCCGGACAATGTCGGCCCAATTGCTGGCGCTGTAATCATAACTAATCCGAATATCCCCATCGCTGCTCCGCGTTTTTCAATCGGGAAGGAAATCAGCATGACATTCATTAATAAAGGACCCAAAGCGGAAGCGCCGGCTGCCTGAATCATACGAGCGGCAATCAATACCCAAAACTCAGGAGCAATCGTTGCCAGCAATGTTCCTAATGTGAATAGTGACATTGACGTCAAGAATAAAGCGCGATTTGTAAATCTTGTTATAAAGAAGGCACTGGCCGGTACAAGTACCCCACTCACCAGCATAAAACCTGTCGTTAACCATTGTACTTCTGAGGGCTTGACATCAAATTCAAGCATGATTGTCGGCAACGCTACATTTAGTAGTGTGTTGCTCAAAAAGGCAATAAATGCCCCAATAAATAAGATGGCAATCATGAAATACGGAGGTTTCTTTTGTGAAGCTAAATTTTGCATAAGTATCCCCTTGATTCTATTAAAATTTCATTATTAAAGAATTTTATACCAATTGTACAAAATAATCAAATTATTTGAACTATAAGTCCAATTTATTTGCGGATTTTGGCATTTATGTATAAAATTCAGTTATCAACATTAATAAGGTGATAAACCATGATGAATGAACGGAAAAGAAATGTCCTGAGTGCTGCTCAAAGACTGTTTATTGAAAAAGGATTCCAGAGTACATCTATTCAAGATATTTTAAATGAAGCAAAAATCTCAAAGGGCACTTTTTATAATTATTTCAATTCGAAACAGGAATGTTTGATTGCCATGATTGATCATGGAGTGGAAGAAGTGAAAGCTAGGAGAAGGAAGCTATTATCTAATTCTCTTGGAAGAGACATAAATAGCCCGGAATTTCTAGTAGAGCAAATAGCAATTCCTTGGCAGGTAAATCGAGATGAAAATTTGGCACCAATCTATGAAGCTATTTTTCAATCAGGCGACGAGGAACTGAAGCAGATTGTTACAAGTAATTACTTAAAGGAAATGGATTGGCTTGCAACCCGTATTGTTGATATTTATGGGAAAGATGCCAGTCCCTATAGCTATGATTGTTCAATCATGATACACGGGATTCAAAAGCAGATGATGGCAGCTTGGCGCATGATTAGAAAAGAGCCTTTCGATATGACAGAAATATTGCGCTATGTCTTAAAGCGTATGGATATTATCGTTAAGCAGCTTATTGAACAGGATGATATTTTCATAGGTGAATATGCCGCAAAATTTTTTGCTAAAGAGCCGGAGTTGAAAAAAGAGACGGAAGATGAAATTGCCGCACAGTTCGAAGCACTTGTGGAAAAAATAGACGAAGAAGAGTTTCAGGAAGGCTATGAATATACGGAGCTGCTGTTGAGCGAATTTCAATCGGATCAGCCGAAGATATATATTATTGAAGCTATTGTCATTCTTTTTTCTAAAGTCTTTCATCAGACCATTCATGAGAAAGTTGCAAATGAGCTAACCGAAATGGTTTGGGAATACATCGAAGAGCGCAAGAATAGAAGTGCATAAGCAATAGGACCCTCTGACTGTCAGAGGGTCCTAGCTTTTATTTTACAATCGCAAAAGAGCATTCAGCCTGTAGTTTTTCTCCTGCAGGCAAACAGACGACATCCGGATTATTGTCGAAACCTAAAGGACCTGCCATCCAAGGTTCTAAGCAAATGTATTCTTCAGATTGCTCAGACCAGACAACTATCCATTTGAAATGATTGCTGTACTGAACTTGCAGCTCGTAGCGGGAATCTTTGAAGCTTGCTTCAGATCCGGTAACACCAGAGAATAATTTTGAATCAAGGATTTGCAGCTCATTTAGCTTGCAAGTGTATGGTTTTGTTTTGTCATCGCTATAGTCCCAATATCGAGGGGCTTTAATTTCGTATGTACTCTTAGGATGATTGCCGATGAAATACGGATGAAATCCAGCATAGAACGGCATTTCTTCCGCAGATAGGTTTTCATATGTTTGGTGAATGTGCAATTTGCCGTCCTTTAATTCATAAGTGAATTGCAGACAAAAAGAGAATGGATATTGCGCTCGTGTTTCTTCATCATCCTTTAATTGAAGAGTGGCTTTAGAAGCGGAACATTCGACAACTTCCCACGCTTTATTTCTGGCAAATCCATGTTGCTTCATTGTATATGTTTTACCGTTCATAGTATATTCATTATTCGGAAGCGGACCGCAAATCGGGAAAAGTACCGGATTGCCGCCGCGAATATTTTTGGTAGCATCAGCAAAAGTTTCTTCATTTAAAAATAAAATCTCTTCTCCGTGCAGCGTCAGCTGAATTAAAATGCCGCCTCGCTCCGGACAAAGAGTTGCTTTTGATTGAGTAGCTTCTTCTGATAATACAATACATTCAAATCCTGAAATGGTTTGCTTCATCTTCATCATCCTTCAACTTTTTTGCAAAGCTTATAATTGTGAATTATATCACAATTCTTATGTAATATGAATGCGTTTTCCTGCTTGTTAAGAACGGATAAACTTTTTAAACTTGGATAACTGTCTAACCTTACACTTGCCATGCTCGGTCCTTAGCTGCCTCCCCCAAGAAACCAAAACTGGGTTTCTCGTGTGGGGCTCTCACGATGAGAGTCACAGCGACGAAAATATGCGGACGTAGCGTCCTTAGTCGCTGTTCCTTACTTGCAGGCCGCTTCCGCTTTTCGATTCCCGCATGTCTCTTTTTTCATCGCAGTGAATCTGAGTAGTATACTCATGATGAAAAAGGACAGATGACGGTTTTTCTTAGAATAACAACTGCCCAATAATGACACTTGAAAGGACAATGATCCAAGGTGCTAGCTTCCAATAGGCAAGCATAAAAAAGAGAATGGCGGCAAAGGCAAAATCACCCGGTCCTTTTATTGTGTTCGTCCATACCGGCTGATAGAAGGCGGAAACTAGGATCCCTACAACAGCGGCATTTACACCCATTACCACACCTCGCCTTTTCGTACTGTTTCGCAAAGAAGTCCAAAAAGGCCAAACACCTATAATGAGTAGGAAAGCCGGTAAAAAGATGAAGATTGTCGCCATTAATCCGCCTTGCCATCCATAAAGCGCCGTGCCCAAATAGGCTGCGAAGGTAAATAGCGGACCTGGAACAGCCTGTGTGGCACCGTAACCAGTCAGAAATGTCTCTTCGTTCATCAAGCCAGTTCGAACAAACTCATTTTCCAATAAAGGTAATACGACATGCCCGCCACCGAAAACAAGCGAGCCGGAACGGTAAAAACTATCAATCATCGCTATCCATTGAGAAGTTGTTGCTCCTTTTAAAACAGGCAAAACGATCAGTAATCCAAAAAATAAACATAAGCAAATGATGGCAAAACGATAAGATATGGCTATCTTTTTTTGAGTTTCGCTTTTTTCTGATGTTTGTCGGAATAGGAAATAGCCAAGCATTGCTGAAACGATGATAATCACCACTTGTGTGAAAACAGACTGCCATAATAGAGCAGTCACTAAGGCACAGAGAGCGATTGCTTTTCGCGTTAAATCAGGCGTCAAGGTTTGGCCCATTCCAAAAATAGCATGCGCTACAATTGCGACAGCGACAAGTTTCAACGCATGATTCCATCCAGCATCTGCTAACGGAAGTTCTTGAAGAAGAGAGGCGAATAGCATTAACGCAGCCACTGATGGAAGTGTAAAGCCAATAAATGATAAAATGCCGCCTATTAAGCCTGCGCGTATCACACCAATTCCGATTCCAACCTGACTGCTGGCAGGGCCGGGCAGGAATTGGCAAAGTGCGACCAAATCTGCATAGCTTTTTTCGTCCAGCCATTTCCGCTTGCGGACATATTCGTTATGGAAATAACCAAGATGGGCAATCGGTCCTCCGAAAGAAGTTAACCCAAGTTTCATTGAAACGAGCAAAATTTCAAATAGTGATTTGAAGCTTGTTTTGGGTCGCATTGAACTCCTCCTGAATTTATGTAATTATTGATTGAAAGTATACCACTTGCATGAAGATGATTATTTAATTTGATGGAATTTTTACATAACTTTTACTTAAAGAGGAGTGACAGAAAGATTGAACTGCTTACATTGCAATAAAAGCTATTGCATGTCCTTTGTACCGATTTTTCAAGTTCTTAATGGAGATGAAATGAAGGAAATATCGCAAATAATTACTCGACAAACTTTTAAAAAAGGCGAGCCAATCTTTTTGGCTGGAGATATGAAGAAGTCGCTTTTTGTTGTACACAAAGGAAAAGTAAAGATTACCCATATTTCTGAAGATGGCAGGGAACAAGTGATTAGGATTATGCGGACCGGCGATTTCTTCGGTGATTTATCACTTTTTAATAATACCCCTTTAACGACTAATGCCGAGGCACTTGAGCTAATTGAAATTTGTATGCTTGAAGGTGAAGCTTTTAAGAATATATTGCGGAAAACGCCGGACTTGCTGCTCAATATACTGGCACAAATGAGTGAAAGGCTGGAAAGAGCTGAGTTTCAGCTAAGCCAGCTAAGCACGCAAGATGTCGGTCAACGGTTGGCTGCTTTTATTTTGGAACAGGCGGCAGATCATGACAACAATGCTTTTGTGCTTCCTGTGAACAAGACAGATGCGGCATCTCTTTTAGGGACATCGAGAGAGACATTAAGCCGTAAGCTTTCCCTCTTTCAGAAGCAAGGCTATATTCAAATGTCAGGTCGCAAAGTGAAAATATGTAACCGTGCTGCGCTAGAAGAAATGCTGTGAAGCTGCAACTTGGTTTGCGTAGGGACTTATAGTGTCGCGACTGCGCTCAAAGTATTGACTCGACTCTCAAGATTGCCGTGAGCACTCTCAAAAATTAGGTGAAGACTCTCAAAATTGCCGCGAGCGCTCTCAAAAATTAGATGACGACTCTCAAGATTGCCGTGAGCGCTCTCAAAAGTTAGGTGACGACTCTCAAAATTCCCGTGAGCGCTCTCCAAAAGCAGGCGACGACTCTCAAAATTGCCGTGACCGCTCTCAAAATCCAAGCGAAGGCTCTTAAATTCGCAAAGACTGCCTCTCAAACGTCAAAATATCACTCGAAATCGCGCAACACCTGTTAATTTTCAGTGCAATTATCAAAAAACACCCCAAATCCGGGGTGTTTTTTTGTGAAATTACTCTTTTTTAGCTGTAACAATCAGCGCCGGTGTTTCAATCGAATAAGCTTTGTCCTCAAAGTTTCCGTATGCTGTGATTTCCTTGAACCCACATTGCTCTAACATCTCCAATAGTTGTGAAGACTGAGCCGGGTACAATGGAATCGTATTTGTTTTTGCTTCACCATTTGCTGTAACGGTTGTCGTGAATAAAATGTGCCCGCTATCAGCAAGGTCATATTGACGCGCGAATGTAAAGTTTTCTTTTTCAATAAGCGGGAAGCGGAAATCCTTTTTCAGCAACACTTTATCAAAGTTGACAATTTGGAAAATGAACATACCGCCAGCATTCAGTTTTTCATAAACGTGTTTGAAAAATAATCGGATCTCTTCCGCATTATCTAGATGGACAAGCGTGTTGCCGATGCAGTAAATGCCATCAAAATTTCCATCGAATTGGTTTACTTGCTGCATTGTTTTAGTAGATACGGCAATAGGCAGTTGATTGGATTGGGCTTTTTGCTGAATGCTTTCTGCCATACCTTTTTCCGGTTCTGCAGCTGTCAGTTCAAATCCTTGTTTTGCGAGTGCAACGGCCATATTTCCAGTACCGGCACCGACATCTATAATACGTCCGCACTTTTTGAAGCGCTCTGATAAAAAGTGAACAGCTTTTTCATTTGCTGGGAAGATTTCATCATAAAAAGGTGTTAATGTTTTGTAAAACGGCATTATTCTTCGCTCCTTCCTATTATTATCCTGGAATTCCGAGTGCGATTTTTGCTAGTCGGGACATACGATCCTTTGACCAAACAGGCGTCCAGACAATTTCTACATCCACATCTTCTAATTGTTCTGCAAAGCTTAATAATAATGTCTCCTTTACGTCCGCAATTATATGTCCGGCCATCGGGCAGCCCATAGAAGTCATCGTCATTGTGACCTTCACTTGTTTAGCCTCTATTAGCTCGATATTATAAACAAGACCTAAGTTAACAATATCGACCCCAAGCTCGGGGTCCAAAACACTTTCAAGCTCCTCGAGAATTTGTTCTTTCGTTAAACTCATGCTGATGCCTTCCTCTCTGTTCATTGATGTACTGTAAATATAAAAGAAAGACAGATAAAAAAATGTGTCCTAGGTCACAAAAAAAGCATGCTGCACAAAAAAGTGCATACATGCTTACGATCTTTTTTTCGGTATATGGAAGGTGAAAGTGCTGCCCTTGCCGTATTCGCTTTCGACACTGATTGTTCCGCGATGTGTTTCGACAATCCATTTCACTATCGCAAGTCCTAATCCGGTATTGCCGCTAGCTGTCGCAGTGCGGGATGGATCGACGCGATAAAAGCGATCCCAAATTTTCGGCAAATGCTGTTTTTGTATCCCAATTCCATTATCGGATACAACTCCGATGATATTATCGCCATCACTATGCAATCGCAGACTGACGAATCCGCCAGCTTTTCCGTAAGTAATCGCATTAGAGATTAAGTTCATAAGCAGTCTCATCATCAACGTTTGGTCAGCTTCAGCGACGAGATTCGGTTGTATATCAGTTTTGATTTCAATATCAGCCTGCTGTGCCATTAATGTCAGCTCATCAGCGACAATCTCAGCGAGTTCGCTTATATCAATCTGTTCAAAAACCAGGTGATTGTTCTTTTGATCCGTTCGGGCGAGAAGCAATAATTGCGAAATCAATGCTGTCATTTTTTTCGATTGCTTTAAAATAACGTCCAAAGCTTCCGTTGTTTCTTCAGGATTTTCCTTCTGAGATAGCGCATATTCGGCTTGGGAAATGATAACGGAAGTTGGTGTCCGCAATTCGTGCGAGGCATCCGATGTGAACTGTTTTTCGCTTTCAAAAGATGACTGCAGGCGGTCAAACATGCTGTCGAATGTATCAGCCAAAGCATGAACCTCATCTTTCGGCCCTTTTAAGTGAATGCGTTTCGTCAAATCTTTTCCTTCACGAATAGCACTGACAGAATCAATCATTTGCTGGAGCGGACGAAAGGCTCTTTTTGTAATAAAATAACCGCCAAAGCCCGCCAGCAAAATAAGAAATGGGAATGAAATCAGCGTCACAAGCAAAATAGCATTCATTGCATCCGACATCCGGTCAACCGGCATAATTCCCCGAACCCAAATATTTTGCTGATTTTTGGTGCCGTAGTTTAAATCATATACAAGCCATTCTTTGCCGTTGTTTTGAACGGTTCGAACTTCTCCTGATGAAAACGGCAGACTTGTATCGAAACTATATGGACTATACCCCGCTAATTGCTTTCCTTGCTCATCATAGACTAGCAGTGTTACACCGTCATCCTGATGCTCAAAGTCATCATCCAATCTAATGGTACCGTGGTGGAATTCAATGTCTTCTGTGCTTTCTTCAACCTTCATTTTCATTTGTTTCTCCATATTAGAAAGAAGGATATTATCAGAAGACAGCCATATGAAGGCAAACACTAAACTAAGAATGATCAGTACCAATCCGGTATACCAGATGGTTACCTTCATTTTTATCGATAATTTTTTCATTGTTTCACTCTCAATACGTAGCCGGCTCCACGAACAGTATGAATCAGTTTTGTTTCGGATTGGCTGTCTATTTTTTTGCGGAGATAACGTATATACACATCGACAATGTTCGAGCCGCCTTCATAATCATAATTCCAAACGTGCTGCTCAATTTTATCACGGGTAAGTACGACATCTTTATTGCGAATCATATACTCCAAAATCGCAAACTCTTTGCTGGAAAGCTCGATTATCCGGTTACCACGCTTAACCTCGTGCTTGTTGCAATCAACGGTTAAATCATCTATTTGAAAAACGTTGGACGTACTGCCAGTTTGTCTTCTTGTCAGCACACGCAGTCGGGCCAGCAGTTCATCAAAGGCAAACGGTTTGACTAAATAATCATCAGCTCCGTAATCGAGCCCTTTGACGCGATCCTCGATAGAATCTTTGGCCGTTAAAAGAAGTACCGGTGTGTTATTGTCAGCGGCTCGCATCTTTTGCAAAACTTGCAGGCCGTCAATTCCCGGAATCATTATATCGAGAATAATCAAGTCATAAGGTGTTACTTCTATATAATCAAGGGCATCATTGCCGTTATCGCAAGCATCGACACTATAATATTCTGCGCGAAGCCGTTTTACTAAAACATTTTGCAAATCAAGTTCATCTTCTACTATCAATATTCGCATTGTTAATGCTCCTTTCCCTTCTATTATTATATATCCAACATTAGCACCGAAATATTAAATTAAAATGAAAAAGGACCGGTAACGGTTTTAAAAAGGTAATAAATATACTTTTGAACTTAGAATGCTGTCTAACCTTATACCTGCCATGTTCGGAGGCCTACAGGATGTAGGTCATATCGGCGAAGACATGCGGACGTGGCGGTTTTAGCCGATGTTCCTTTTTCCTGCCCCACCCGAGAAACCAAAACCGGATTTCTCGTGCGGTTCATCTTAGTCCTCCCGCATGTCTCCTATTTCATCGAGGTTAATCTAGGTAGCATATTCCTGATGAAAAAGGACCGGTAACGGTTTTTCTATATTAATCTTCCTTTAATGTTTTCGTCTTATTATGTGTGTGAGGAGGAGATTACGATGATTAAAAAAGTAATGATAGTAGGTGCAATGGCAAGTTTATTGCTGATGGCATGTTCATCTCAAAGTACCGACAAAATCAATAGTTCAAATATAGATACAAGTACTGTCGCAAAACAGGAGATAACTGCAAGCGATGATACAGTTGCAGTAACAGAAGGAAAGAGCACTAAATCCATTGCTCTGCAAGAAGAGAACGTGAAGGCTCTTAGACAGGAGATAGCCGCAATCGAGGGAAAAGTAGAAAATTACACAGTTAACGGAACTGCTGAAGAGAATAGAGCTGCTTATATGGCAGTTGATCAAGAAATTGAACTGATAGAGGATCAAATTGATCAATATGATGATGGAATAGAAGCTGATTATTATGCGGGTACGATGACGCAGGCTGAATATCAAGAAAAAAAATATCAGCTTGATCAGTTTGAACATCGATTGGATGTAGCTGAAGAGGCGCTGCAATTAAAATCTGGACTAGACGATTAAATAAAAGGAGAGAGCGATGATGACAGAGAAAGTAAACAACTTTGTAAATAAAGAGAAATTGAAAGGGATGATGAAAAAAGTGGCTGCTTATAAAAAGAAAATTATTATTACGGTTGTTGTGGTAGCTGTTGCGGGATTGGCAATTGGCGGCGGATTTATCGGCTTAGGCTACAACTATGCGAAAAACAATGAAAACTATAGTGAGCAGGAAGCAAGAAACATTGCATTAGCTCAATTTGACGGTGAAATTATTAGTGTGCAAAAAGATTTTGAATTAGAAGATGATCAATTGTCGCGCTCTGAATTTGAATATGAAGTAGAAATTAAAACAGCCGACAATCAATTGCGTTATGTAAAAGTAAGTTCAAGAACAGGCACAGTAGATTATGATGATGATTATGGCTATGGCGACCACGATCATATGCGCGACCATGATTAGACTGACAAGCACGTGACATTCAGGCCTCCCATACTATGTAAAAGAGTTGAAAATTGGGAGGTCAAAACATGTTCTATTATGAAACGAATGAATACATGGTGAGACAGCAAACTAAAATGGTCAGTAATTTGGAGCAAGCTATTAATGGAGAATATAGCGCCATTCAATGCTATGCGAAATTAGCTGAGATGGCTCCGTCAGATATGGCGAAAGAAAGAATACGAGAAATAAGAAATGATGAGAAAAGACATCTGAAAGTATTCAGTCAGCTGTACACGAGCTTAACAGGAAACCAGCCGAAACCGAAAATTACGGAGGAATGCCCGGATAACTATAAGAAGGGCTTGGACTTTGCTTTTAAAGACGAGCAGCAAGCAGTCGATACTTACTTAACTGCAGCTGATGAGGCTACTAACTGGTATGTGAAAGACGCGTTTCGAAGAGCGGCAGCCGATGAACAAAATCATGCTGTATGGTTCCACTATTTAATGACGACAACTAAATGAATGGATTGGGGGACTTTGCCAAAAATAGTAACGGGTTCAGTTCTTGGGGAGAAAAAATAAAATAACACATAAAATAGGGATATAAATCGCAATAGATTTCGTATCCCTATTTTTATTGCTATAAAAGGGTTTATCTGATTTATTCTATGAAATCACTTAAAAAATAACACACTAAATAGCAGGAGTACATAAATTTATGTACTCTTGCTATTTATATGCTAAAATCATTGCTAAATTGATTGTTATTTTCTTGTTATTTATGGCGATACTAATAGTGGGAAGGTGATAGAAAATGAAGTTTATAAAACCTAAAAACAAGAACGTTGAAAAAGTAGATTGGAAATTATCAGAACAAACGAGAGCTATTGTTAAATACTATGCCGAATACACAGAATATACTGAACAAGAAGTAGTCGAAACCATTTTGCTTAACATTCTAGAAGATGAAAATTTCATTGAATGGGTAAAAAGTAAACGAAATAATAAGCGGATTATCAAACAGCTTGAAATTGAAGAGAAGGTGGCGGAATAAACTGGCTAAGCAAAAAAGGTTAGTGACAAAAAAAGATGAAATTGTTGCAGTCACTACTCCGATTACAAATGAAGAAATCAAAGAACGAAATAAACAATATTCTCTATTAGCCCCTAAAAGGTTCGCTACTAAGTTTAATGAGTTGTTATTTAAACCTGTGGAGTTTCAGTGGAATAGTATAAGCAAAGAAATTCAAATCAATCACTGCACTAATCCATATTGTGCATCGTTTGGGATGAAACAAGAAAAATTTCCAGTTAAGGGGAAACCGAGTCGTTATAAATTAAACGGAACGGGCGAAAGTAAGACAATTAAATGTAATCCTAACCTTGTTCTTCCAACAAGAGGTATGTCTTTAGGTTGTTATACAAGAGCTTTTTCCAATTGGTCATTAGCAGAAGAAATTTCAAGATTAGTTCATTTGGAAACTATTAAAGAAATAGAACCACAATATATCTTCCACAAAGAAGGCTGTGCATTCGAAGACTTTACTCCATTTAATGAACCAAACTCCTTTTATAAACAAGGAAAAAGTAAAGTTGGAGCACAAAGATGGCAATGTAAGTCTTGTAAGAAAAAAACGAATATAATGCCGAATACGAAACAATCTATCGTTTATAATCAACAAAGAAATGATATTGTTCCTACCTTTGCAAAGTTACTCTTGAACAAGACACCAGTTAGTCGTACTTGCGAGGTCTTAGGAATTGGTAGAGGAACATATTATCAGAAATTAGAATGGCTTTATCGCCGCTGCTTGGAGTTTTTAGAACGGTATGAAACTAAACCATTAAGTCAGCTGTCTTTTAAAGAAGTATGGCTTAACACTGATAAAATGACTTACTTATTGAATAATATTCGGAGAAAAGGAATGGGCGGTAAAAAGTATGATAGCGTTGAAGACACTCAATTTCCTACCAATGTAGTAATCACTGCTGAAGTTTTTTCAAGATACGTATTACGGTCAGATATAGCCTATGATTGGGATGCTTCGATAGAAGAAATCGCTTTGGATACGTTTTTGTTAAAGGAAGACCACTTGAATGAATTTGCTAAACGACACGCTAGGTTACGATTTTCCCATTTTCCACAGCCACCTTCTGACAATGACACCCAAACCGAAGAAGAGTATCGTAGCGAACTATTAAAAGTGGAACGGAGAGACAAGTATATTGAAGGATTGCACGTCAATTCGACATATACAACTATGGCACACTATTGGCTAATCAAACAGCTTCTAAACTCATCTGAATGGCGTTTTGTGACAGATAGGGACAGTTCGTTAATGACAGCTTGTTATCGAATATTCTCTAGAGAGTTCCAATTGTCTGATGCGCATCATTTTGTTAGCCAAATCGATAAAACGAAGACACGCAAGCAAGCTTACGAGGAGTTTAAATTAGCTCAACAAGACCTCTATGATTGGGGAATTCGCAATGGACATAGTACACGTTCTTTGAAGAAGCTGGCGTTTCTTTATCTTGAAGATGCATTTCAGCGACATCAGTTTCACGAAGAAATCCATACTGCTAGCTACTCCTACAAACAATACGCAAATAATCCAATTGAACATCCTTTAGCGACTCCAGATAGAGGTTTTAGAGAGGTTGATTGTACAACGGATTTATCCTCTTTAGAGCCGAGTGAAATTGCTCATTTAATGCTTAATGTAAATGACAATGCAGCGAATGCTTTTATCCAAAACATTCGGAGAAGATTATCTATTTTAGAAAGACCTTTAATGACTGCTCGTGGAGATGGTAAAAGTTATATTTATTCAAATTTCAACCCTAAGTATGCTCAAATGGCTCTCACGATACTTCGAACCTATTACAATTTTTGTATTCCATTTACAACCAAAGAAGGGGCAAAGAAAATTGTAAAAACGCCAGCACAACGTTTAGGAATAACTGACAAAGTTTTTAATTTGAAAGATATAATTTATCTAAGATAGTTCGCTAGTGATAGCGAACTTATTTTTGGGAGGGATTGGAAAGGATATACAGAATTATTATAAGACATCTGAAGATGGTAGGTATTATTGGATATATTTGGTATAATGCAGTCGGGAGGGAAATGAGATGAGTCAAATTTCAAATGCTAAAGAACAAGTAAAAACAGGATGGATTTTAGCAAGCATTTCAATCACGTTAACCGCAAGCATACTATTTTGGTATTTCGGTAATCCTGATTCTTTTGTAGAGAAGAGAATTGGTTACACCCCAGATGTATTTTCGAATATGATGGTTTGGCTTTTTACTTTCTTTATTATAGTGGGATATGTTGCGTATACTGCGTATGCTGTTCCTTTTGTAAAAGAAAATCTTTTTCGCTTTTCATGGTTAAAAGTATTAGGAATCTGGGTAGCTATTACAACTGGTATAATGGAAGAAATCGTTTTCAGGCAGATGCTTATGGATTGGATGATGTCTTTAGAGTTGACCGTAGTATGGCAAATAATAGGTTCTGCTGTTGCTTTTGGTCTTGCACATGGCACTTGGGTTTTATTAAGAGGCGAATTAAAAATTGCGCTTCCTGTGATTTTATCGACGACGGTACTAGGGGGATTATTAGCTATTCTTTATATTGTGTCAGGTAGAAGTACATTTGCTCCTATTATTGCTCATGTACTTATAAATGTCGCCATTGAACCATGGTTGATGCTCTCGGCTGTTTCTGGTAAATGGGATAAAAGTAAATAATCCGTTGTATGGAAGGTTGAAAGTTATTTATTTGTTGAATTTAAAACACTCAGATTAAATCTGAGTGTTTTTTTGTAGTCTATTTATATTGCTAATCTGATAACAATTTCTGTGCTAACCAATTTGTTATTTAACGTGTTATTTTTAATATTCTCTCCCAAAACTGAACCCGTTACAAAAATAGGCGAGTCTCTTTTTTTATAAAAATAAAAAGGACCGATGACTTTTTTTTAGTAGGAATTTATGCCTGATTTTGAAAAAAATAAAAGGGAGCAATTTTGCATTGTAATGGTTTTGAGCTAATAAAGGCAGGGATTTCAGACAATATACGACACAGATGGTTTATAAATATAAACACAAAGAAAATACAACATGTAGTAGTATCTGTTGATTAAGGATACTGTATGTTGTATGATTGTCTTTGGGCTTATATTATTAATATATATTTATGATGTCATAGATTTTAAAAAATGTCGAGAAAATTAATGTGACAATTCTTCTTGCTTACGATTAATGACTAAGAAAAAAATTGCCGAAAATTGAGGTGCTATTGAATAACATGCTGGTTATATATGATAGTTTAACAGGAAATGTTCAACGCTTTATGGACAAAATTGGCACTCGCAGTGTGAGACTAACTGACGGGATGACCGTGAAAGAACCATATATTTTAGTTACATATACAATTGGTTTCGGCGAGGTTCCTGAGAGTACGGCAAATTTTTTAAAGAGGAATTATTCGTATATGGAAGGAGTAGCATCAAGCGGAAATCGAAATTGGGGAGCCAACTTTGGCAAAGCGGGAGAGCTAATCTCCAAACAATTTATGGTGCCGTTGTTATTGAAGTTTGAGCTTAGCGGCACGAAACGTGACGTGGAGATTTTTGAACAGGAGGTAGCTAAAATCAATGAACGAACAAATTGCGAAATGGTTGAAGCTTAATAATGAAATCATGATCCAAAAGGATGGCGGCTATCAATTTGAAAAAGACCGTGAAGCCGCACATAGTTATTTTGTAGACTACATTAATCAAAATACAGTCTTTTTCCATGATTTACGTGAAAAACTAGATTACTTAATTGAAAATGATTATTACGAAGAGGAGTTTCTTAAGCAGTATACTTATGATCAATTGAAAGAAGTGTATGATATCGCATACGATAAGAAATTCCGTTTTCCTTCATATATGTCAGCATTTAAATTTTACAATGATTACGCATTGAAAACGAATGACCGAGCAAAGATCCTTGAAAGATACGAAGATCGCATTGCGATTGTTGCGCTATACTTAGCGGACGGTGATTTTGAGAAAGCGAAGAAACTGACGTCTATGCTGATTAATCAGGAGTTCCAGCCGGCAACGCCGACGTTCCTGAATGCAGGAAGAAAACGCCGCGGAGAATTGGTGAGCTGTTTCTTGCTTGAGATGAATGATTCTTTAAATGATATAGCAATGGTTGAAAATATTTCGATGCAGCTGTCTAAAGTCGGCGGCGGTGTAGCGATCAATCTTTCGAAAATCCGTGCTAAAGGCGAGGCTATCAAAAATATCGAAAACGCGACTAAAGGTGTAGTTGGCGTAATGAAGTTGCTTGATCATGCATTCCGATATGCGGATCAAATGGGGCAACGTCAAGGGTCCGGTGCCGTATACTTGAACATTTTCCATAAAGATATTGATGATTTCTTGGAAACGAAAAAGATTTCTGCTGATGAAGATGTACGTGTAAAAACGTTATCGATCGGTGTTGTCATTCCGGATAAATTCATTGAGTTGGCAAGAGAAGACAAAGATATGTATGTATTCTACCCATACTCTGTGTATAAAGAATACGGCCAGCATCTTGATGAGATGGATATGGATGAAATGTATGACCAACTTGCGGATAATCCGAATATTCGCAAAGACAAAGTCAATCCGCGTCGTCTATTGGAGAAAATTGCAGCGCTGCGATTTGAATCAGGCTATCCATATGTGATGTTCCAGGATAACGTCAACAATGTTCATGCCAATAACCATATTTCTAAAGTGAAATTCAGCAATCTTTGCTCGGAAATTTTGCAGGCATCGACTGTTTCCACTTATAACGATTATGGTGTAGAAGATGAAATCGGCATGGATATTTCATGTAACCTAGCATCTTTAAACATTGTGAATCTGATGGAAAACAAGAGCATTAAAGAGAGTGTAAAACTTTCAATTGATGCGTTGACGACTGTGTCCGAGAAAACAAGCATCAAAAATGCGCCAGCTGTTCAGCGCGGCAATAAGCTGATGAGAAGCGTTGGTTTAGGTGCGATGAACTTGCACGGCTTTTTAGCGAAAAATAAAATCAGCTATGAAAGCGAAGCGGCCCGCGACTTTGCTAATACATTCTTCATGATGATGAACTTCTATTCAATCGAACGTTCAATGGAGATTGCCAAGGAAACAGGCATTAAATATTACCGCTTTGAAGAGTCATCTTATGCGACAGGAGAGTACTTCAATCAATACCTGGAAGAAGACTTCTCTCCAAAAAACAAAAAAATTGCTCAACTATTTGAAGGCATGCACATCCCGACAATTGAGGATTGGAAGCAATTGAAGGAAGATGTAATGAAGTACGGTCTGACGAATAGCTATAGATTAGCTATTGCGCCGAATGGCAGTATTTCATACGTGCAATCAGCTACTGCTTCTGTAATGCCAATTATGGAGCGCATTGAAGAACGGACATACGGTAATTCCAAGACGTATTATCCAATGCCTTACTTGAGCAGCGACAACTGGTTCTTCTATAAAGAAGCATATGATATGGATATGTTCCGTGTAGTGGATATGGTAGCGACAATTCAGAGACATGTTGACCAAGGCATCTCTTTCACGCTGTTCCTGAAAGACACAATGACAACGAGAGATTTAAATAGAATCGATTTATATGCCCATCATAAAGGGGTTAAAACATTATATTATGCACGCACGAAGGATACTAGCCAAGAAGGCTGCCTATCTTGTACGGTGTAAGGAAGGGGCATAACAAACTATGAGCAAAGTATTCGATGCAGCAGATTGGTCGAAACAAGACGACCATTTCACGCAAATGTTCTACAATCAAAATACAAAGCAGTTTTGGCTGCCGGAAGAAATCAGCTTAAACGGTGATTTACTAACTTGGAAGTTTTTAAATGTCCAAGAAAAGGACGCTTACAAGAAAGTATTGGCGGGCTTGACGCTTCTGGATACAGAGCAAGGCAATACGGGAATGCCTCGTATTGCGGAGCGTGTTCAAGGGCATCAGCGTAAAGCGGTCCTGAACTTCATGGCGATGATGGAAAATGCCGTTCATGCCAAATCATATTCCAACATCTTTTTGACATTAGCTTCTACAGAAGAAATTAATGAAGTATTCGAATGGGTGAAGGAAAACAAATATTTACAGAAAAAGGCGGAAATCATCGTTGGTGTCTACGATAAAATCGATGACGATGAAATCAACCTGTATAAAGCGATGGTCGCATCAGTCTACTTAGAAAGCTTCCTGTTCTACAGCGGCTTCTATTATCCGTTATACTTCTACGGACAAGGTAAGCTAATGCAGGCTGGCGAAATTATTAACTTGATTATAAGGGATGAAGCAATCCACGGCGTATACATCGGTCTATTAGCACAAGAAATTTACAATAAGCAAGATGATGCGATGAAAGCGGAACTGAAAGATTTCGCTTATAATCTACTGACGGAGCTATATGAAAATGAGCTATTATATACAGCTGATGTCTATGACCAAGTGAATTTAACATCTGACGTTAAAAAATTCATTCGATACAATGCAAACAAAGCGCTGCAAAATTTGGCGTTTGAACCGTATTTCGAAGAAGAAGAAGTGAACCCGATCGTATTGAACGGTCTTGATACGAAAACGAAGTCGCATGATTTCTTCTCTATGAAAGGAAACGGCTACAAAAAGGCGTTAGTTGAGCATATTAAGGATGAAGATTTCTATTTTAACGATTAAAAAGGGGCAGTCAACAAGTGGCGAAACAAATAAAAGTTAAATACTTTGATCAAGAAATCGAAAAGATTGAGAAAATAGCGATTGGCGATTGGATCGATTTGCGTGCAGCGGTAACGATTGAGCTTAGCCAATTTGAGTACAAGCTAATTCCGCTTGGCATCGGCATGAAGCTGCCGGCAGGCTATGAGGCGAATGTTGTGCCGCGCTCAAGCACATTCAAAAACTTCGGCATTCTGCAAACGAATTCCTTTGCAGTCATTGACGAATCTTATTGCGGCAATGAAGATCAATGGTTTTTCCCGGCTCTTGCGATGAGAGATACAGTTATCCAAAAAGGTGATCGTATTTGCCAGTTCCGTATTAATAAGAAAATGGAGCAGGTAGAAATTATCGAAGTTGAAGAGTTGGATGAAGTAAGCCGTGGCGGCCTCGGCTCAACGGGTAAAAAATAAATGATAACGGCAGTGAATGAGTTAAAATCTTATTCGCTGCCGTTTTTTTGATTAAATATGATTGAGTAAGTGCCTTTCAAAAGGAGCGTTGCCGTTTTTTTGATTGGAAAAAAATAAAAATAAATCTAGGAAACTATTATATTATAATAATAAATGTAAGCGTTTTATTTTATCTGTGAAGGGGCAATTAACTGATGAAATATATTCCGATTGGAACTAGCGATCTTAAGGCTTCAAATATAGTAGTGGGAAATATGAGGCTGACGGAGCTTTCGTTAGCCGAAGCAGAAAAACTAATTAAAACAGCGATGGAAGAAGGAATTAATTTCTTTGATCATGCCGACATATATGCGGGTGGGAGAAGTGAGGAACTTTTTGCTGAAGCTGTTCAGATGAATGCCGGTATACGGGAAAAACTAATCATTCAAAGTAAATGTGCTATCCGTCCTGAGGGAGGTTATTATGATTTTTCAAAGGAGCATATTGTCAGCTCGGTCGATGGCATTTTGAAACGATTAAATACGGATTATCTTGACATATTGCTGCTTCACCGCCCGGATCCGTTAATGGAGCCTGAGGAGGTGGCAGAAGCTTTCGATAAACTACAGGAGCAAGGGAAGGTTCGCTATTTCGGTGTTTCTAATCATAACCCAATGCAAATCGCTTTGCTTGAGAAATATCTTTCACAAAAACTGATAGTAAATCAGTTGCAGTTTAGTATTGCCCATACGCAAATGATTGATTCAGGCATCGCGCTAAATATGAATATTGATCAGTCAGTCAACCGAGACAGCAGCATTCTTGATTATTGCCGATTGAAGGATATAACGGTTCAAGCATGGTCTCCGTTTCAGCATGGATTTTTTGAAGGGGCATTTTTAGGTGACCGAAAACGATTTGCTGAACTGAATGAAGTAATTGACAGCCTTGCTCTAAAATATGGCGTTTCAAACACGACCATTGCAACAGCCTGGATTACAAGACATCCTGCGAATATTCAAGTAGTTGTCGGGACAACAAATGCCGACCGATTGAAAGAGGCGTGTAAAGCATCGGAAATGCGTTTAACCAGGGAAGAATGGTATCAAATTTATAAAGCAGCCGGCAATATGGTGCCGTAATTATTAACAATAAACAGGCTAAGCCTCTTCAAAATCACTTGATGATTTTGCGGAGGCTTTTTTCTTTTGTTTCATAGGCGCTAACCGGGTGCTTCCGCTTTTGTTGGTGAAAATAGGTTTATGTCTCGACACGTCTCATGGTCTTGTACATACACTGTTGGTATAGCAAGTAAAGAAATTGAAGGGAGCAATGCTAATATGTATGGTAAAAAAGGTTTTGGAAGTGGAAGTAGTTGTGGTTGTGGTGGAGCGCATGGACATCATCATGGATACCACCATGGACAAATGGCATCACAAGTACCAGGATGTAACAAAATGAATGTATGCCCTCCTGTCGTTCATCAGCCGATTCAATTTGTAAAGCAAAATACGATCACGCACATTGTGCCTCACGTTCATCCTGTACAAACAACAGAAATCAATAATCATGTGTTTAAACACCAACATCACTTCCCGCACACATACCAATCTGCGTCTACTGTATCGAACCAACAACAACAATGCGGTTCTCCGATGCCGCCGGCACCCGGCTGCTGCTAAAATGAAATGAATAGGGAGCTCAAGCCGAGTTCCCTATGTACATAAGATAATTCGGCTAAATGGCATTTCGGTGGTCAAGAATAACATTGCAGGGAGGCTTTCCATTTTTCTTTCTGTATGCTACTATCTAATATATATTATTCTCATTTGTTTTATCGGATTTAAAATCAGGAGGAAAATTGTAATGCTATATGTCATATTGAATATTGCCATTATGCTCATATTATTGGCAGTTCTTTTTTTTATGCAAAAGAAATTTGTATCATTCACTAAAAGGGTATTTACAGCTTTAGGGCTTGGAATCGTATTCGGATTGATGCTGCAGCTTTTCTATGATTCAGATTCATATATAATTACTGAAACGGCATCCTGGTTTAATCTAATTGGATCAGGTTACGTAAAACTTCTGCAGATGATTGTAATGCCGCTCGTATCGATTTCGATATTATCAGCATTTACAAAGTTAAAACTAACAAGCAATATCGGGAAAATCAGTGTGCTAATTTTAGGGATTTTAATCGGTACAACGGCTATTTCAGCTGGAGTCGGAATAACGAGTGCGTCTATTTTTAACTTAGAAGCGATTCAAATTGACCAAGGTACGGCGGAAACTGTGCGGGGTGACGAGCTTGTGAGTAAATATAGCGACCTTGAAGCAACCGGCATTCCGGAACAAGTTTTGGAGTTGATTCCGACAAATCCGTTTCTTGATTTAACTGGGGCACGCCCGACATCGACGATTTCCGTTGTTATTTTTTCAGCCTTTTTAGGTGTCGCCTATTTGGGTATTCAGAGAAAGCAGGCTGAACATGCCGAATTTTTTGTGAAGATGATTGATTCAATATACGCAATTGTCATGAGGGTGGTGACGCTCATATTGCGTTTAACTCCTTATGGCGTTTTGGCGATTATGACAAAAACAGTCGCGACCAGCGATATCGACTCTATCATTAAGCTCGGAAAATTTGTACTGGCTTCATATGTGGCGTTAATCACAGTGTTCTTAATACATTTATTACTGCTATCATTATCAGGGTTGAACCCATTAAAGTATGTTAAAAAATCATTTCCGGTACTGACATTTGCTTTCACTTCTAGAACAAGTGCAGGATCGCTTCCGCTAAACATAGAAACGCAAAAAAGCTTGGGAGTACCGGAAGGAATCGCGAATTTTGCCGGTTCATTCGGCATTTCAATCGGGCAAAACGGCTGTGCAGGTATTTACCCGGCAATGCTTGCGACGATGATTGCTCCGACTGTCGGCATCGATCCGCTTTCACCCAGCTTTATTGTTACGTTAATTTTAGTGGTAGCAATCAGCTCATTCGGCGTTGCAGGGGTCGGAGGAGGAGCGACATTTGCTGCGCTGCTGGTACTTTCAAGCATGAACTTACCGATTGCGCTGGCCGGTTTGTTAATCTCGATTGAACCACTAATTGATATGGGCCGAACAGCACTAAATGTAAGCGGCAGTATGACGGCCGGTGTATTAACAAGCAAGTTAACCGGTGAGCTGAACAGGGATCAATATAGGGACGAATCATTAACAATTGATGTCGAGCAGAAATAGTCGCTTGAAGCCATATGACGGTTGTGAAAACCCTTTCTTAATATTATACTAATATAGTGTTGGAATCGGTTTTAAATAGAGAAGTGTATTAAGAGGGAGATAAGAGATGGTTAAATTAATCGCAACTGATATGGATGGAACATTCTTGAACGATCAAAACCAGTTCCCGGAAGATTTCTATTCTGTGTTTGAAGAAATGAAGCAGCGAGGCATCGTTTTTGGAGCAGCAAGTGGACGCCAGTATTACAATTTAGCGGAAAGATTCCATGATGTGCAAGATGAGATGTTGTTCATTGCTGAAAACGGTTCTTACGTTGTGTATAAGGGTGAGGAAATATTCTCGAACACGCTAAAAAAGAGCGATGTGAAAGAATTGCTAAAGATTGCCCGTGAAATTGATGGAGTCTACATTGTTTTATGCGGCAAGAAATCGGCATACATTGAACCGATGGACGATAAGGCCATGGCAGAAATAAATAAATATTATGCAAGACAGCAAGTAGTTGAAGATTTGCTTCAAGTAGAAGATGATATTCTTAAAATTTCAATCTTAGACTTTAAAGGAGCAGAAAGTAACAGTTACACATATTTCAAAGACTACATGGAAAAGCTTCAAGTGACAATTGGCGGCTATGTATGGCTTGATATAATGAATGCCGGTACTAATAAAGGAATCGCGATGCAAAAGGTACAAGAGTATTTCGGTGTACACAAGAAGCAAACAATGGTGTTTGGTGACTACCTGAATGATTTAGAAATGATGCAGCAAGCCTATCATAGCTATGCAATGGCTAATGCACATGAACAAATCAAGAAAGTTGCCCGTTTTAAAGCAAAGACTAATAATGAAGCCGGCGTAACGGCAGTTATTAAAAAGTACTTAAGTGAATTGTAAAAAGAAGGGGTGTCTGCAATCAGACAACCCCTTTTTGTTTGTTTAATAAGTTCTCTCTGCAATCTTCAACAATGTTTATGAGGATATTGGTAATAATTTTCTCTTCATACGAATCCATGCTTTTTTCTTTCAGTCTATTTTTAGCTGCCATGTATTCCGTTTGTGATAAAGACGTGAGTGTTTTTAGCTCCTTGCCTATTCTTTTGACAACGTTATACTCGAACTGGCTGTTCTGAATATGAAGAAAAAGTTCGTATACCCGGTGATTGAGTCGTTTTTGTTTTTGTAAAAATGAATCTGTACCTTTTAACGATAGTGTCTCATTGTTTAATAAAATTCGCTCCTCAATTAATGACGAGACTGCAAATAAATTATTGATGGAATGAGTATGTTTTTTTGGGTCATTAGCATATTCGAACACTTCCTTCAGCATATGTATTGTTGTGTCTTTGTACATTTCGACCAAGGATTTAGTATTTTTTTCAACGCTGTAGGGCATAATTATTTGATTTGCAATCATTCCGATTACGACGCCTATTAATACATTTAAAATTCGTTCTAATGTTAGAACCGTAGGGTCACCGGTTAGAGCAGCGGTACTTAATGCGCATAGAGTGACTGTAATGACTGTCGTTCGATATGATGTAGCATAGTTTTGTATATATCCTAATAACACAACTAATATTAAACGGCCTGTCTCATTGGTGATAATCGAGAATAGAAGCAGGAATATTGCCGCTCCGATTAGTGTCCCAATGATTCTTTCGCGAACACGAAATTCAGTCGTTTCAGAATAAGGTTGAGTGACGGAGAAAATGGTATATACGAGCCACTTGCCTTGTTCTAATGCGAAATAGTTTGCAATAAATGCTGCAATCACAATTACGATTCCTAAGCGGATAGCATAGGTAAAGCGAACAGAATTTTTGTCGATGTTAATTAAATTTTGATAGGAACTTTTATATGTGTATGGAATCTCGACAATGGTCTCTACTTTATTTAATTCTTCCCGATTCAGTGTGTTCAAATTGTGTAATAGTAGATAAAGTAACTCGAAATTTTTAATTAATTTATATATAAGTGTGCTATCGTATTTTTTTTGTAAGGCATAGAGTGAATGAAACTCGCTCACCTGTAAATTCCCTGTAGTTACGGAATTATTTAGTTCCTTTAATTCATCAATGATTTGAGGAATTAATTCGGATTTGTAGCTTTTTTCAGGGAGCTGTTCAATAAGTAATAATATCTTTTCAAGGCAAACAGATATTTTTAATTGCATTCTGCTCTCATTTGAGAGATAGAACCCTTTAATTCGTTTATCATAGATGATTTTACGTATTTTTTTTATTGAAGCTTCAATGGATTCGTTTAGGTCAGAGCTGTCATCATTTTCTTTTATTCTTTCTAATTTATCCGTTAGCTTTTGGCATACAAGGATGAAATGCTTCTTTCCTTCTTTGGCAATTTTATTTTTATTGAGTAATAATTGCGAAAGCATGACGATAACGGCACCAGAAGCTAGCCCCAACAGACGCAGCGGCAGTTCGCTTGCTGTAACAGGGGCAGTTAACATAAATATGTATTGCAAACCGAATGCGACATATAATGGTTTTTTTAGATTATGTGAAAAGAAAAAACCGACAATAAACATGGAGATAAAGTTTAAAGGAATACCTGCCCACATATTAATTGCTGATATGTATGAGAAGAGACCTTGCAACAAATTTATGGCTAGTATCCAGAAGAAATTTTTCCATGGTTGAGCTGTTAAGTCATCTTCCAGATACATAAGAGTTGCAATAACGATTGTAACTCCAACAAGAGAATTGACCTTTCCGAAAATACTCTCAAATCCCGCAACAAATGCGACGATGACGATAAACATGAGTGTTTTGGATATAATTAATTTCTTCAATATACATCCTTCCTTCAAGGTGTTATTTTAATATAATGTACAAGTATAGCTCGTATTATTTAAGATATGAAGTATGTGGTTAGTGGGAGATAATGGAGAGAGACGTTTATAGAGGTGAATGTATTAAGGACCCATCGTCGATAGGTCCTTTTTATCCGCAGCTAAATTTTTTAGGAAAATAAAGTACTGACGAGTAAGTAGACTGCTAACGAGACTACAATACTTTCTAAATAAGGATTAGATCGTTTTTTTTGTTGATCTTCTTTTTTATCTTGGAAATAAGATCGTACTGCCCCGTATACAATTCCTGCCAGAATGGCGATGATAAGCGGTTGAATGTCCATTTATGTATGCCCCCTTCTTATTATCAATCGTAACATAATCGCAGGGGGAATATCATTTGCCATGCATTACAGTGTGAAATAGAAAAATCCCCTGAAAACGCAGGGGAAAAAGGAATATTTATAAAACAGGCTTCATTGTTTCTTTTAGTACATTGATTGAATGGTCCAGTTTTTTCAGCTCTTCTTCAGTTAGCTCGAGCTCGATAATTTCCTCGATGCCTTTCCGTGAAACAACTGATGGAGCACTGGAGAAAACATCTGTCTGTCCGTATATACCATCAAGATAGACACCTACCGGCAAGATAGCTCGTTCATTATTTAAGACAGCCTTAGCAATGCGGGCAACACACATACCGATGCCGAAATAGGTCGCTTTTTTACGTTCAATAATGTAGTAGGCAGCATCTCGGGTGTCAATAAATATTTGTTCCAGATCTTCCATTTTGTATTTGTTGCCATGTTTCTTGATATATTCAGTAATTGGCTGAGAAGCAATAGTCGCATGGCTCCAAGTAGCAAATTCTGTATCGCCGTGTTCACCCATAATATATGTATGGATATTACGTGGGTCGACATTAAAGTATTCAGAAAGACCGGAGCGCAGACGTGCTGTATCGAGAGTCGTACCGGAGCCGATAACTCTTTCGTGCGGCAATCCTGATTCTTTCCAAGCGATATAAGTCATAATATCCACTGGATTTGATGCTATAATGAAAATACCATTAAAACCAGAATCCATAACATTTTTGATGATACCTTTCATAATTGCTGCGTTTCTTTCAACTAACGCTAATCTCGTTTCACCAGGTTTCTGATTGACACCGGCTGTTATAATAATGACATCTGCATTGCTGCATTCTTCATAGCCTCCTGCACGCACTTTAATACGTGACGGACCAAATGGGACACCATGTCGAAGATCGGCTGCCTCACCCTCTGCTTTGGCAGTATCTAAATCAATTAATACCAGCTCTTCTGCAATCCCTTGATTGACGATTGAATAAGCGATTGCTGTACCGACAAATCCGGTACCGACGATAATCACTTTTTTAGTATCAGTCATCGTTTCCACTCCTTAATATGAGACATAAATGGTCGTACTTACATTGGTAGTATCTTCGTTTAGTGAGTTTTCATTCTTTGATGGGCATTATTTTTCAAAATGGCTGCGGAGTCATAAATGCGAGGTTAAGGATATAATGTTATATAAGGTTGTGTTTTTTGTGAACTCAATGAGCCTTCCTCCAAATTTTCAGGCAGGTGAATAATATGATAGACAATAATAAAAAGGATAAAAACAGATTGAGGCAAGCGTTCATTGTAGCGAGCATTCTCGTTGTTATTCTTGGTGTTCTTTGCTTTTTGCGGGATAGTCCGCTTTTTCATGCGATATTAGATGGAAATGTACATAAGGTGAGAGCATTGTTGGACGGGAATATGTTATATGCTTATTTGTTTTTGCTGCTGATTATGATTATCCAAAATTCTTTTACGGTCATCCCGTTAATATTGGTCATTACAATTAATTTGGCTTTGTTCGGTTTTTGGCAAGGTTTTTTATGGAGCTGGTTTACAAGTGTCGTTGCCGCCTATATTATTTGCCTTTCTGTTCGTTCGGTCTTTAAAAACCGGGTCATTAAGCGTTTCAACCCTGAACATATAGAAAAAATGGAGCAAAACGGTTTTAAATATGTCTTCCAAGCACGCGTTTTTCCATTTGTACCGACGAGCCTGATTAACATATTGGCCGGCTTAAGCTCGATTCAGTATAAATCGTTTGTCCTTGCGACAGCAATTGGCAATTTTGTTTATTTTTTTGTTTTAGCGTTAATTCCGGCTGGGTTATTGTCCGCTGATATTAATTTATATGCGCTAGCAATCATAGTCATATTTATCTTTGGTCTTTATTATGTCATAAAGCGAATTTACTTAGGTCATAAAAATCAAATACTGGTAAGAATAAAAAAAATACGAGACAGCTTCTGATGGGAGGCTGTCTCTTTTTGTTAATTTATTTTCAGTCTGTATTGAAAAAAACACCTCCGAATCTCATTCATGAATTCGATGAAGAGTTCGAACTTGATGCTGCTGCGGCGACACCGGCTGTCATGGCGGCTTGCTGAGCAAGTAAAAGGCTTTGAATGTTATTCTGGATTGTAGCTTGGATTGTTTCAGCTTGAGTATTTTGCAAATCCTCAGATACCGTAACAGCAATACTGAACATGTTTCGTGCAGAGCGTCCGAATGACCAATTGCCGAAGCCTTTCTGGGAGGCAAGCGTACTGTCAGTTTCGACAATTTTACTCACTGTTGCATGTACATTTTGCTCAACAATCGTCAAAACAGCAAGCAGGGAGCGGGAGTACATGTCGAGTTTAATTTTCTCTGCCTTTAGAAGTTGCTCATATTCCAGGAGACGGTCGCACTTTTTATAAACAGGCTCATCGCTTAAAACGAGGATATGACTCATCGCCTGCAAGGCATTTCCTTTTCGGATTCCCCGCTCATTCAAATAGCGGTAGCATTCTGTCATTTCGTCCACTGCATGGGTTGGCTCTAAATTATTGTTTGCCAAAAGTACAGCGAACATATAGTCATCGTCAGACGTAAGCCAAAAATGTCTTTCTTTCATCAGCTTATAAAAATGTGCTGCGGTTTCAATTGTATGATCAGCTTTTTCAGGCTTAGACTCAGCTGCTAAAAATAAAGCAACGTAAGGCAAATAAGAAGAACGTCTAAAATGCTCTTTTAGGCGGTCATAATAGTGTACGGTCTGATCAAATAGCTGTCTGCTATCATTATAGGTTGTTAAAAGAGCTGCTATTGGAAACAAGGAGTGACGAAAATAAGAAAAAGCAGAAGTGCTCTTTTTCATATAATCGACCATATCTTTTATTTCGGTTAAATTTACACGCTGGTTTTTGATTGCAAGCTGCAGTGCGGCATTTTTCTTCACAATGCTTTGCTCCCACATGAATCCATTCTTTAATTCGCGGTCATTCTCGAGAAAAAGTGTCAATAAGTTACTAATCTTAATCAACTCCTCAATCGTCTATTGTAATAAGTTTATACGAAATGGTACTTGAAATGTTTCGAATAGTGTGTATTTTGTATAAATGTACGGAAAATTTTGAAACTTTTTCACTTTATTTCCGTAAATAAGGTATGGAAGACAAATGGGAGGAGGGGGGAATATGACACTTAGTTCGATTTTCATTACAATTTTCATTGTCACGCTCGTCATTTTATTTGCCAATCTTTTATTAGGCGGTGTTTTTGACCTTGCGCTTGGTTTAGACAGCGAAATATTTAATTTGACGACAACGCTTTGTTTTATGGGAGTGGCTTCTTTCATTGGCTATATTTTAGTGAACTACACATCTTTTTCAACCGCTTTGATCCTCACTTTAGCTGCACTTATTTCATTAGCTTTAACTGTAATATTAAATATTTTTGTTTTTATACCTTTATCGAAAATGGAGAGTTCGACTGCTTTTAGACTTGAGGATCTTCAAGGAGAGGTGGGAGAAGTCACTTTGGCGATACTTCCGGATTCGGTTGGGGAGTTGACGGTTCCGACGGGTCTTGGCACCGTTACGAGAACGGCAAGAAGTTATGACGGTTCGCATATTGAACTGGGGGAGCAGGCACTGATTATTGAAGTGAAGGAACATATTTTTTATGTAGTAAAGTACGATGAAAACTTTGATTCTACAAAAATTAAGAAGTCGGGAGGTTTTTAAATGGAGGGATTATCAACAACATTATGGCTGATTATCGGTTTGGCTGTATTATTAATCGGACTTGTATCATTTATTATTAGTAGGTATGTGACAGTCGGCTCGGAGGAAGCACTTATTGTGACAGGAAGCATGCTCGGGTCAGGAGTAAGTGTTTGTGACCTTGGAGGCGGACGGAAGATAAAGGTTGTCAGCGGGGGCGGAACGTTAGTACTTCCGTTCATCCAGCAATCGCAGCGCATGACTTTGACGACGTATGCTTTAACGGTGAAAGCCAACGAAGTTTATACGAAGCAAAAGGTGCGGTTAGGTGCCATCAGTAATGCGGTTGTGAAGGTCGGCAGCGATTTGAGCATGATTGCGACTGCTTCTGAGAACTTTATGGGCAAAAGCCAGGACGATGTTGCAGAAGAAATCACATCAATTTTGGATGGTCATTTGCGCGCGATTTTAGGATCGATGACGGTCGAGGATGCATACAGCGATCGTGAAGCTTTTTCAAGACAAGTAAAAAATGTAGCGGAGCCGGATTTAAATAAGCTTGGTTTCGAGATTCGCTCTTTTAATGTAAAAGATTATATTGATGTGGATAAATACTTAGAGTATCAATCGCGCCATCGTATTGCCGAGGTACAAAAGGAAGCGGAAATCGCTGAATCAATTGCTCAAAGGGAAAGCCGTATCGAAACAGCGAAAAATGAGCAGGAAGCGAAGCGTGCGGAATTAGAAAGAGATACGCAAGTCGCAGAAGCGAGCAAATACAATCAATTGAAAATGTCTGAGTTCAAGAAGGAACAGGACAGCGCGAAGGCAGAAGCCGATATGGCTTATGACTTGCAGAAAGCTAGAATTGCTCAACAAGTAAAAGAGCAGGAGATGCAAATTGAAATCGTGGAGCGTCAGAAGCAAATTGAACTGCAAGAGAAGGAATCTGAAAGACGTCAACGTCAATATCAAGCGGATATTAACTTGAAAGCCGATTCAGATGCATATGCATTAGAGAAGCAAGCAGAAGCATTGAAGCGTAAAGCTGAGCTTGAAGCGGAAGCGCGTCAATATGAAGTAACGACCCAAGCGAAAGCTCATGCAGAGAAAGTGAAGCTTGATGGTATTGCAGAAGCATCTGCTGTTGAAGCAAAAGGTCGTGCCGAAGCACAGATTATCCGTGAAATTGGTTTAGCCGAAGCGAATGCCCAAGAAGAAAAAGCGAAAGCATTCGAGAAATACGGAGAAGCAGCTAAGCTGGAAATGATCTTAAGTATCTTGCCTCAATATGCAGAGAAGGTAGCTGCACCGCTTGCGAATGTGGAAAGCATCAAAATTATTGATACCGGAAATGGCAGCGGAGGCGGAGTGCAAAACTTGACCAGCTCCGTATTAGGAACGATGACTTCATTGCAGGCATCATTAAAAGAAACGACCGGACTGGATTTGGTTGATGTCATCAACAACTATTCCGGCAAGCACAATTTGAAAGGCGAGCTTAATCAAATTGCGGTTTCGTTAGAAGAAAAAACGGAAGCAACAAAATAATGCACATAGAAAAGCAGGAGATGAATGCTGATTCTCCTGCTTTTCTCATTGTCTAACCTTACACCTGCCATGCTCGGTCCTAAGCTGCCTCCCTCAAGGAACCAAAATCGGGTTCCTCGTGTGATTCATCTTAGTCCTCCCGCATGTCTCCTTTTTTATCGAAGTGAATCTGAGTAGCGTATCATGATAAAAAAGGACCGGTTACGGTTTTTCTTAGACATATTCACCTGAGACAATTTTCTGCTCTTTCACATAGATTTGATGATTCATTGATTCAAGCCAATATTCGACTAATTTGACGCCATCAATCAATTGTATATTTAAGCCTTCTGCATATTCTTTCGCTGCTCTTGTGAAACCGCCGGTCGTAACCAAATATCCTCCCTCGGCATTCCTTTTCACAATATTGGAATGGAGGATGGCAATCGTTTCAAAAGGAAGGTCATGACTTAATACCTTTGCTTGTCCGAGAAATAGTCCTTCATCAGTGTGGTGCTCAAAATCAATGCCAAATTGGCTAGAGCGACTCGCTAATAAAGAATCTCCTCCGAACTTTTTCTGAAGCACATTCGCAACAAAGTCTTCAAATTCGAGCGGCAGTTGTTTAATAAACAACTCTGTACTCTTTTCAAATATTTGATTGCCATCCGAATCCTTCGTTCGCGGGAAATTAAAACGGTAGTACAAGCCCATTGCCATCGTTTTCTTCAATTCTGTACCAGTTTCAATTTTTTCAAGTAGTTGAGCTTCTTCTTCATCGTTCTTTCTTTTCATATAGATTAAAAGAGCTGCATTTGCAAATATGAGCAATGCAATTATATAAATCATTATGTTTCACCTCTTTACCTATTTTTACCAAAATTAATGAAAGGTAAACTAAAAAAGCTGCCCGCAATATACTTTGCGGACAGCGTAGATTAATTGAAAAAGGACCGGTGACGGTTTTTCTTTATTTCTCAGCAATTTTTTGAAGTACAGCTGGTTGTGGGCTATACAGTTTCTTGCTGATATAAGTTTGAATGATAAGGAACGTTCCGCCGACTGTCCAGTATAACGGTAGTGCAGCAGGAGCAGTGAATGAGATCATCCCCATCATGATTGGCGAGATGTAGGCCATCATTGCCATTTGTTTCTTCTGTTCTTCTGTCATACCGATAAATGACAGTTTAGCCTGCAGGAAGTAGACACCGGCAGCCAGAAGTGCAAGGATATAGTCAGGCGTTCCTAAGTTAAACCATAGGAAGCTTTGATCCGCGATTTCCGGAGAGTTACGGATTGCATAATAAAAGCCCATTAAGATCGGCATTTGAATTAATACCGGCAAGCATCCGCCGAACGATGCTACTGGGTTAATATCATACTTTTTATATACTTCCATCGTTTCTTGCTGAATCTTTGCTTTTTGTTCAGTCGTTGTAGCAGTCTTCATACGGTCTTGAATTTTTTTGATTTCAGGCTGTGCAACAGTCATTTTTTCACGCATTTGCATCATGCTTTTTTGCGATTTAAGCATTAATGGCATAAGCACTAATCGGATCGCAAGCGTCACGACAATGACTGAATATCCGAATACACCGCCGAACCAACCGGCAACTGTGTTCAAAATAATGGTCATAGGATGAACAAAATACGTTTGGAAAAATCCTGCTTTTTCTGCAGTTTCAGTTGCAGCAGCAAAGGCATGCTCTCCTCCTGCAAACAGACTAGCTGCGAAAACAGCAATTATAATAGATAACCCGATAAAAACGGGGGATACAACTCTTTTTGTTTTTTGTGACATAATGGTCCTCCTTGAAATTTAATATCAATTTTAGTTTCAAGAAGGATGGAAGCTGGACTCTCATCCGAGGATTCGATTCGTCTGACACGACGCGCTAGCCAATGAGCAAACGAGTTATTTTCGTTGTATTGTTTTTGAGCCTTTTTAAAAGGTGCATTATAATTGGCTGCGAATCTCGATTGCTGCTGTGTCGGATTGTTCACACACAATTTCAGGTAAAAATATAATCCCATCACAGCTGTCATTTTTACAAGCAAACTGGCAAAGGATAAGTAAAAGATTAAATCCTGTGCGTCTAAAATCATCTCAAGCAAGTGTATCCCCCCTTTCATGGAATTAGTTTATATCTTGTAATACGTACATATGTTTTAAAAGTTTCTTAATGAAGTGTATCTCTTATTTTATTTGGAAACAAGTAAAATTGCCGACTGGTAAAATATACTTAATGAGAAGGCGAATAACCTAGTGTTGAATCGGTAAATGTTAGCTTTCGGGCTTAGAATGAATAATAGTATACTTGTTGTATGAATGTTATGGAAAGGAAGCTGAATGTACATAATGGAAAAATATATTTTGGCGCTTGATCAAGGCACAACGAGTTCAAGAGCGATGATTTTTAATAAAGCGGGAGACATTGTTCATGTTGCTCAAAGAGAGTTTACACAAATTTTTCCACAACCGGGATGGGTAGAGCATGATGCGAATGAAATATGGGGGAGCATTTTAGCGGTTATTGCCAGTGTATTGACTGAGTCGGGTATTCAGCCGGCACAAATAGCCGGGATTGGAATAACAAATCAGCGGGAAACGACGGTCGTTTGGGATAAAGAGACAGGGAATCCTGTGTATAACGCGATTGTTTGGCAATCCCGCCAAACACAAAATATTTGCGAGGAATTAAAGGAACAAGGTTATGAGGAACTTGTGCGAGATAAAACCGGGTTGTTAATTGATGCTTATTTTTCCGGAACGAAAGTCAAGTGGATTTTAGATAACGTGGCCGGAACAAGGGAGCGCGCTGAAAAAGGCGAGTTGCTTTTCGGAACAATCGATACATGGCTAATCTGGAAATTATCAGGCGGTGCGGCACACGTTACCGATTATTCGAATGCTTCTCGGACACTTATGTACAATATATTTGAATTGAAGTGGGATGAAGAATTGTTGGAATTGTTCACAGTTCCGAAATCAATGCTGCCACAAGTACGGTCTTCTTCTGAGGTTTACGCTCACACGGACAGTTCCAGCTTTTTTGGCCAGCACATTCCGATTGCTGGAGCGGCTGGCGATCAACAGGCGGCGCTGTTCGGTCAGGCGTGTTTTGAGAGTGGAATGGCGAAAAATACATATGGCACGGGTTGCTTCATGCTGATGAATACAGGCGAAAAGGCTGTGAAATCAAATCATGGACTGTTGACGACAATCGCTTGGGGATTAAACGGAAAGGTGGAGTACGCGCTTGAGGGCAGCATATTTGTCGCCGGATCAGCTATTCAATGGCTGCGTGATGGCTTGCGTATGATTAAAGACGCAAAGGATAGTGCAGAATATGCGAGTCGCGTGACTTCTACAGAAGGAGTATATGTAGTGCCGGCCTTCGTCGGTCTTGGTACGCCGTATTGGGACAGCGAAGTGCGCGGTGCTGTATTCGGGTTGACGCGCGGAACGAAGAAGGAGCATTTTATCCGAGCTACTTTGGAAGCGCTGGCATATCAGACGAGAGATGTGCTGAACGCAATGGAGGCTGATTCCGGTATCTTCTTAAAAAAACTGCGGGTCGATGGTGGAGTAGTCAAAAATGATTTTCTAATGCAATTTCAGAGTGATATGTTAGGCGTCCCTGTTGAAAGACCTGTCATTAATGAGACGACCGTGCTTGGAGCGGCATATTTAGCCGGAATGGCTGTTGGCCTTTGGGAAGGGCAAGATAATATCACGAAAAAATGGCAAGTTGATCAAGAATTTACGCCACAGATGCCGGAGACAGAACGCGAGCAATTATATGCAGGCTGGAAAACAGCTGTCCAAGCAGCGATGACATTTAAGATATAACAAGAATAAAAAGCTTCACGTTGCATTCAATAGACGGAAGGTGAAAAGATGAAACTGACCAACTTGAACAGGGCAAAGGCTTTACAAAGGATTCGTGAAACGGAATATGATGCAGTAATCATTGGTGGCGGAATTACTGGTGCGGGTATTGCCCTTGATGCAGCTACCCGCGGGATAAAAGTGGCGCTGGTGGAGATGCAGGATTTTGCAGCAGGGACATCGAGCCGTTCAACGAAGCTTATTCACGGCGGCTTGCGTTATTTGAAGCAACTGGAAGTGAAAATGGTGGCGGATGTCGGGAAAGAGAGGGCGATTGTGTTCAACAATGGTCCCCATGTTACAACGCCTGAATGGATGCTGCTCCCCTTTTATGAGGATGGAACGTTTGGTCCGCGCACGGCCTCTCTCGGTTTAAAGATATATGATATGCTGGCGGCCGTTGAGAAAAATGAGCGGCGCCATATGCTGTCTGCTCATGAAGTGCTGGAAAAGGAGCCGCTATTGAAAAGAGACGGTTTAAAGGGCGGCGGCTATTATGTGGAATACCGAACGGATGATGCACGTTTAACAATCGAGGTAATCAAGAAAGCTGCAGAGTTTGGTGCAGATGTGCTCAATTATGTCAAGGTGACACAGTTTTTATATGACGGCGGCATATTGGCCGCCGCAGTTATTGAAGACCGGCTAACCGGGGAGGAATCAATCATACACGCAAGGAAGTTTATTAATGCGGCCGGTCCTTGGGTGGATGAACTGAGAGAATTGGATCAATCCAAAAGTAATAAAACGATGCAATTAACGAAGGGTGTACATATTGTCATTGATCAAAGCCGGTTTCCGTTGCAGCAAGCTGTCTATTTTGACACCGATGATGGACGGATGATTTTCGCGATTCCGAGAGACGGAAAAACATATGTCGGCACAACGGATACGTTTTATGAAGGTAACCCTGCTATGCCAACCGCAACTGCTGAGGACAGAGCTTATTTATTGAATGCGATTCATTTCATGTTTCCGTTAACCGATATAGGGGAGCGCGATATTGAATCAAGTTGGGCTGGCGTTCGCCCGCTTATTTTGGAGGAAGGGAAAGACCCTTCAGAAATATCGCGAAAGGACGAGATTTGGCTATCGCAATCCGGCTTGATTACAATTGCGGGCGGCAAACTGACGGGATATAGGAAAATGGCGGAGAAAGTTGTTGATTTGCTTGCTGCTCAGTTCAAAAAAGAACGCTATAAGCTATTTGATAATTGCTGTACGAGAACGATGCCAATCTCGGGCGGAGATGTCGGCGGTCCTGAGCTTTGGCGATCATTTTTGAAAGAAGCTTCTGCTTTTGGTATAGAGGCAGGGCTATCGCATGAAGAAGCGATAGCAGTATGCAGGCTATACGGCTCAAATTGTATGAAAGTCTTCAAGCTAATAAAAGATCACTCCGATGAAATCGCTTGTTATGGCTTCTCTAACGAGGTATATGGCAAATTGAAGTATGCGATTGAGTATGAGATGATTGCCGCCCCTGTCGATTTCTTTTTCAGAAGAACGGGAGCGTTGCTTTTCGATATAGGTTGGGTGCAAGAATGGAAGGAACGGGTTGTGAAGTATATGTCTGCCGCATTCAGATGGAGTGTGGAGCAGGAGAAAGCGATGCATGATGAACTGGAAAGTGCGATTGCGATTGCATCGAGCCCGGCTTAAAATTATGAACAAAAGGCTAAAGACAGGGATTAATTGTGAGCCCTATCTTTAGCCTTTTGTTTATTTAAGAGTATATTTTAGATAACTGTCTAACCTTATCCCTGGCATGTTCCCATTTTCATAGAAGTGGCAGCAAGGGGAGAATCAAAAATGAAAAAGGACCGGTGACGGTTTTTCTAACAATATAAGTATTTATTTTTGAACTTAGATAACTGTCTAACCTTACACCTGCCATGCTCGGTCCTAAGCTGTCTCCCCCCAAGAAACCAAGATCGGGTTTCTTGGGCGATTCATCTTAGTCCTGCCGCATGTCTCTTTTTTATCGAGGTGCATCTAAGTAGTGTATTCATAATAAAAAAGACCGGTGACGGTTTTTCTAGTGGTGATGTGTATGGTCGATTGTTTGTGCGATAATGCTCATCACATGTTCGTCATCATATGAGTAATAAAGGGTAGTGCCTTCACGGCGGAATTTAACTAAACGCAAATTTTTTAAAAAACGTAATTGATGGGAAACTGTTGATTGCACAAGCGACAGTTTTTCCGCTATCTCGTTAACGGAATGTTCTCCTTGGAATAATAAGTATAAAATCCGCACGCGTGTAGGGTCGGATAATGCTTTAAATGTTTGAGTGATAAGAAAAAGGGTTTCTTCATCTAAATCATTTTGAAAAATATGCTGATAATCGTTATTCAAGCAAATCAACTCCTCCTCAATAGTATAGTTTAATTCCCCGAAAACAAAAAGATTTTCAGGCAGTTTTCGTATAGGTTTATGAAGAGAGTGTGAGGAGTGTTAAACCATTTTCTTAAAGTTTCTTACGCTGCGTTGATTCACATTTGTGAAATTGTTAACATTAAGTAAATGATAATAATTATCAATGGTTAAGGGGGAGAAAGAAATGATGCTTCCTTCCGTTCAAATAGGAAATCCAGTCAGGATTGTAAATGTGACTGCTATCAATCCAACATTGAGAAAACGTTTAATCTCATTCGGAATCAAAGAAAATAGTGTTGTCTGTATTAAACAAAAAAGTTTGTTTAATGGGGCGTGCATACTCGAATGTGGAGGCCGCAGAATCGGTTTGCGAAAACGAGATTTAATGAAAATCGAGGTGGAAAGTCTATGAGTGGATTAGCCATCATCGGTCGGCCAAATACAGGCAAAACATCCTTATTCAACTTGTTGACCGATTCATATGAATATGTCGGGAATTGGAGTGGTGTAACTGTTGAAAAGAAGGTTGGACATATTAAGAAGATGCAATTGAATTTGATTGATCTTCCGGGTATATATGATTTTAACCCAATCTCTAAAGATGAAAGTGTAGTGAGTAAGTTTCTGCTTGAAGAAAAGACTAAAGGCATTATCAATATAATAGATGCCGCGCAGTTTACAAGTAATATGCAACTCACACTGCAAATATTGGAGCTAAAACAGCCGACTGTTATTTGTTTAAATATGATAGATGTGGCGAAGAAGGCCGGATTAGCCATTGATACAAAAAAATTATCCGATATTTTAGGTGTGAAAGTAATTCCGACAATTGCAAGAGTAGGCAAAGATAAAGAAGTTTTATGTAATGCATTGAATGAATCTTTATCTGAAAAAAATGAATATTTTCGAATTAACTATAGCGCAGATGTTGAAGATAGCATTCAACAAATGGAAGCGCTAATGGGACACATTGAAGATGAGAAACGAAGATGGGCTGCCATCCAATTACTAAGCGGTAACTCGGCAGTAGAGGATTTTTTACGGAGTGATTGTCATTTTAATGAAATGTTGCAAGTCCGCGCAAATTTAGAAAATGCACGAAAGCTGTCTGCACAGGAAGTCTTTTATAATGAACGTCAGTTTTACATTGAAGAGATATCGAAGCAAGTAGTATCCAAAAGTGGGGAATCGGAAAATAAAACAGATAAAATTGATCGAATACTGACTCATCCTGTACTCGGTATTCCAATCTTTTTGCTGCTTATGTATATCGTATTTGAAATTACCTTTACATGGGTTGGAGCACCGTTGTCTGACCTTTTGGATGGCTTCATCGGAGGCGTATTAATTGAGTATACAGCCTCATTTTTAGCAGCAATTGGCGCTTCTGGCTTTATTTCTGATCTCATTTGTGATGGAATTATCGGAGGCGTCGGAGGGATTCTGGTTTTTTTTCCGCAAATATTCGCTTTATTCTTTTGCATTTCTTTATTGGAGGATTCAGGCTACATGGCCCGAATAGCTGTCATTATGGACCGGATTATGGAGTTTTTCGGATTGAACGGAAAAGCGTTTATTCCGATGATTATTAGCTTCGGGTGTAACGTGCCGGGAATTATGGCAGCAAGAACCATTGAACAGCCGAAAGAAAGAATGTTGACGATATTAGTTGCTCCGTTTATGAGCTGTTCGGCAAGGCTTCCGGTATATGCGTTATTTGCCGGTGCATTTTTTACACAACATCAATCCTTGATTGTGCTTTCGCTATATGTTATTGGGCTAGTGATGGCTTTAATCGTCACGAAAATATTGTCGGTAACGCTTTTGAAAAAGGAGAATTCGGTTTTCTTTGTTGATTTGCCTGAATATCATCTGCCGCTTATGAAATCGCTATGGCGATCTACCTGGGAAAAAGGAAAAGGTTTTTTGCAAAAAGCAGGAACGATTATTTTTGCTGGTTCGGTAATTGTCTGGCTGTTAGCCTACGTTGGACCGCAAGGAATTAACGTTGAGATGGATCACAGCTTCTTGGCGATGATTGGAGGATGGTTTGGCACGTTGTTTGCGCCGCTTGGCTTCGGAACTTGGCAAGCCGGATCTTCGCTTATATCAGGATTCATGGCAAAAGAAGTCGTCGTTTCAACAATGGCCATTATTTACGGTGTTAATGAGAATAGCCTTCCGGTGGCAATGTCAGAACATTTCACAGCATTAAGTGCTTATACGTTTATGCTGTTTATCCTTCTGTATATACCATGTCTAGCTACTGTCGGGACAATTAAGAAAGAGCTGCAATCAGCCAAGTTGACATCATTTGCGGTTATTTATCCATTCTTGATTGCTTACGTTCTTGCATTTTTCGTCTATCAAATTGGTTCAATGTTTATGTGAGGTGAAGCGACAATGATTAGTATACTCATTGGTGCTGTTATATTTGGGTACGCTGTCTATATATTATGGAAAGTACCGAAAAAACAAGCAAACGGAAAATGTGTTTCTTGCGATGTGAAAAAGGTATGCTCATCCGCACAATTATGCATAGAAAAACAAGACGCCAAGACTAAATGACTTTTGTCGGCTAGTCTTGGCTTATTTTTTTCGCTTCAACAAAAACAATGTGCTGGCCATCTATTTCTTTTACAGTAAACGAATAACCATCCTCAATGAATTCATCACCTTGCTGCACATCGTATTTTTGTGTCAGTATATAACCACCGATTGTATCAACTTCATCCTCAAGAAGGTCGATACCGAGCAAATCATTTACATCTGCAATTAAAACTTTAGCATCGAAAATATAATGATCTTCAGCTATTTTGCGAATATCCGGCAATTCATCTTCATCAAATTCATCACGAATATCGCCGACAATCTCCTCTAAAATGTCCTCGACTGTCACTAAGCCGGCTGTTCCTCCATATTCATCAAATAAAATTGCCATATGGGAACGATTTTTTTGCAAATTAACAAGCAAATCATGAATCGGCAAAGTTTCAATAACGGTAATGACAGAATGAATATATGAATCGATTGGTTCATGCACCTGTTCAAAATTATTCATGCAATCTGTCAATATTTCTTTAATGTTAATGATTCCGACGATATTATCTTTATCGCCTTCAACTACCGGATAACGGGTATAACGTTCCTTTTCGACGACCTTCATGATGTCGGTAATTGTATCCCCTTTATTTACAGTCATGATTTCTGTGCGAGGTACCATGATTTCCTTGGCAATCCGTTCATCGAATTCAAAGATTTTATTGACATATTTATATTCAGACTGGTTGATTTCGCCGCTTTTTAAGCTTTCTGAAAGAATAATGCGCAGTTCTTCTTCAGAATGGGCCATTTCATGTTCGGAAGCCGATTGTAAGCCGAATATGCCGACAAAAAAAGTCGCTGAATGATTTAAAATCCAAATGAACGGATAAAGAATACGGTAAAACCAAATGAGCGGCTTAGCACATGCAAGGGTTACAGCTTCTGCTTTTTGTATCGCAAAAGTTTTCGGAGCAAGTTCACCGACAACTACATGAAGAAATGTAATGACTAAAAAAGCGATGACGAATGAGATAATCGACGTCAATGCTTCATTGTCGGAGATTCTCTTCATAATAGGCGCCAATAAGTGTTCGACGGTCGGCTCTCCAAGCCAGCCAAGTCCTAGGGAGGTTAAGGTAATTCCGAGCTGGCAAGCGGATAAGTATTCATCAAGGGCTGTAGTCACTGTTTTAGCAGATATTGCTCGTGCATTCCCTTCCGCGATAAGCTGGTCGATTCTTGTGCCGCGCACTTTTACAATGGCGAATTCAGAAGCGACAAAGAAAGCGGTAAAGGCAATCAAAAGGAAAATGATAAATAAATTAACCATATTGAATAAGGAATCGCTCATCTCCTTTCACATCTTACTTATGAAAATTTTGCCCATCTTCCAAACAACGATTCCATCTAAAGAATGGAAATGTCATGTCTGCTGTTTTCTTGCATACATTGTAAAAGGACAAGTATATAAAAATTGATATAATCAAAATAGTGAAATATTTTGTTAAAACAGGAGGTACAACATGATGATGGGATACATATATATCAACGGAGAGAAAATAACTTGCGAGGAACAAATCGTTGTCACCAATCCGGCAACAAACGAAGCGATAGCGACTGTTCCGAACGGCGGCGATAAGGAAGCAAAAGCAGCCGCCGATGCGGCCTTTGCAGCACTGCCGTTATGGTCCAAAAAGACAGCCGGAGAAAGAGCAGTCTTGTTAAGAAAGTGGTTTGAGTTAATCAATGAGCATAAAGAGGAACTGGCTAAAACGATGACGCTGGAACAAGGAAAGCCGTATAAAGAGGCATTGGGCGAAATTGCATATGCCAACAGCTTTGTGGAATGGTACGCAGAAGAAGGCAAGCGGATCTATGGCGATACCATTCCTGCAAGTGATCCGAACAAGCGAATTATCGTGCTGAAACAGCCGGTAGGGGTAATTGCTGCTATTACACCATGGAATTTCCCGGCAGCAATGATCACCAGAAAGATTGCTCCTGCATTGGCAGCAGGATGTACAACTTTAATCAAGCCGGCAAAGCAAACGCCGCTGACTGCTATCAAGTTAGTAGAATTAGCTTATGAAGCGGGAATTGATCGCGGTGCCATCAACATTGTTACAGGCGATGCCGCGGAGATATCACGGGCTTGGATGAAAGACGAGCGCGTTCGTAAAGTATCTTTCACTGGCTCAACGGAAATTGGTAAGCAACTGATGAAGGAAAGCGCCGATACAATGAAGAAAATTTCGCTTGAGCTTGGCGGGCATGCTCCGTTCATTGTAATGGAAGATGCCAATATAGAAGAAGCAGTGGAGGCGGTCGTGCAGTCTAAATTTAGAAATGCAGGACAAACATGCATTTGCACGAATCGTATTTTTGTCCAAGAAACTGTTTATGAGGCATTCTCAGAAAAAATGGTTGAAGCAGTATCGCAATTGAAGGTCGGGAATGGATTGGAGGACGGTGTAACAGTCGGTCCTTTAATTGATGAACAAGCTGTGCGAAAAGTGAGGGAACATGTTGAAGATGCGGTTAAGAACGGTGGTATGCTGCTGACAGATTCAGCAATTATGCAAGATGGCTTATTTGTAAAGCCAATCATCATCGGAAATGCTCATGATGAGATGCTCTGTATGACAGAGGAAACATTCGGGCCGCTTGCGCCAATTGCCACTTTCAAGACGAAAGAAGAAGCAATAGCAAGAGCCAATAATACACCGTATGGATTGGCTGCCTATGTATACACGCAAAATATTACTGATGCAGTGGCAATCGCAGAAGAGCTGCAATATGGAATTGTCGGCTTAAATGATGGACTGCCGTCTGTCGCTCAAGCGCCATTTGGCGGCATGAAGGAAAGCGGTATTGGCAGAGAAGGCGGCAAGTATGGCATTGAAGAGTACTTAGAAGTGAAATATGTTTCTTTAAAATGGCGGTAATGAGGGCTCAACTATCATCGCACCCTACAGTTAAAAACTAGCCCGTTTCCAAAAATAGCGTGCAAAGGACGGGGCATATGCTGGGTAAAATCGAAGCGTTTATATTAGGCTTGATTCAAGGATTGACAGAGTTTTTGCCGATTAGCAGCACAGGTCATCTATATTTGGGGAGGAATCTGTTTAATCTTAATGAAGCCGGATTGTTGCTTGATACTATGCTTCATATCGGGACATTGTTAGCGGTTTTTGTGTTTTATAAGGATGAATTTATTAAAATCTTAAAGAATCCTTTCGGCAAGCTGACATGGTTACTTGTCATCGGAACGATTCCGGCGGTTATAGTAGGGCTTGCTTTTAAAGATTATTTTGACGGCATATCTAAGACAGGTGCGACAATCGGTTGGGAGTTTTTGCTGACGGGGTGTTTGCTTTGGTATGCGGAAACGATTCAGCAAGGCAGGAGAAAGATGGAGGACATTGGTTACGGTGATGCTCTCTTTATTGGCAGCTTTCAAGCGGCAGCCATTTTCCCGGCGTTATCGAGATCGGGATTTACGATTGCGGCAGCGCTTATCAGAAAGCTAGACCGTGAGACGGCAGCTTATTTCTCATTCCTTTTGTCAACTCCGGCAATTGTAGGAGCAATAGTGCTGCAATTAGGGGATTTACTTGATGGGCAAGGGGAACAAATCGCGCTCTCATCTCTTGCTGTAGGAATTCTATCATCGGCAATCTTCGGTTATATTGCCGTGAAGTGGATGATTCAATATTTAAAGAAACATTCTTTAAAGGTTTTTGCTGTGTATGTTTGGCTGCTTGGCGGTCTTATATTGGTTCTGCAATTTACTGGGAAGCTATAAACAAAAGCGGAAGCGCCCGGTTAGCACCGTATGAACTGGAGGCCGCCGACCAAGATATAGGAAACACGAAGAACGAAAGTGATTCGATGTTGACTTATCGAAGGGAGGTTGCTGAAGGGCAATAGGTGCTGGGCGCTGGAGCTGGACGGAGAAAAAAGCGGAAGCTGCCAATCAGGTTCAAATAAAAAAAGGTGCAGATGTCCGGCACCTTTAAGGGAGATGTTTGGAAGGGAGAATCGTGACGGTTCTTCCTTTTCCTTTGCAAGAAGAGCAATTTCTTGAAAAGAATTGGAGAAAAGGAATTTTCCCTTTTCCGCGGCATTGCTGGCAGATTTCAATGTACTTCATCTGGGCTTTCTCCTTTGGCTGATATAAGGGTTATAAAGTAGTATGGTCTTCGATTGGCGATAACATGCAGGTATAAATAAAAAAACCGCCGGAATGGCGGTTTTTTGTTCTGTAGAAATTATGAAAATCTAAATTGCATATAAGTTTATAGAAGAGTAGCGACATCCAGCTCTAGCGGGGGGCTTAAGCTTTTGTTCCCTTTTTAAGAGACTTGAATAGCTGTCTAACCTTACACCTGCCATGCTCGGGCCTAAGCTGCCTCCCCCAAGAAACCAAAACCGGGTTTCTCGTGCGATTCATCTTAGTCCTCCCGCATGTCTCCTTTTTCATCGAAGTGAATCTCAGTAGCATATACATGATGAAAAAGGATCGGTGACGGTTTTTCTTTAAGCATGAGCAGTTTCGTGAACTGTTTTGACAGAATCATCTTTTTCAGAAACTTTTTGTTGAGCCGGTTCAGCCGGAGCTTCTTCGTCCGCAATTTTTGTTACTTCAATATATTTTATATGATGTTCTTCCATTTCCAGAATAGTAAAGTGATAGTTTTCGTGCGTGATGCAATCGCCTTGCTTGACTTCATAATCTTCTGTGAAAATCCAGCCGCCGATTGTATCGACATCCTCATCATCTATTTGAAGACCGAGCAAATCGTTAACTTGGCTTACAAGAACTTTTGCATCAATAATGTAATGATCTTCAGAGATTTTACGGATTTCTTCAATTTCATCAGAATCGAATTCATCCTGAATCTCGCCGACGATTTCTTCTAAAATATCTTCAACTGTCACTAAACCGGATGTACCGCCGTATTCATCCATCAAGATGGCCATATGAATACGTTCCTTTTGCATTTTCATCAGCAACTCCTGAATCGGAACTGTATCGATAATGCGAATGATTGGTCGAACGAGTGGTTCTAATGTTAAATCTTTATAATCATCTGCTGTGAGCATATATGTGAAAAGTTCTTTCACATTAATCATGCCGAGAATATGGTCTTTATCTCCGTCAATAATTGGATAACGTGTAAAACGCTCTTCTCTTACTACGGTAAAAGCATGTTCTAAAGAATCATCCACAGATAAAGTGACCACTTCTGTACGCGGCACCATTATCTCTTTTGCAATACGATCGTCGAATTCAAAAATTTTATTCACATATTTGAATTCGGATTGGTTAATTTCACCGCTTTTAAAGCTATCAGACAGAATAATTCGCAGTTCTTCCTCAGTATGAGCCAATTCGCCTTCTGAAGCTGGTTTCAGGCCGAACATTTTTGTCACAAGTCGCGCAGATCCATTCAATGCCCAAATGAACGGAAACATAACCTTGTAGAATAGGATAATCGGGCGGGCAACAAGCATTGAAATAGTCTCCGCTTTATGAATGGCAAATGTTTTTGGCGCCAATTCTCCGATTACAACGTGTAAATACGTTACAAGTGAGAACGCAACAATGAATGAAATTACATGAGTGGCTGATTCCGGAACGCTCATTTTGATTAAAAGAGGTTCTAAGACGCTGGCCACAGCCGGTTCCCCGATCCAGCCCAGTCCAAGAGATGTTACGGTAATCCCTAATTGGCAGGCTGATAAATATTCATCTAAATGCGTTATAACTTTTTTTGCAGCAATTGCTCCTGCTTTTCCTTCTTCTGCAAGCTGATCGATTCTTGTGCTTCGTACTTTTACTATGGCAAATTCTGTGGCTACGAAAAATGCTGTTAAAGCAATTAACAGTGCCAAAATAACCAAGCTTAATATGTCCAAATAAATTTCCTTATCCCGTCTATCGGACGAGTAAGGAGTCACCTCCCAAGATTTGTGAATCTACGTTTGTTATATGTGCGGATTCATCTTTGCTTTATACGTAGTGATAAGGCAAGGATGAGTGTTGTAAACTACGAATGCCCCACTTGCATCACCTCGTTAAAAGTGTAGATTAAGATAATTATAGAAAATCCGGAACTTCTAGTCAAACGGACATTTTGTTGTTTAAGGAATTAATATAAAAAATTTGCGGAAAAATCTACAAATTCGCTGAAAATGCATACATTTTGTAAAAAATGGTTAGTATAACATTTGCTTTTATAGAAGGAAGGGTGAAGTTATGCTCGAAAGAGTCGGAGAAAAAGACTTGCAAGTTAAAATGATGCAGACAGCTAAGCATAAACAACTAAGTAAAGGACAAATCGCGAAAAGAGCATTTTTTATTTTGCTGGGCGCTCTTATGATGGCAATCGGTCTGGAAATGTTTCTTGTGCCGAATCACGTGATCGATGGCGGAATTACAGGTGTTTCAATTATGCTTTCGTATAAAACAGGTATCGATTTAGGGATGTTTATATTTGCTTTGAACCTTCCGTTCTTTTTTTTAGGTTATAAGCATATGGGGAAGACATTTTCAATCTCCACTTTGTTTGGAATCACCTCTCTGTCGATTTTTATTTTTCTTTTGCATAATGCGCCGAATGTGACAGATGATGTTTTACTTGCTAGCGTCTTTGGCGGCATCGTGTTAGGAATAGGAGTCGGGCTGGTGATTCGTTTTGGTGGCTCGCTAGATGGCACAGAGATCCTGGCGATATTATTCAACAAAAGACTTCCGTTCTCGGTAGGAGAAATAATTATGTTTATCAATGTTTTTATATTGGGTGCAGCCGGTTTTATTTATAGCTGGGATCGTGCAATGTATTCATTGCTTGCATACTTTGTTGCCTTTAAAACAATTGATATCGTCATATTAGGCTTGGATGAATCGAAATCGGCATGGATCATAAGTGAACACTATAAAGCAATTGGTGAAGCAATTTTAGCAAGACTTGGACGCGGTGTCACTTACTTGTCAGGCGAGGGTGCTTACACCGGTGAATATAAAAATGTCATTTTTTGCGTGATTACCCGTCTGGAAGAAGCAAAACTAAAATCCATCATAGAAGAAATTGATCCGGATGCTTTTCTGGCAGTCGGATCAATTGCCGAAGTCAGGGGCGGAAGATTTAAAAAGAAAGCTATTCATTGAATGAAAAAACTTTCGTTAAGTCTTAGGTAGCGTAATAACGAATGTAGTCCAATCATCCGTCGAAGAGCATGAAAGAGTGCCACGGTTCTTTTCGACTATTTGATTGCATACAAAAAGACCGATGCCGGTGCCGGCTTTTTTAGTGGTCGTGAACGGTCTGAAAATCTCTGAAATCAGTTCGTCACTGATTTTGGGACCGTTATTGGCAATCTTAATTTCAATTGCCTCATCATAACTTATTTTGCTTTCAATCATGATATGAGGATTAGCTGAATGCTCTAAAGCATCTAGTGCATTTAACAGGATATTCAACAGCACTTGTCTGAATTCTTCGCGATGAACCGTTATGCAAATAGTCTCGTCGATGTCTGTAATAACCTTAATATTTTTAAATACAAAGCTTGGATAAAGAAATGTTTCAATTTCATGGATCAAATCTTTTAAAGCATATTTAGTAGGCTCGATGTTCTCTTGTTCTTTTTTAGAAAAAGCAAGAAATAATGTTAGGCGGTCATTCAACTGCTTAATTTCATCTGAAATGATGTCTAAATACTTTAGATTAGGATATTCAGCTTTCAGCAATTGGACAAAACCTTTAATGGATGTAAGCGGATTGCGGATTTCATGTACAAAAGTGGAGGTCATTTGCCCGAGCATAATAAGACGTTCTTGATGTGCCTCTGAAATCTGCTCTTTTTCTTGTATTTCTAATTGCACTTTAATTTGAATATATTCTGATACCGTTTGGTCTAATAAGGTATCATGAGCTTTCAAAATAGATTTAACGGATTGTTCAATTTCAGATGAACAACCTAAATTATGTTCAATCAAAAATAAAATTGCATCTCTCAGCAGGTTCATCTTTTTAATGAATTCATTCAGATGCAAATCAGTTGTAATTTTTTCTTTGGCAATCTTAGAGGAAATTGCTTTCATGGAAGTTTTAAAATCACATTCGTTTTTTGTTAGCGAATCAATATATATATTAAGGATTAGAGCGATATTCTCAATCTTTTTATCTTTACATTTATCGTTGGCTGATATATTCATTTGCTTTCTCAAGAAGTCGAGAATCTCATCTTTTTGCAGCAATAATAGCTCGACAATCTTATTTTGCATAAAACATTTCCTCCAGTTAGGAATAGACTTTCAAAAACATTAACGGTTTTTGAAAAATATAAGAAAGTAAACTTTCAAATTTAGATTGCTGTCTAACCTTATACCTGCCATGCTAGGTCCTAAGCCACCACACTCAAGAAACCAAAACCGGGTTTCTCGTGCGGGGCTCTCACGATGAGAGTCACAGCGACGAAGACATGCGGACGTAGCGCTCTTAGTCGCTGTTCCTTTTCAGTTCTTGTCTAGCTGCAGCGGCCAGCCCTCGAGGTCATAAGCCCAATCACTCCGGAAACTTTACAATTTCCTGCATGATTCGTCTTATGCTGGTCGGGGCTGAACGGGCCTCTTCCGCATTTCGGTTCCCGCATGGCTCCTTTTTCATTGATGAGGTATCAAGGAGTAAAAGGACCGGTAACGGTTTTTTAAAAAAATTACATATTATGGATATTAATAATTTTACACCTTTATGTGCAAAAAGAAAATCAATGATTTTGTGAAAATAAAAAAAGTGCTAAAAAGATAAGTGAATCAATTAATCTTTTTTGGCACCGTTTTTGGTGTGCGGAAGATAAGGCTCCACATGGATAGTCACGTAACGGATTCCGAGCTGGTCATGGAGATTATGTTCCACTTCATCCGATATGTGGTGGCTTTCGATGACATTCAGCGAACCTTCTACTTGTATAGTGGCTTCAACTAAAACATCATTACCATGCATACGCCCCTTCACGTCTTCAATATTTAAAACGCCGGGTGTAGATGAGATTGTCTCGCTTATATCTTCTAATAGCTCTTCATCGAAACCGTCAGTCAAACTGTGTGAGGCTTCTTTAAAAATATCCCAAGCTGTTTTGCAAATAACAAAGCCGACAGCAAAAGCGGCCAATGGGTCAAGCCAAGGCAATCCGATCCAAGTGCCGACAATTCCAATGAATGCACCGATACTGACAAGAGCATCCGATAAATTGTCCTTTGCGACAGCAGCAAGCGAGGCATTATTCGTTTTTTTGCTTAACAAACGATTATAGTTATAAATGCCGAACATGAATAGAGCTGAAAAAATGGCGGCTATTGCCGTAAAAGTGGTAGGGCTTTCAACCTTTGGTGTAATTAAAGATTCAATTGCCTGAAGAATTACGGTCAGACCGACGCTGATCATAATAAAGGCAGCGATTAAGGATGCGACTGTTTCTGCTCTCGTATGTCCATACAGATGATCTTGATCAGGCGGTTTGACGGATATTTTCAAGCCAATTAATACCGCAACAGAGGCAATAATATCGGTTGTATTATTTAATCCATCCGCAACTAAAGCTTCGGAATGACCGAAATAGCCGAATGATAGTTTAATAGTTGACATAAAAAGGTATGCGAAAATACTAACCCAGGCTCCTTTTTGGGCAAGGTTTTCAAGGGTTTTATCGTGGCTCAAAACGACACCTCCAGAAGGTTATGAAAGTAATGATAAATAAAGATATCAGATGAAAATCGTGTGTGTCTAGAGAAAAATTGTGTTATCCCTACATAACAATTGTACGGTTTCACTTCTATTGCGGGGCATAAAATAAGTTGTGTATAGGAAAGTTTTACTTAAAAGTTGATTGTCTGACCGGCTAATAGTAAAGTAGATATATATATTAATTAATAATTTCCACAAGGGGAGCTTTTGCTGAGAGTGAACGAAAGAGTTCTGACCCTCTGAACCTGTTGGTTAATGCCAGCGCAGGGATGTGGTTTTGGATAAAGCAATGTTTGGGCATCCAATTCCGTCCCTTCATTGCTTTTTTGCGTTGAAAAAGCGGTGAAGGGGAGTCGTTCGTATCTTTAAGTGTGAGCTTCCTTCTTAGGAGGAGGAGTATCTAGTGAAAAGAAAGACTTTGTTTTTAGTTGAAGTAGCTGTTTTTGCTGCATTGGCTGTGCTGCTTGATTATGTGTCCAGCATAATTTCTTTGCGTATTTGGCCTCAAGGTGGTTCTGTTTCGATTGCGATGGTTCCGATTTTTATAATGGCTTTTCGCTGGGGATTAAAAGGTGGTTTAACGACAGGCTTACTATTGGGGGCATTACAGCTTGTAGTGACGCAACCATGGATTGCGACGCCAGTACAAGCATTTATCGATTATTTTGTAGCTTTCACAGTTGTAGGTTTTGCAGGTGTATTTGCAAAAAAAGTGCAGCAACGTTTTGAGGGAGGCGAGAAAACGGTGGCGAATGCTTATATGGTAACGGGAATATTGTTGGGCAGTATGCTACGGTTCCTCTGTCACTTTGCAACAGGTATTATTTTCTTCGGTATGTATGCGCCCGAAGATCAGCCAATTGCTTTGTACTCCTTCTTATATAACGGATCATACATGCTTCCAAGCGCAATCATTAGCGGTGTTGTAGTTGTCGCTTTATATGGAGCGGCTTCGAGAGTACTGCTGCGCAAAGCGGCATAAATAAAATGAAAGCTGGCAGATACTTGTAAAGTGTACCCTTTGTAAAGGACATTTTGAAAAAAACTAGGCAACTTCTTGAAGCTGCTGTCTGTATTTTGCAGGCGGCAGCTTTTTCAAGTTCCATTGACCCCGATAAT
>NZ_JACXSI010000013.1 GCF_014712675.1 Peribacillus faecalis | reverse complement strand
AGAACGAAGGAATGTATGCGCATTAGACGCTGTGAGATGTGGGAGGGTATGCCGCCATGAATATGTGGGATCCAAGGTACGACCATATATTTTCACCAGTCTTTCAAAAAAGAGGAAGGGAAGGCTTCTTAAAGGTACCCTCCACTTCTAAAATGATTAAAATTCAGCTCATTCTTACGGGAATTTCACATTTATTTGATTCAAACGGCATAGCAATTCTACGAAAAACAGAGAAAAACAAAGAAAAACCTTACTTTATAGAGGGAGTATATATTTTTGAATTTAGATAGCTGTCTAACCTTACACCTGACATGCTCAAGCCTAAGCTGCCACGCCCAAGAAACCAAAACCGGGTTTCTTGGGCGATTCATCTTAGTCCTCCCGCATGTCTCCTTTTTCATTGAAGTAGTATCGGAGAGTAAAATCAAAAATGAAAAAGGACCGGTGACGGTATTTCTTATTGTAATTTATAGTTTAAAATGATAGAAATATGATAGGGAAAAGGAAATGCGTGTTTTGAAAGTAGGGAAAAGAGTGGGATATAGAGAAGACTATATATTTTGGCATATGATCCATACATTAACGTCCAAATATAATTATAGCTTAATTACAACTTCAGAAGATCAAAAGGAAGTTTGGATTGAAAACGATAAGGAGAAAAAGTATCCTATCATTCGATTCATGCGCTATGACTTCGATTGGGCTAATGTATTAAAGAAGGATTTGCAAAGAACAGCTATGAATGGGGAAAATATCCGGAAGCAGCTCGTAAAGAAAAATGCAGATATATTTAATATATATGTGTCACAATTTAAACCTGTCGATGATTACGAGTCTATAATTAAAAATGTCATTAAACATCAAAAGACAACCATTACTTCGACAATAATCGATTCGCTTTCTTGGAAAGAAGAACTGGCATCAATCGAACAGCAATTAGACAAGTCGATGATGATTGATACTATTCCTGAAGAGGCGGCAGAATATCAGGTGCAGGAAATTAAGTCACGTGTGTTATCAGCAGCCGTGAACAAAAGAAAAGCTGAGCAGAAAGTCTTTAACTTCGGCAAGCCGATTCTTACAAAAGTGTTTTTGGCGATTCAAATTGTTGTTTTCATATTAATGGAGATTGCAGGAAGCAGTGAGAGTACAGCTACTTTAGTAGAGTTCGGTGCTAAGTATAACCCATACATATTGCAAGGCCAATGGTGGCGATTTATTACACCGATTTTTATTCATATAGGCTTTTTGCATTTGGCATTAAACTCGATGGCTTTATTTTATTTGGGCGCTTCTGTTGAACGTATATATGGCAGCGTCAGAGTTTTCTTCATCTACTTATTTGCCGGTTTTATGGGAGTTGTGGCAAGCTTCGTTTCTACGGATACACTTTCAGCCGGTGCGAGCGGGGCAATATTTGGCTGTTTAGGTGCACTTTTATATTTTGGCATTACTAATAAGAAATTGTTCTTTAGAACGATGGGGATGAACATTATAGTTTTACTTATCGTGAACCTTGCCTTAGGTTTTATTATGCCGGGAATTGATAATGCAGGACATATGGGCGGATTAGTCGGCGGCTTTCTTGCAGCGGCAGCTGTCGGATTGCCGAAGACCAGCAAAAGGCTATATCAACTTGCAGCAACAGCGGTCTTAATCGCCGGAAGTGCAGCGTTAATACTGTATGGATTTAAAGACCAAGCAGATAATAATTATGATTTGACGCTCTCTTCTCTTGCTCAAGAATATATTTCTGCAGGCGACAATGAGAAAGCTGAAGAAGTATTGATAAAGGCGATTTCAATCAATTCTAATTCACCAAATGCGTATTTTTTATTGGGGAATTTAGAAGTTGATCAAAAGGAATACGAGAAGGCAAAAGAATACTATTTACAAACAATCGGTAAAAGTCCGCAGTTCCATCAAGCACACTATAATCTGGCACTGACATATTTACAGCAAGGAGAAGTTGAGAAAGCGAAGGAGAAATTGGACGAAGCATTAGAAATAGCCCCTTCGGAATCTTCTTACCGGGAATTAAGAACAGAGATAGATAATTGGCTTAAGGAAAATAAAGAATAATATTGTGTAAAAAAACTCTTAAAGACGGTTTTAAGTCCGTTTTTGAGAGTTTTTTTTAATTCCTAAGAAAGTATGTAATTTTTGAATTTGGAAATCTGTCTAGCCTTACACCTGCCATGCGCGGAGGCCTACAGGATGTAGGTCATATCGGCGAAGAACATGCGGACGTGACGCCTTTAGCTGATGTTCATTACTTGCTGCCTCTTCCAAGAAACCAAAGGCGGGTTTCTCGGGTTGGGCTCTCAGGATGAGAGTCACAAGCCACTTCCGCTTTTCGGTTCCCACATGGCACCTATTTCATTGAAGTGAATTCATGTGGCGAAATCAAAAATGCAAAAGGACCTTATGAATGAAAATGGATTGTTTTGTAAAAAATATACAATAGAAAGGAGCGCTGCATTGTGAAGAATATTACCCATGTTGTGTCTCAAAACATCGATGAAAATCTATCCTACTTAAATGAGGCGTTAGGCGTAGAGAAAAGCTTTGACGTCATTCGTCTTGATGTTGTATATGCTAACCGGAAAATGGCTTTATATTTAATAGATGGATTTGCTAAAGATGACATCCTTCATTATTTAATGACTGTTTTACTTCAATTGACAGAAGAAGATTTGCAACCTGATCCACTCGAAAAGCTGGTGAAAACATATATTCCATATGTCGAGGTAAGTACTACAGATAACCTAGAGGAACTTGTTAATAGTGTTTTAGCCGGTCCGACAGCTCTTGTTGTAGACGGACTTTCGAAAGCGATTCTAATTGATGCCCGCACATACCCGGTCCGCGGACCTCAGGAGCCGGATATGGAAAGGGTTGTAAGGGGGGCGCGCGACGGATACGTAGAAACAATTGTATTCAACACCGCTCTGACACGGAGAAGAGTACGAGACCGAACCCTTAGGATGGAATATATGTCAATTGGAAGACGGTCGAAAACAGATGTGGTAGTTTGCTACATTGAAGATATTGCAGACGGAAGGTTTGTAGATGATGTGAAATATGCACTTTCCAGTATTGATACCGACGGGTTGCCGATGGCTGAGAAAACAATTGATGAATATCTTACCGGCCATTTTTGGAACCCGTATCCGATTATGAGATATACAGAAAGACCTGATACTGCAGCTGCCCATCTATATGACGGACATGTAATCGTATTTGTGGACGGTTCTCCCAGTGCGCTTATAACGCCTTCTACCTTTTGGCACCATTTACAGCATGCGGAAGAATACCGGAATAAACCATTAGTCGGTGCATATATGCGGATTGTTCGATTTTTAGCGGTATGGGGGTCGATTTTTTTATTGCCTCTATGGTACTTTTTTGCCGAAAATCCAAATTATTTACCGGGAAATATGTCTTATATTGGAGCAGACGATTTAGGGAATATTCCACTTATCTTCCAGTTTATGATTATTGAGGTCGGTTTGGATATGCTGAGAATGGCAGCGATACATACACCCTCTTCATTAGGGACTGCACTCGGTTTAGTAGCCGCCCTGATGATTGGAGGAGTGGCAGTTGAAGTAGGTTTATTTTCTAATGAAGTAGTCCTTTACTTGTCTATTGCTGCTATCGGCACCTTTGCGACACCAAGTTACGAATTAAGTTTAGCTAATCGGCTTATGAGGATCTTTCTGCTTCTTGCGACTGCTGCATTTGGTTTAAGCGGATTTATTATCGGTAGTACGCTTCATTTATTATTTTTAGTGAAAATGAGATCCTTGGGTGTGCCATATATGTGGCCTTTTATTCCGTTTCAGTATCGCGCATTCCGCGATGTGATAATCAGGTCTCCTATTCCGCTGAAAAACAGACGACCAAGCATACTTCATCCGAAAGACCCGGATCGATAGAAAAATGTACTGAAATTCCTCATAATGTTGCCTTGTTAGTTATTGCTGCTTTCGATATACTTTTTATAGGCAAATTATATTAATGAGGTTAAAAGATGAATACAATCTATGATGTACAGCAATTTTTGAAACGATTTGGCATTTTTGTTTATTTAGGCGATCGTTTAGCCGATTTAGAAATGATGGAGAATGAAATAAAGGAGCTTTACAAATCCAATTTAATTGAAAAAGAAGATTTTCAAATGGCATTGTTGCTCCTTAGAAGAGATATCGCACTAGAAAAAGAAAAAAGATTATAGGGAGAAAAGATATGGAGAAATGGCTTGTAGGCATTGATTTAGGCGGGACCACAGTAAAAATGGCTTTTATCGATTTTGATGGGGCAATTCAGCATAAGTGGGAAATAAAAACAGACACGTCGAATCAAGGTGAAAATATTTTAAAGAATATAGCAGATGCTATTCAAACAAAACTTGTCGAAGCGGGAAAGAAGAAAGACGATCTTATCGGTATTGGCATAGGTGCTCCGGGTCCTATTAACCCTCTAAATGGAAACGTTTTCGAGGCAGTTAATCTCGGATGGAAAGACTATCCGCTTCAGGAAAAATTGTCGGAAGCAACCCAACTTCCGGTTTATGTCGAAAATGATGCCAATATAGCAGCTTTAGGTGAAATGTGGAAAGGCGCAGGAGAAGGCGCTAAAGATTTAGTTTGCTTTACGTTAGGGACAGGCATTGGCGGCGGTGTGATAGTTAACGGTCTTCTTGTTCAAGGAGTCAGCGGTGCAGCCGGCGAAATAGGCCATTTGCCTGTCGTTTTACATAATGGATACGCTTGTAATTGCGGTAAGACGGGATGCTTAGAGACTGTTGCATCTGCGACAGGTATTGTTCGATTGGCGATGGAAGAGATCGAACAATATCCAAATTCATTGTTGTCAAAAATTTATAAAGAAACAGGAGCACTTACCGCAAAAGATGTTGCAGATTCAGCACGCGAAGGCGATGAATATGCAAAAAAAGTAATGGACCGGGTCTCTTCATACTTAGGTCTGGCTGTTGCGAATGTTGCCAATGTACTTAATCCGGAAAAAATAATTATTGGCGGCGGAGTTTCTAGAGCTGGTTCAATTTTGCTGGATTATGTAGAAACATACTATGAAAAGTATGCATTTATTCGGGTGAAGAAATCTACACAGTTAGCGTTGGCTACTTTAGGAAACGATGCTGGTGTTATTGGAGCCGCATGGCTTGTAAAATCAAGCTTAGTTAAATAATAGCGGTCGAAATTAATAGCATACTCAGCATTGATAAAACTGGATAAGATAGAGGAGTGAACGCTCCTCTCTTTTTTGTTTATACATATTTGTAAAGAAAATAAAAGAAAATGAAACTTTTTGCCAGCTAATACGTCTATTATGAAGGATATGTAAATATTGTTGCAAATAGAGACGAAAATTAGGTTATTTTTGGGTTTGATTTTTTTAAGTAAAAGTATTAAGCTGTTATCATTGGTTAATTCATACAATGATTTTGGGATCTGGGCAAATCTTTAACTTAATTTACAAAAAAGATGAATAGTCACAGTAGTTCTGCTGACTTATTTTACAATGCCTATAAGTGTGGGAGGTATAAGCAATGAAAAAGTATCTTTCAATGGAAAAGTTTTCAGTTAAAAGCATTTCATTGATGGCAGTTGCTATAGTAATGCTATGGATCAAAACATACATTACCTATAAAGTAAGCTTTGATATAAGTATAGAAAACTGGATGCAAGAGTTCATCCTGTTCATAAACCCGTTATGCTTTCTGATGCTGATATTCGGTATCGGATTATTCATTAAAGATAAAAGACGACCGGCCTTTATACTTACGACAAGTATTTTGATTTCGGCTATTTTATACGGAAACGTAGTCTATTATCGTGAGTTTACAGATTTTCTAACTCTTCCTTTATTGTTCCAAGCGGGGAATCTTGGCGATTTAGGAGCAAGCATTACCAGCTTATTAACACCTTGGGATTTTCTATTCTTTATTGATGTAGTTATTCTTGGGTTGATTATGAAGTTCAAACCATCATTTGTGGTGAACAAAACATATTCTAAGACTAATAGAAGAGTGTATTTCTTGCTTGTGGTTGCGATTGGTTTCTTTAACTTAGGATTAGCGGAAACTGAACGCCCGGAATTACTGACAAGAACATTCGACCGTGAGATTTTAATTAAGAACATCGGAACATACAACTATCATTTGTATGATATTTATTTACAATCAAAATCTTCAGCTCAAAGAGCATTGGCTGACGGCAGTGAACTGACAGAGATTGAAAACTATTCTCGCGCGAACTATAAAGAAGCAAATTCAGCTCTTGGAGGAATTGCGAAGGGTAAAAACCTGATTGTAATTAGTATGGAAAGTACCCAAAACTTTGTAATTAACAATACAGTGAATGGTCAAGAAATTACGCCGTTCCTAAATAAATTTATTAATGAGAGCATGTATTTTGATAATTTTTATCACCAAGTAGGACAAGGGAAAACATCTGATTCCGAATTCTTGCTTGAAAACTCTCTATATCCGTTAAGCCGTGGTTCTGTTTTCTTTACACATTCTCAAAACGAGTATACAACTTTGGCTGAAAAATTAGCGGAAAATGGCTATAATACAGCTGCTTTCCATGCGAACAGCAAAAGCTTCTGGAACCGGGATGTCATGTATGATGCATTAGGATATGAGACATTCTATGATATTGACAGCTACGATGTAAATGAAGAGAATTCAGTAGGTTGGGGTCTGAAAGACAAAGAGTTCTTTGAACAATCTATTCCGTATCTAAAGGAAATGCAGGCACAAGGTAAGCCTTTCTATGCGAAGATGATTACACTTACGAATCACCATCCATACACATTGGGTGAAGAAGATGCGTCAATTGAGCCTTATAATTCTAACTCAAATACGTTAAATAACTACTTCCCGACAGTCCGTTATACGGATGAAGCGATTGAGTTATTTATTAACAGACTGAAAGAAGAAGGCTTATATGATGATACTGTCATTGTTATCTATGGAGATCACTACGGTATTTCTGAAAACCATAATAAAGCAATGGCGCAATATTTAGGTTTAGAGGAAATTACAGCATTGGATTCAGTTCAATTGCAAAGAGTTCCGCTAATCATTCATGTCCCTGGAACAGAAGGTGAAACGATTTCAACTGTTTCCGGACAAATTGACTTAAAACCGACACTGCTTCATTTGTTTGGATTAGAATCAAAAGATGACATTCAGTTCGGTACTGATATTCTTTCAGATGATAAACTGCAATTCACGGTTTTACGTGATGGCTCAATCATTACAGACAAATATGTCTATACAAGAGAAACGTTATACGATAAAGAAACTGGTGAAGTACTGGATGATACAAGCGTAATCCAGCCATATATCGAGAAAGCTAATCAGGAGCTCCAATACTCTGATAAAATTATTTATGGTGACCTGTTACGTTTTAACACGGCTGCAACCACTAATAATTATTCAGAAACAGAAAAAGAATAATTTCTGCTTGAGGCAATTATACTCTTATAAAGAGCATAGTTGCCTCTTTTTCATTTGATTTTTTTAGGCAATATATAATTATTTATAAGAAGAAAGATGTAATATAGTAAATTGAATGGGTATAAAGTCTGATGTTTTATTATTTTTAAGTTTAACCTTTTATCTTTATGTGTAATTTACTATTATTACTATATTGCGTTTAATTAAGATTAAGGTGGTGGTCTCAATATTGTCTTATTAAGAGTTTGGGGTGAGCGGTATGGAAGGAAGAAAAGAAGCTAAAAGCAGCATCATTTTATTTTGTCTTTTTTTAATGATCTTTTCTTTTGGCTGTGAAAAGGAAAAAGTAAATAATACGAGCGGAGAAGATTCCGCAGATAAGTCAACGTTTAAAATCAAAAAGGCAGCAATAGAGCCGTTACCCCTGCTTGAAGAAGATTATCTGTTTCAGAGCAGCCATGGATGGCTGGATGATAACACAATCATTTTTTCCGCAAGTTCGGAAAGTGGCTATTATCTGTATACCTACGATGTGTTGTTGAAACAGAAAAAAGTAATCTATCAAACTAATAAAATAATTGCTGAAGCATCAATCTCGCCAAATGGTCACTATATTTTGCTCTATACATTTGACGATGATGAACAGGCCTTTATTCATATATTGACTGCGAAGGGTGAAGAGCAGTATACAATGTCGATCCCTTCAAGAGAAATCGCTTACTCATGGGATCAAAATTCAGAAACAAAGCTCGTTTTGAATACTTTCTACGAGGATTGGACATATCGTACATACATCCTTGACTTTAAGAAAGAGAAGCTTGATGAAATCGAGCTTTCCCAGCCGTTTGCAAAATGGTATACCGAGCAGGAATTTGTTTATATCCAGTTGGATGAGGATGGGACAGAATTAGCGGGAACGTTAATAAAAGAGAACGCACAAAATAACAGCAAACAAACAATTTTGGAGAATGTCCTTGCTTTTGATAGCAGCAAGGATGTGATGTTTGCTTCCCGAATACGCGATGAGAACTTATTGGAGTATGTTTTTTTGAATGAGGGCGAGGAAATAAATCATTTTGATGTAAAATGGAGTCTTGAAGAGATTATCGGCATGATTCCGGATTATGCATTAAACGTTCAAGTGACAGCCTTTTATACATTTGTGCCTAATGGGCAACGGGCTCAACTAATCATGTATAATTATGAAACAGATGAGCAGCAGGTAATCATGGACGACATGGAAATGGCTCCAATAGCCGTTTCTCCGAATGGAAAAAAACTTTTGTATGGATTCTCGCTTGAAAACTTAATTGAATTGTCCACTGAGTAGGTTTATAATTAAAAACGGCCACTGAAAATTCAAAGAATTCACAGTGGCCGTTTTGCATATTCGTATTACATTTGTTTTGTAAGCTATCTGACTTCATGGCATATCGGATAGTGGCTGCCGTACTGAAGGTATGTATACATGCATAAAGCGGGGTCGACAGTCTTGATGTTAGTAAAGCAGACGCTTACGGATTGTATTAATGCGGAACTGGTACAGCAGTAGCGCCTTGTAGTGTGGCATAGATTGTCATTATTGTGAACCAACCGAACACGCCTAGTGTGCCAGCTCCAAATACAATGCCAAGTACATTTTTGTTTTTAAGTGCAGACAGAGTTGAAAAGCCTGAAAGTATGGTAACTACTGCCGTTATGACGATAAATCCCATTATGCCTCCCCCTTTTAATCATAATGATTGTATGAAAGTCTTTGCCAGATGAATGAAATATTTACTATAATTTGTAATATAGCACTCGAGATAATTGTAAATCTTTTTCAAATCTTTGTCGAGGTATAAAAATGACACTTCTATGTCAGAAATAGTTAATTTTGGATTTTGTAATAAATATGAAAGGATGGGTTTTATGAAATATATTCAAATGCCTTTAGGTCCGCTGCAAACAAACTGTTATATTTTGCATGATGATGAAAACAACTGTATCATTTTTGATCCGGGTGAAGAGAGTGCTAAGCTGATTTCATTTGTAAAAGATAAGAAGCTCAAGCCGCTCGCGGTGCTTTTAACACATGCTCATTTCGACCATATCGGTGCACTGGATGATGTAAGGGATGCGTTTGGAATCCCTGCCTATATACATGAAAAAGAAAACAAATGGCTTGCTGACGCAAGATTAAATGGATCTGTTGCCTTTCTAATGGGACAGCAGATTGTACAAAGAAAAGCTGAGGAGCTTATTTCTAAGGAAGGCCAACTTGAAATCGGCAGCTTCACATTTGAAGTGCTTGAGACACCGGGACATTCAATCGGCAGTGTTTCATATTATTTGAAGGAAGCAGGGTTCTTATTTTCCGGGGATGTACTTTTTCAAGGCAGTATAGGAAGAACAGATTTATCGGGCGGAAGCATGGAAACGCTGATGGCATCAATTCGAACAAAACTATTGGCATTACCGCATAATACAATTGTATTTCCGGGGCATGGACCGATTACTACGATTGAGGAAGAATTGGATTATAATCCTTTCTTGAGAGGCATGTAAACAACTAGAAAGCCCCTTTCTCTTTTGAGAAAGGGGCTTTCTGGGGGATATCCTACTTCTTAAAATGGGAGGGGATATAGGTAAGCTACTAACTCAAATATAGTATATATTTTACATTGCGTCAACAGAAAAAACAAATTCTGGGAGAAAAAATGGAAAAAAATATAAAAAATATAATTAAAGCAAAAATCGGCGGCTATGTGACATATGAAGAGTTTATTCAATTGGCATTGTACCATCCCGAGTATGGCTATTACAGAAGCAATCAAGCAAAAATCGGGGCGCATGGAGACTTTATAACAAGCTCGAATATCGGTGATGTGTTTGGCAGAACACTAGGCAGATGGTTTATGTATATTTTTCGGAATTTTCAATTAAACAAAACAATCGTTGAACTGGGGGCAGGGACAGGAAAAATCGCTCAGGCAATTTTAAGCACTATAGAACAATTAGATGATGACCTGTACTCACAATTGAATTATACCCTTGTAGAAACAAGCAGGTATCATCAGGAGGAGCAAAAACAAAGGTTAAAAGACTATGCATGTGCTGAATTTAAATCGAGTCTTGATGATTTGAATGCAGTTGATGGCATCATCTTTTCCAATGAGTTTTTTGATGCCTTTCCGGTGCGAATCGTTGAGAAGAAGCAAGGATGCTTATATGAGGCAGTGGTGTCCATCGAAAATGATCAGCTTGCTGAAAAGCATATACCTATACAGGACCAGGCAATCTTAACATATTTGCGCAATCAGCAGATTCGACTGGAAGAAGGTCAAAGAATAGAAATTCCGCTCTCAATGGAAGAGTATTACCGGAAATTATCCGGTAAAATAAAAAAAGGTATATTACTGACAATCGACTATGGCTATACAAATAAAGAATGGACAGATCCGGTTCACAGAAACGGCAGTATTCGAGGATATAAGGAGCATCAGATGATAACGGATGTATTAAAAAAACCGGGAGAAATGGACATAACTACGCATATTCATTGGGATTGCTTGCGCCATTGCCCAAGTGAACTCGGTATAGAAACAACGGCCTTCTTGCCTCAAAGTGAGTTCCTTATTCGTGCAGGTATTTTAGAAGAATTTAATGAAGGGGCTGTCGGTCAGCCATTTTCTTTGGAGCATAAAAGAAATAGAGCGATCCGGACGCTAATTGATCCGAGACAAATAAGTTCCTCTTTTCAGGCATTAATACAAACGAAGAATCTCGAAGTATCGTCTGACGACTTATTTGCGCCTTCTGCATTTAATAAATAAAACTCCGCTTACACACGCGATTCGGTGTAAGTGGAGTTTTAAACGGAGCAACCTGATTAATGGCCTGCACCCGGCACCATCATAAAAGTTGAATAGTATGTAAAACCGGCAAAGCAGACTGTTAAATAAGCTCCGAAAACATATAAATACATACGCTCAGATAATTTCAAATAACTAAGTAAAACAAAGAATCCTGTTTGCGCAAAGAAAAGTAATGATACTTCCAGCATATCCCCTAAGTAAAACATAACAGCAAAAATACCAGTCCAAAAACCGAGAACCCTGTACATTCGTTCCACTAAGAACCCCTCCTTTAACCCAGCTTGTTCATTCAAAGTAATTATAATTGACTGACAACAGGAATGTAAAGGAAGTTTTGGGAATCTTTGTATCTACTTTGTGACATTCGCTTGATATGTGCAAGTTTGGCAGCCAGCCAGCATATTGCCTGTTTCAATAAGCTCGACATCGGTGAACACTGAACTGAACATGCCTTTCAGGAAAGCTGAGTGCATTTTGCAGATGGTTTCAGGATGTGATGCGGCCACTTCCTTAAACGGGCAGTTAAAAATTTGGAAATGAACTTGAGTCTGATCCTCATTAGGTTGGAAGACAGGATGAAATCCGGCTGCTGTAGCTGCGTTTCTTAAAATATGAAGTTTATCCTCGAACGAAGAAGGACTGTTAAGAGGAACTATGCCGGCTTTTGATTCAATTAACTCTTTGCCGTAAATTCTGCCTGTTTCGTAAAGGACGGCCATGCCGGGCTCCCCAAGCTGCATCATTGTTTGAATGGCGATTTTTGACAAGAGCTGATAGTCACGGAAAGGGAAATTCAATTGCACAACATCTTCAGACAATCGATATAGTCTGCTTGGTCTTCCGCCTTTACCTGTTTTCTTAGTTTCGGAGGTAAGAAGGTTAATATCTTCAAGCTTCGATAAGTGCAGACGAGCCACGTTAGGATGGATTTCAAATTGGTCTGCGATATCTTGGACAGTTACCTCGCTATGCTGTTTCGTTACATGCTGATATATATAATATCTTGTAGGATCGCTTAATACATTTGTTATTTTTAATGTTTGTTCCATCCTTTTCACCTCGGTATTATAGTTATTACTATTTTAATACAGTTATTGTTGCTATGGAATGTGTAAGGGAAGCGAAAAGAAAGAAATTCAATAATGTTCACAAATATGAAATATAAAAGTCTTTTTATTGATAAAAAAAATTCGTGTTCTTAACTTAATTCTATGTTTTGAAGAAGAGTTTGACAGAATGATGGAATTTGTAGTTTTTTGGAAAACTCAGAAGGATTACAGAAATAGCTGTCGAATATTTATGGCAGATAAAAGGAGGTGAAATTTGTGCAGTCAACAGAAAAGATGGCAGATTACATTCTTCAGCATGCCATCAGGCTGGGCGCTACCGATATCCATATCATTCCTCGGGAGCATCAGTCCCTCATTCAATTCCGCGTCGATAATCGGCTTATCCCTTTCCGTTGGAACAATCAGCAAAGCTTGCAGCGCATTATTTCCCATTTGAAGTTTCTTGCCGGCATGGATATTGGAGAAACCCGCAGACCTCAAAGCGGAAGCATGAGTGTGACACATGGAAATCAAGTAGTTGGCTTGCGTTTATCCTCATTGCCTGCTGCCGGAAGTGAAACATTGGTTATAAGACTTCTTCCGAAACAAAGCATACTCCCTCTCGAACAGCTCTCTTTATTTCCATCAACCGCGAGCAAGATTCTCTCCTTAATGCGTCATTCTCATGGTTTGATTATCATGACAGGACCAACCGGTTCAGGAAAATCAACTACACTGTATTCTTTATTGCATCATGCAAAGACATTTATCCACCGTAATATTATTACACTTGAGGACCCGATTGAAAACTTCTCTGATGATATGCTTCAAGTACAAATTAACGAGAAGGCCGGTGTAACTTATTCGGTCGGTTTGCGTGCGGCTCTTCGGCATGACCCGGATATAATAATGGTCGGGGAAATCCGTGATTCAGAAACTGCCAAGATTGCTGTAAGGGCAGCGCTAACTGGGCATCTTATATTAACTACCATGCATACGAGAAATGCGGAGGGGGCAATTCATAGACTGATAGAATTCGGTGTCAGCCTGACAGAAATTAAGCAGACGTTAATTGGCATTACTGCGCAGCGGTTATTGGAGCTTGCCTGCCCAATTTGCACAGGGGAATGTCCTCCATATTGCCAATTCCGGGAAAGACAAAAGCGGGCCAGTGTGTATGAGCTTCTTCATGGCAAGGAATTGGCTGAGTTATTGAAGAAAGGCGGTGAAACGAATAATGAATATTCGTATAGGCTCCTTAAAGATGAAATTAAAAAAGCCGTTGCTCTCGGTTTCGTTCGCGAAGAAGAGTACGGACGCTGGATTTATGAGGAATAGGAGAGTGTGGAAGAGGAAAGAACAAGCCTTGTTTTTACTGAGGCTTGGAGAGTTATTAGAATCCGGTTACCATTTGTCAGAAGCTCTACGCTTTTTGCAATCGCAAGAATCAATCAGGCGCAGAGACAGTATCAATGAGGCACTTCAATTATTAAAATCTGGACAGTCGTTGCATGAAGTGATGGAAGCGATCGGTTTTCACCCCCAATTGCTCCAATATATTCATTACGCTGAGTTTTACGGTGATCTTTCTCATGCACTTCAAGAGGGGGGGCGTTTCTGGCAAAAGCGTAACGAAGACCGGGAAAAGTTAATGAAAATATTAATCTATCCTTTTGTTCTCCTTCTGTTAATCCTTTTTATTTCAGTTATGCTTCAAGGTATCCTGCTGCCGAAATTTGAAGCATTATATGAAAACATGGCGATTGCGCCCTCCTTTTTTATGACATTCGTATTATTTATGTCCTCGCTCTCCGATTATCTCCTTTATGGTACAGCTTTTATGGCTGCACTCTTGCTGACAGGAAAAAAATGGTGGTACAACAAACTTTGTCCCCTTCAGCAAAAACAATTTCTTTTGAAAATCCCTTTTTTGAAAGTGTATATCCGTTTATTTGATACGTACTATTTTTCTTATCAGTTAAGCGGTCTTCTCGCTGGAGGGCTTTCGTTTAATGATAGTATGCAACTTTTTAGCGCTCACAGTAAAAATCCTTTCTTTAAGAAAGTAACGCAAGTGATTACAAATGGGTTGAATGAAGGCCGAAGTTTGCCATCTGTTTTTCGGGATCTCCCGTACTTCGAACTATATATGAGCGATGTTTTAGGGAATGGACAGAAAAACGGAAAATTGGATAAGGAATTGTATCACTACAGCCGCATTGTCATGCAAATGCTGGAAGGGAAGATTTCTGCTGTTTTAAAAATGATTCAGCCGCTTTTATTTGCTTTTGTAGGTATCATCGTCATCGGAATCTACTTATCGGTATTGCTGCCGATGTTTAAAATTATCGAGAGCTTTTAATATTCATCAGAAAGGAGCAAAAAATGAATCAAAAAGGCTTTACGCTAATAGAAATGTTGATCGTATTACTCGTTATCTCGGTGTTGCTGATCATTACAATCCCGAATATTGTAAAGCAGCAAGGGACAATCCGAGATAAAGGCTGTGATGCGCTGGAAAAGATGGTGCAGGGGCAGGTTCAGGCATATCAAATTGATCATGATAAGCTTCCGGAAAGTTTAAGTGAGATGAAAGAAAAAGGCTATATCAATAGTTGGACATGTCCGAACGGCAAAGACCTTACGTATGATAAGGGAACAGTAAAGGTGTCAAATTAATGATTAAGAACGGTATAAGGAGACTAATGCTGTCAGAATCCGGCTTTACATTGATAGAAATGCTGCTCGTCTTGTCGATTTTGCTTATTATTATGGCAACGACAATAGTTGCTGTACCGAGATATTTAGAAAAGCGGGAAATTGAGAGCTTTCTTCAGCAACTCTCGCATGATGTGCATTATGCGCAAGCACTTGCCATACAAGATCAGTCTTTTTACCGGGTAACATTGAATACATCCAGTGATATTTATTTTATTTCTAAATACACAAAACGTGTTTTTACGAGAGAATTTCCCGAAGGAGTTTCATTTATGCGAGGAAACAGCACGATGGATTCCTCTGTCACTGCTTATGCAAGTGGCATATTTTCAGATAGCGGTACTTGGATTTTTAAGACAGAACATTATACGTATGCATTCAAGATTTATTTAGGAGAAGGAAGGCACACGTATCATGAACAATAAAGGTTACGCATTAATGGATGCTTTAGCGGGATTAGGTACTATGCTTTTTATCAGTTTCTTCCTCTTGCCGGTCTGGTGGAAAATTGAGCATGACCGGATGGATGTGCGCAAGTCCTTAAAGGCACAGCAAATACTATATGAGAATTTGCAGTCTTATTATGATTCCGGATATTTTGAAACAGAGATTGAGGACCCTGGGAGCAATGGGCGCTTCTATACGGTCATTCAGCCGATGAGGACAGATACGGCCTTGATGAGAGGATGTGTAACGTATGAAAACAGTCAGAGGGAACAAGTGGAATTTTGTGATGTTATTAAAGCGGGAGAGCGGATTCACACTGATTGAAATGCTCTTTTCATTAACAATCATGCTGATTGTCGCTCATTTGTTCTTGCAGACTATGCTAGTTGTACAGCCTCTAAAGGCAGGCGCTGATGAAATGAACCCTCTAGAATGGGAGCTGTTTATGCATAGTTTGAAAAAAGAAATCAGAATGGCTGATACAGCTTCTGCAAAGGGGGATAAGCTGGACTATATTAAAGAGGGGACGCAATATACAGTTTCTCGATATAACAACATTTTAAGACGGCAAGCTTTTGGCACAGGTCATGTAATCTTGTTACATAATGTCAAAAGTTTTAAGGTAGAGAGACAAGGGGATTTTATCAAATTAACTGTAGCAGATTTAAGCGGGAAACAATATATTGCTAATTTGCTATGTGACTATGAGTGAAGCAGGTGGCTTATGAGAAATGAGCAAGGATATATCTTTTTCTCAACTCTCATCATATTATCTTTTCTTCTTGTTGTTATTGTGAACAGCATAAATTTGTTCGTGACGGAAAAAAGCTTTGCAGATAAATCAGAAAGCATATATACAATCGACCACTTGTTATTTTTAGCTAAAGTAGATACGGTAACAATACTGCAACAGGAGGAAAGCGAGAATGCGGGGATATTAATATATGAAAAGGGCAATGTTGTATACAATATCGAGCTGATTGATGAAGAGCAAGTGAAAGTATCACTTTATGCTTCGGATAAGTTTGATGGAATGGGGAGAGCGCATTTTATTTATCATCTTTCAAAAAATAAAGTAATGAAATGGTCGGAAATATAAAGAGCATGAATGAAAAGGGTGATAGCTGGCAATACTGATTGTGGTGATTAGATGAAAACAAATGATTATATTAAATTTTTAACGCAGGAATTTGTCACATATGTAGATCAGCCAAAGGAAAAACGGAAGAAAAAGAAGCAAGCAAGAAACAAACAAGTAAAGCCGGTTTATACAAGCAAATGGTTCGGATTAATTCCGTTTGCGCTATTGATGGTTTTTAAGAGAAAAAGATAACAAAAAACGGAAGCGGATGTGTTCGGTACACATTTGGCTTCCGTTTTTTTTTACAATCCATGACTTTTCAAATAAAACATGCCTCCGTTAATTATCGATATGTTAATGTTCGGTTCATATTGTTGTTGCAAAGCGATTCTTTCATTCTCATAGCTTTCTCCTTTTTCCTCGTCACTGTAGAAGTGCTCCAACAGCTTCAAGTCACTTTCCCATTTGGACAATGCTCTTTCGGCCCATTGGTGATCTTCCTCCTCAAGCTTCAATAGCACATAGCGCTCTAATCGGCTAATGCCGCTTTTGGGCATGATGATTGGAGAGAGGGTGAAAGAAAAGTCCGGGATTTTTGGTGTCAGAGATAAACTTGTAGTCTTTTCATGAAAGTTCTCGACGATATTTCCGGAAAGCAAGTGCAATCCTAATGAGAATAAATAATCTTTTTTACGGTCACAAATAAATGATACTTTAAAATTTGCTGCCAGCCATGGGTGAAGAGGCTGTTGCATGTCAGTTTCATTTTGCCGATTTTCATAAAGCCGAATATAGTTGGCCATTCTTTTCGTTGATTGGAAGATTTGGTGCAGCTTCGGTGAGCCGAAATGGATAAGCTCGCCTTTTATATCTTCGGGTGCTTTAGCCGGGTCAAAAATAAAAGTCATGACAGCGGGATTCGGCTGCCCACCTGTTTTTTCAAGGTAATGCCAATAAAATGGCCGGTTCATGAGCTCCTTATCAAGGTCAATTGTCAGCTGGACCGTCATATACGATTCGTGGTCAGCAACTAATTCAGCTCCATTTGCTCGAAAGTATGCTGATAAAAAGCGACGAATATCATGTTGCTGCATGGTGTTCACGCTCCTTCAGCTGCTTAGCTAATGAAATGATCGAGGATAAGTTCTCCATTTTGATTTTCATTTCTCCTTCTGATTTCGAACTGCTGACAATATCCTCTAAATATTCTTCAAACTCGCCGAAATCAAGTTTTGTTAAAATTTCATCAAGCTCTCCGACAACTTTCTCAAACAACTGTATTTTTTCATATAATAATCGTAATATATGTTCCTCAACCGTCCCTTCAGTAGCGAAGTTATATATATTGACGTCTTTTTCCTGACCGAGACGATGAACTCGTCCGATTCGTTGTTCGAGTCTCATCGGATTCCAAGGTAGGTCAAAATTAATAATCGTATTGCAAAACTGGAGATTGATTCCTTCTCCTCCAGCTTCCGTTGCTATCAGCACTTGAGCATGATTTTGAAAAAGCTCTCTCATCCAATCTTTTTTCCCGCGCTTAAACCCGCCACGGAAAGGGACAGATGTGATGCCGTGCTGCTTTAAAAACCATTGCAAATATAATTGTGTTGCACGGTACTCTGTAAAAATGATGACTTTATCATTTTCTTTCCTGATGATTTCTAATGCTTTTTCTGCCTTGGAATTTGATTTTACGGCATTAATTTTTTCTTCAATTTCTTTAATGGATTGTACAAATAATGGGCTTGGATTTTCATGTTTTTTCATCATATTTTGTAATGTGTAAAAAACAGCTTCACGGCTGCTGCAGGCTTCCCGCTGCAAGGTGAGTTTAGAAAAACCACTCGCTGCATTTTCTGATAGCGGACAGTTGCTGACTGTTTTATATAAAGCGGCTTCTTCTTCGGAAAACTGAATAATGACAGATTCGACTTTTCTTTTAGTCCATTCAATACCGGTCTCGCTTCGGCGGTTGCGGATCATCACTGCATTGACGAGTTCCTTTAGTTTTTCGTCCTCTAAAATTTGTCTTCCTTTTCCTTTATGTTTTTTGCTGAAAATAGTAGCGTTTCCTAGATGACCTGGCTTCAATAACGACACCAGATGGAAGATTTCATCGACTTTATTTTGAATTGGCGTCGCTGTCAGCAACAAACAAAATTTCTTTTTTAAGCTTTGGACAAATTCGTAGTTTTTCGTGTTTCTGTTTTTTAATTTATGTGCTTCATCGACAATAATAAAATCATAATCTTGTTCAAATATAATTTCTCGATGAGGAGACCGCTTCGCTGTGTCAATCGAAGAAACAATGACATCGCACGATTCCCAAACATAGCTTTTTCTTTGGACTACCGCCGGAATGAAAAATTTGCTGTTTAGTTCATAAGCCCATTGTGAAACGAGAGAGGCTGGCACTAAAATCAACACCTTTTTCACAAGACCGCGAATCATATATTCTTTTAATATAAGACCGGCTTCAATCGTTTTTCCAAGGCCGACTTCATCCGCTAAAATGGCTTTTCCGTTCATATTTTCCACAACCTGTTTAGCGACTTCAAGCTGATGAGGCAGCGGTTTTAAATGGAGAAGATGATTTGGAGCGAGAAGACCTTCAAAGCTTGGAACCTGTAGATGTTGCTCTGCCTGGAAAGCAAGATTGTATAGCTCCTGGCTCGACCAAGGGCCGTCATCTTCTAATCTCTGCAACAAACCATTTTCCCAAGATGAATCATAATTTACTTTGATTTTCATATTTATCACTCCTTTAATGGCGAAATTATAAGTATGTAAGGCTAAAAGTCGAACGTTTTCGAATGTTTTCGAATAGAATATAAGTATTTTGAGAGAATAAACGATAGATAATTATTGCAAATATTCAATATTTAATGTTAGGATGAAAATAGCTTTTAACATTGATTACATACTGACATTATTTAGTGCAATGTGAATGAAAGCCGTATTCCTTGTTTTTTTGTAGTATAGCCATTTTATAAATTTATATTAGCGGTTGAAGGCAGAGGGAGAGACTGTATTAAATTACAGCGCCGAAGGAGCAAACATTAGTGAATCTCTCAGGTAAAAGGACTTCTGCTGGACGCGCCTCTGGAGAGAGTTCATTGAACCACCAAAGGGGACAGCTTTGCTTTTGCAAAGTAAAATCTCAGGTAACAGGACAGAGTAAGCTCATTTAACAAAAAAGGGGCTTTTCTGTCCTTTTTTGTGCATTCTTATCATATTTGCGGGGGGATTGAAAGAAATGACACAATTAAAGAGAACGCCTTTGTTTGATGTTTACGGCCAATACGGTGCGAAAACAATCGATTTTGGCGGATGGGAGCTTCCGGTTCAGTTCTCTGGAATTAAAGAAGAGCATGAAGCGGTTCGCACAAAAGCAGGGTTGTTTGACGTTTCTCATATGGGGGAAATTACGGTTAAGGGAAAAGAAGCGTTAGCTTTTTTGCAAAGAACAGTTACGAATGATGTCAGCAAGTTGGCAAGCAGCAAGGCACAATATGCGGCAATTTGCTATGAAGACGGCGGAACGGTGGATGACATTATCATCTACAAAAAGGCAGAAGAAGATTACTTGCTTGTCGTCAATGCGGCAAATGTGGATAAAGATTTTGAGTGGCTGATGAAATTTGCAGGAGACTATGAGGTTTCATTGCAAAACATCTCAGCGGAAATCGCGCAGCTTGCATTGCAGGGACCTTTAGCGGAAGAAGTTTTGCAAAAATTAACTGAAAATACAGATTTAAAAGAAATTAAATTTTTCAGCTTTATAGACGGTGTGAAAGTGTGCGGCATCAATACGCTCGTTTCAAGAACTGGATATACAGGCGAAGATGGATTTGAAATATATTGTCCTGCAGAAAATGCGGCATTAATTTGGCAAGAAATTTTAAAAAGTGATTTAGTAAAACCAATCGGACTGGGAGCGAGGGATACGCTTCGATTTGAAGCGGGGCTTCCGTTATACGGGCAAGAGCTGTCAGCAACGATTACACCAATTGAAGCAGGCATCGGCTTTGCTGTGAAGTGTGACAAAGAAGCCGATTTCAATGGTAAGGAAGTGCTGAAACAGCAGAAAACAGAAGGGGCACCGAGAAAGCTGATCGGTATTGAGATGATTGATCGCGGAATTCCGCGCCATGGTTATCCGGTATACATCAACGATGAATTAATCGGGGAAGTCACGACAGGCACTCAATCGCCTACGTTAAAGAAAAATGTCGGATATGCGCTAATCCAATCGGAATATGCGGCGCTTGATGAAGTCGTTACGGTAGAAATTCGCGGTAAAAAACTGCAGGCGAAAATTGTTCCGACACCTTTTTATAAGAGACCGAGAAAACAATAGGGGGAAGACTTACGTTATGATAAAGCATCGTTATTTGCCAATGACAGAAAGTGATCAAAAGGAAATGCTGGAAGCGATCGGTGTCTCTAGCATCGATGAATTATTTGAAGATATTCCTGAAAGTGTTCGTTTTAAAGGTGAGTATAATATTAAACCTGCAAAATCAGAATCGGCTCTTTTAAAAGAATTGAGCCAGCTCGCTGCTAAAAATAAAGATTCTAAGACTTATACATCTTTTTTAGGAGCAGGTGTATACGATCACTATGTGCCGGTCATCGTTGATCACGTACTTTCCCGCTCGGAATTTTATACAGCGTACACGCCGTATCAGCCGGAAATTTCCCAAGGTGAGCTGCAGGCGATTTTCGAATTCCAAACGATGATCTGCGAATTGACAGGACTGGATGTAGCGAACTCTTCTATGTATGATGGAGGGACAGCTCTTGGGGAAGCAGCAACTTTGGCTTGCGGTTCGACTCGACGTAAAAAAATCTTGATTTCTGCTGCAGTGCATCCGGAGTATCGTGACGTTGTAAAGTCATATGCGAAAGGTCAATATATTGAAGTCATTGAAATCCCGCAAACGGACGGCTTGACAAATCTTGATGTATTGAAGGGGCACATGAGTGATGAAGTAGCTGGTGTCATCGTTCAATATCCAAACTTTTTTGGCAGAATAGAAGAACTGGATGAGATTGAGAAAATTGTTCATCAAAATAAAGCTATGTTTATTGTATCTAGCAATCCATTAGCGTTAGGCGTGTTGACACCACCGGGAGAATTCGGGGCAGATATCGTTGCTGGAGATGCACAGCCATTCGGTATTCCAGCAGCATTTGGCGGTCCTCATTGCGGGTACTTCGCTGTCAATCAAAAGCTTATGCGTAAAGTGCCGGGCCGTTTAGTCGGTGAAACAGTCGATGAAGACGGAAAGCGCGGCTTCGTTTTGACATTGCAAGCCCGTGAGCAGCATATCCGCCGTGACAAAGCGACTTCTAACATCTGTTCTAACCAAGCATTAAACGCCTTGGCAGCGTCTGTTGCTATGACAGCTTTAGGGAAAAAGGGCGTCCGTGAAATGGCAGCTCAAAATATTCAAAAAGCGCATTATGCAAAAAAAGCGCTTCAAGCAAAAGGAATTGAAATCGTTTATGAGGGTCCTTCTTTCAATGAATTTGTCATTAAGCTGCCGGATTCCTATGAAATGTGCAATGCGGCATTATTGAAAAAAGGGATAATCGGAGGCTATCACTTAGGTTTGACTTATCCTGAATTGAAAAATCATATGCTGGTGGCCGTAACAGAACTACGAACAAAAGAGGAAATTGATGCATTTGCACAAGAATTGGGGGATCGCCATGAATAAGCAAAATCAACCTTTAATCTTTGAAAGCAGTACAGAAGGACGAATCGGATACAGTTTGCCGGAAATGGACGTGGAACAAGTCCAAATTGAAGAGCTGATTCCTTCTGCTTATATTCGCCAAACAGAGGCACAATTGCCGGAAGCGTCTGAACTGGATATTATGAGACATTACACAGCGCTTTCGAAAAGAAACCATGGCGTTGACTCCGGATTTTATCCGCTTGGCTCTTGCACAATGAAATATAATCCGAAAATTAACGAAAATGTTGCCCGTTTCAACGGTTTCGCAAACATCCACCCTTTGCAGGATGAAAGCACAGTTCAAGGGGCATTGGAGCTTTTATTTGATTTGCAAGAATCATTGAAGGAGATTACCGGTATGGATGAAGTGACGTTGCAGCCGGCTGCCGGTGCTCATGGCGAATGGACCGGATTAATGATGATTCGTGCCTATCATGAAAATAATGGTGACTTCGGTCGTACTAAAGTTATCGTTCCCGATTCAGCGCATGGAACAAATCCGGCTTCTGCAACAGTTGCTGGATTGGAAACAATTACGGTTAAATCAAATGAGCAAGGTTTAGTTGACCTTGAAGATTTAAGACGGGTAGTGGGTGATGATACAGCAGCATTGATGCTGACTAATCCGAATACATTAGGTCTGTTTGAAGAGCAAATTTTAGAAATGGCCGAAATTATTCATAATGCAGGCGGAAAGCTTTACTATGATGGAGCAAATTTAAATGCCGTTTTATCAAAAGCGCGACCTGGGGATATGGGATTTGACGTCGTTCACTTAAATCTTCATAAAACATTTACTGGACCTCACGGAGGCGGCGGTCCCGGTTCAGGACCTGTTGGTGTAAAATCTGATTTGATTCCATTCCTTCCATCTCCGGTCATCGTGAAGGAAGAAGACAAAATTAAGCTTGATTATAATCGCCCATTAACAATTGGCCGGGTGAAACCTTTTTACGGAAACTTTGGCATCAACGTACGTGCCTATACGTATATCCGTTCAATGGGTCCTGACGGCTTGAAAGCTGTGACAGAGTATGCGGTATTGAATGCAAATTATATGATGCGCAAGCTGGCTCCATACTATGACCTGCCGTATGACCGTCATTGCAAACATGAATTCGTTCTAAGCGGACGCAGACAAAAGAAATTGGGCGTCCGTACATTAGATATCGCCAAAAGATTATTGGATTTCGGCTATCATCCGCCAACAATTTACTTCCCGCTTAACGTAGAGGAAGGCATGATGATTGAGCCGACAGAAACAGAAAGCAAGGAAACATTGGACGGCTTTATCGACACACTTATCCAAATTGCGAAAGAGGCGGAGGAAACGCCGGAAATCGTACAGGAAGCTCCGCACACAACCGTCATTAAGCGACTTGATGAAACGTTAGCGGCAAGAAAACCGGTTTTACGATACAAAAGAGAAAGCGCCCCGGTAGGCACTGTATAAATCTTTAAATATAAAAGACTAACGCAGCGAAATTGCGTTAGTCTTTATTTTAATTATTATTTTTTCTTGATTTTGCCAGTCCATTGCTTAAAGCCTTTATCTAATTGATAAAGATCTCTGTAGCCTTTTTTGTACAGCATTTGGGCAGCGCGTCCACTGCGCATACCGCTTTGGCAATACAAATAAACAGGCTTATCAGGACGAATCTCCTTCAGGCGATTTTTAAGCTGAGACATAGGAATGTTTCTGGCTCCAAGAATATGACCCGCTTCGAACTCATTAGGCTCGCGAACATCGATGAGTTGCGCTTTGCGATATCCTTCAATGAATTGTTCTTGTGATAGCGTCTTCACAATTCTTTTTTGCTGCCACCATGTATAAACGGAATACAGGATGATTGCTGCCAGTATTACAATTACAGAAATTAGCAAAGTTAAAACTCCTCTCAAACTAAAAACAATACAATCACTTATTACATTATAATATCGCCTATATAATATTTCAAAGGAATTTCATAAAAGCTTGTTCATAATCCTTTTCTTTGTTTGTAATTCATAGTTTTGCTATCCTTAATGCAGAAATAAATAAGAAAATGATGTAGGGAATTGTATCAAAGAAGAAAGGAAATTCTAATTGAAGCTTCGAATAAATCAAGTCTGAAATTAATATGGAAATCACTGAAATGACGGATAAAAACGCCTTTTTCTTGTTTTTTCGTCATTTCTTGCATTTTCCTGTACTTGACAAAAAATAATAAATATAAAAAATAACACAATATGTAGTGGTTCGCATTTTAGATTCCGACTATATATTGTATTTGATTTATAGCTGTGTTAAATTAATATTACTTGATAAATGATCGACATGGAGTACAAATAAAGGAGATGTAGCAATGGCTGTTGCACAAAAACAATTAATGGCTAATACGATTGAGAGGTTGAATAAAGACATTGCGCTCTTTCCTCAAGTTCATCCGATCACACCGGACATGAAGCTGACGCATAAGGGAGTTTCACGACTTGTCATGATTGACCGTTATGCTTTTAAAGATACAGCAAAGCTGACATTATCAGAGGGAGATTTTGTCGTTTTAACAATAAAAGAAGATCCGAAGTTCCCGGCTCGCGGCTTAGGATATATTACAGCAATTGACTGGGAGAATAAAAAGGCGACTGTGCTTGTCGAAGAAGAATTTCGCTCGGCACTTGATCATCCAGAGGAAACAGAGAGCGGTTTAGTAGTCCGTTCACTAGATGTCATTGAAAAGCCTTTAGAAATCTTTTATGAACAAATTGCGAAACGAAATGCCACAGGGATGGCATCGGTTGAGCAAACAGAAGAAAAACGTCAAGAATGGTTTGAGAAGTTTTATCATGAATTGGCGAGCTTGAATTTTGTTCCGGCAGGAAGGGTATTATATGGAGCCGGCTCCAATACAGACGTCACATATTTTAACTGTTATGTCATGCCGTTCGTACAAGATTCACGTGAAGGAATTTCCGAGCACCGTAAACAAGTGATGGAAATTATGAGCCGCGGCGGTGGTGTCGGAACGAATGGTTCAACTTTACGCCCCCGCAATACGCTTGCTAGAGGGGTAAACGGGAAATCATCCGGTTCAGTATCATGGTTGGATGATATTGCGAAGCTGACGCACTTAGTCGAGCAGGGCGGCAGCCGAAGAGGCGCACAAATGATCATGCTTGCTGATTGGCATCCTGACATTGTTGAATTCATTATTTCTAAAATGCAAAACCCGCGTATCCTTCGCTATTTAATGGAGAATACGAGCGACGAATATATTAAGAAGTATGCAAGTGAAAAGCTGAATTTCACACCGCTTACTGAGAATGAAAGAGATATGTATCAAGGCATCTTAAATTATAAGATGATTCCTGGTACAGGCGGATTCAGTGAAAAAGTGTTGCGAGAAGCAGAATTGAAGCTGCAGGCTGGAGGGAATTACAGTGTCCATAATCCCGACTTTTTGACTGGAGCAAACATTTCTGTCTGCTTAACGAAAGAATTTATGGATGCTGTTGAGAATGACGAAGATTATGAGCTTAGATTCCCAGATATTGAGAGCTACAGCGCTGAAGATATGGAAGCTTACAATCAGAAGTGGCATGAAGTTGGAGATGTGCGTGAATGGGAGAAGATGGGCTATAAAATCCGCACTTATCGTACAATCAAAGCGAAAGAGCTTTGGAATTTAATCAACATTTGCGCCACATATTCTGCAGAGCCGGGTATTTTCTTCATTGATAACGCCAATGAAATGACAAATGCTAAAGCGTACGGACAGCAGGTTGTAGCAACAAATCCTTGCGGCGAACAGCCGCTCGCGCCATATTCTGTTTGTAACTTAGCAGCGGTCAACCTTGCTGAAATGGCCAATAAGGGAACAAAGACAGTTGATTTCGACAAATTAAGACGAACAGTCGAAGTCGGCGTCAGAATGCAGGATAACGTAATTGATGCGACACCTTACTTCCTTGAGGAAAATAAAAAGCAGGCGCTTGGTGAACGCCGGGTCGGTCTTGGAGTTATGGGCTTGCATGATCTACTTATATATTGCGAATCGGAATACGGTTCTCCGGAAGGCAACCTACTTGTAGAACAAGTATTCGAGACAATTGCTGTGACAGCCTACCGGACTTCAGTCGAGCTTGCGAAAGAAAAAGGCAGCTTTCCGTTCCTGGAAGGCAAAACGCTTGAAGAGACAAAGGACTTGCGCGAACAATTTATCCAATCCGGATTTATGAAGAAAATGCCGGAAGATATCCGTCAAAGCATTGTCGAATCAGGTATTCGAAACTCACATTTATTGACTGTTGCTCCTACAGGCAGTACAGGAACAATGGTTGGTGTCTCTACAGGACTTGAGCCATACTTCTCATTTACGTACTATCGCAGTGGCCGTCTTGGTAAATTTATAGAAGTGAAAGCAGACATCGTGCAGGAGTATTTGGATCGTCATCCGGAAGCAGATCCTGAGCAGCTTCCGAGCTGGTTTGTTTCAGCGATGGAACTTTCCCCTGAAGCACATGCGGATGTGCAATGCATCATACAAAAATGGATTGACAGCTCGATTTCCAAGACAGTTAATGCTCCAAGAGGATACACGGTTGAGCAGGTCGAGAAAGTATATGAGCGCCTGTACAGAGGTGGTGCGAAGGGCGGAACGGTATACGTAGACGGTAGCCGCGACTCGCAAGTGTTAACGCTGAAAGCGGAAGAGAATCACTTTGAGCAGCAATCACTGCATTTAGAGGAAGAAGAGAAAAAGAAAGTAGTACTTGTTGATACAATCAATGAGCTTCGTTCGACGAAAGTAACGATTGGATCAGAAGTTGGAAACACTTGTCCTGTATGCCGTAAAGGCGAAGTGCAGGAATTGGGCGGATGCAACACATGTACAAACTGCGGCGCTCAGTTGAAATGCGGACTATAATTTAAAAGCAGCAAAGGATCTTTGGAAAGCGTCATTTGGCGTTTTTTAAAGGTCTTTTTTGTGTGAAAGAGGAGTTACTTTAACCCACATATTCCCTAGGCGTTTCATGCATTTATGCTTATTTGCACGGAGACAATAAGTCAACGTATGAACGCATAGGAGTGATGATGTTGAAACCGTTTGTTCCACAGCTTGTTTATATTGAGCCAAAAGCGTTGGAATATCCGCTTGGAAAGGAATTGAAAGAGAAATTTGAAAGAATGGGAGTCGAGATTAGAGAGACGACCTCGCATAACCAAATTCGCGATTTGCCGGGTGATACAGAATTGCAGAAGTATCGCGTGGCAAAATCTACCCTTGTTGTCGGTATCCGTCGTACGTTGAAGTTCGATACATCGAAGCCCTCAGCGGAATATGCGATTCCGTTAGCGACCGGCTGCATGGGGCATTGCCACTATTGTTATTTGCAGACTACACTCGGCAGTAAACCGTATATACGCACATATGTTAACCTTGATGAGATTTTTGAACAAGCGCAAAAATATATCGATGAAAGGAAGCCGGAAATCACCCGTTTTGAAGCAGCTTGTACGTCGGACATTGTCGGTATTGACCATTTGACACATTCTTTAAAAAAAGCAATTGAATTCATCGGTACGACCGAATATGGACGGCTTCGTTTCGTGACAAAGTTTCACTATGTCGATCACTTATTAGATGCCAAGCATAATGGGAAAACCCGGTTTCGCTTTAGCATTAATTCCCGCTATGTCATAAAGAACTTTGAGCCCGGCACATCCAGTTTTGATGAACGGCTTGAAGCAGCGAAAAAGGTAGCGAATGCCGGTTATCCGCTTGGATTCATCGTTGCCCCTATTTATATGCACGAAGACTGGCAAGGAGGATACTTCGAATTATTTGAAAGACTGGCTCAATCTTTAAAGGATGTCTATATCCCTGACTTGACCTTTGAATTAATCCAGCATCGATTCACGAAACCGGCCAAAAAGATGATTGAGAAGCATTATCCGAAAACGAAGCTCGATTTGGATGAAACGAAGCGTAAATACAAATGGGGAAAATACGGAATAGGAAAATATGTTTACCCGACGGATGAAGCAAAAGATCTTGAAGAAACAATTTCTGACTATATTCATCAATTCTTCCCTCACGCCAATATCCAATATTTCACTTAAGTTTTAAAATGTAAGAACAATAGCCAAACTCCCTGCTTACACATGTAGTATATGGGTAAGCGGGAGTGAGTATAGATGAACATAGATGCGGTTTTTTCCGGTGGCGGAATAAAAGGCTATTCGCTTATTGGCGCCTGTCAAGTACTTGAGGAAAAAGGATATACGTTTAAGCGATTAGCCGGAACGAGCGCCGGTTCGATAATTGCGGCTTTGCTTATAGCCGGCTATACGAGCAAAGAAATTGAGCAGCTGCTGATGGACATCGATATTGAGAAATTTATGGACGAACGCTTTGGCGCCAATCTCCCTATCGTAAAATGGCTGTTATTGTATAAGAAATTAGGCCTTTATAAAGGAGATCAATTGCAGTTATGGCTCGCAGAGAAATTAGCAGCGAAAGGGATTGTGACGTTTTCGGACATACCGAAAGATTCATTGCGGATAGTCGTATCGGATATCAGCAATGGGGAAATTGTTGTGTTGCCGGATGACTTGCCGAAATATCAATGTGATATCGCTACCTTCTCGATAGCGAAAGCGGTGAGGATGAGCTGCAGCATTCCTTTCTTCTTTGAACCGGTCAAATTAAGATGTAATAAAAAAACTTCATATATAGTGGACGGTGGTGTTTTAAGTAATTTTCCGTTATGGCTGTTCGACGGGGAAAACATTAAAAAGGTGCGCCCGGTTATCGGCATTACTTTGACGGGAGAAAGCGGACATAAGCCTCCAAAACGAATACAAAACGCGCTGGAGATGTTTTCTGCATTGTTTTCAACGATGAAGGAAGCTCATGATAATCGCTATATATCAAGGAAACATGCAAAGAATATCATTTTTATACCGATTACAAGGGTCTCAAGCTCAGAATTCGATATTACCGGAGAACAAAAAAATGAGCTGATTTCGCTAGGAAAAGAATATGCAAATCAATTTTTAAGAAAGTGGACATATTGAAGGGCAAAAAGAAAAAATCAAGCACTTATTATGCCTGATTTTTCTTCTTGCCCTTCTTACCTTCAATTACCGTTAAATGTACATCTGATTTTTTACGTCGGCTTGATGTTTTGTTAGTTTGGGTGCGTGAACGGCCGATTGAATAGTCCATTACTCTACCGCTTCTAGCAGCAGGTTTCGCTTTGTTTGTTGCTTTGTTTGTGAATTTGCTTTCATGATATTTCTTGGACTGTTTCACGGCCTTTTTGTATTTGCTTTGGTTAGAAGGAGCTGAAGCTTTTGTGAAAATCAGCCAAATCACTACCCCGATTGCCGCAAAAATAAGAATACTGGTCAGTAATCCTGATGGATCTGTAATAAGCCTGCTTCCAAGACCGATTACAGCTAATCCGATGACAGATAGAGCTACAATAAACATGGAACGATTCAACTTGGCCACCTCCTCTTAATATAACTTGGGAGACTATAATTGATATGTTAATTGACTTTCGCTCAAATATTTAAAAAATATACATATATTTATATTTTACACTATACTTTCTTTCTCTAAACCACTTTTCTCATTTCTTTTTGGATCTTGTCCGTTCTCTAATTCCAATAACCGTTTAAATGATAAAATTGCTACTTCAACTTGGTCATCTTTTGGCTCTTTTGTTGTTAACAGCTGCAGCCAAAGACCTGGATAACCTAAGAAGCGGAGTACAGGTATATTGCGGACTTTGTTCGTCAGTTGCAGAACTTCGAATGAAATGCCAAGGACAACCGGTATCAATGCCAATCTGTTTAATACACGTGCCCATAGCGGATCAGTCGGTACAAGCATGTAGACGAAGAAACCGACAATGACTGTAAATAGAATAAAGCTGCTTCCGCATCGATAGTGGAGGCGTGATTGAGCTTGTACATTTTCTACTGTCAGTTCTTTATTGTTTTCGTAGGCGTTGATTACTTTATGCTCTGCGCCGTGATATTGGAAAACCCGTTTTATAATCGGCGTCATAGAGACAAAGTAAATATATAGAAGCAACAACAATAATTTAAATACGGATTCAATAAAAATTTGTCCGAGATCTGATGAGAAGACAGGTTTTGTTAAGTTAGCCAAAAATACTGGGACTAATGTAAAGATAAATTTGCTGAAAAGAAAAGAAAGTACACCGATTGCGGCAACGCTTAATACGATACCAAAAGTTGAAGTCGGCTTTTCTTCTTCAAGCTGAGCGTCATCTGAAGGATCGAGATCGTATCTTTCAGTAGAGAAGTTTAAGTGTTTTGATCCATTTGCGCTGGCATCTATAATGGCAGCAATTCCGCGAAGAAATGGAATTTTTTTTATGGATGTCAAGAGAGGATGTGGTTTTCTTGGCACATGATAATAATCAATAGAGCCATCTTTTCTTCTGATTGCGGTTACGGTGTGTTTTTTTCCGCCGAACATAACACCTTCAACAACGGCTTGACCACCGTATACCGGTTTTTCTTGAGACATTCTTTCACCAACCTATGCTGAAAATTTCAAAAAAATTTTGTGAACATTATATGTTAACTATATCCTTTATTCACAATAATATCAACGAGGAAGGAGTACGGAAACTTTAAAAAAGCTGAGGGATTTTCAATGGGAAGAAAGCTTTTTGTCAATTAAGGACATACTAGATTGGAGGTGAAAAAACAATGGCGAATAGTCAAAATCAACAAAATAATAGACAAGAAAAACAAGAGAAACCTATATCACAAGCAAAGAACGTAGTGTTAATCGGTTTTATCGGAGGTTTGTTTTGGAGTACACTAGGTCAACTATCCCACTATTTTAACTTTACGGAAATCGGGCCGACCGTTGTGTTCAGTGCTTGGAGTGGGGCTACGTGGTCAGATGGATTTATCGGAATTATTTTAGGGATTTTTGTTTGCGGTCTTGCTGGTATAGTGGCTTCATATCTTTATTATTGGTTTTTGCGCAAGCAAGATCACCTTTTGGTCAGCATCATTTATGGAGTCGTATTGTGGGCGATTGTGCATTTCGGTTTTGCTCGGTTTTTCCCCGCTATGCCGGAGTTTGCGGATTTGGATTTTAATACGGTTGTGACAACGGTATGCTTGTACATTCTATTTGGTGTATTTGTCGGAGTCAGCGTATCATTTGATGAAATTGAGAGGCAAAGGCAAAGAGAAGTTGAACAGCAAGAAGCGGGAAAAGCGCAGTCATAAGATAGAATATGCGAAACATTTATATATGTGTGAACTCTGAGTATGTTAGAATAATGTTACTGATGTAATACATATCTATCAGCAAATGATAAGAAGAGTGGGGGAGTATTCGAGTGAGTAAAATCGAAAAACTGCGAGAGTCATTTGAGCAACTGCAAATTGATGGAATGCTGATTACGAATCCTTTTAATAGAAGATATATGACAGGATTTACCGGAACAGCTGGCGTAGCGCTTATTTCTAATTCAAAAGCATTATTTATTACGGATTTCCGCTACATTGAACAGGCTACAAGCCAATGTCCAAATTATGAAATCGTAAAACATACTGGACCTATCCATGAAGAGGTGGCGGCGGCTGCGAAACAGCTAGGCATCACTAAGCTTGGTTTTGAGCAAGATACGCTATCATATGCCACTTACGTACAATATAAGGAGGCAGTTGACGGAGAATTAGTTCCGATTTCTGGCGTCATTGAGAAATTACGCTTGATAAAGACTAACTCAGAGATTAAGATATTAAAGGATGCTGCAAAGATAGCTGACGCGGCATTTGAACACATTCTTGGGTATATTCGCCCAGGTAGAACTGAATTGGATGTTTCCAATGAATTAGAGTTCTTTATGAGAAAACAAGGAGCAACTTCTTCTTCCTTCGATATAATAGTAGCCTCTGGCCACCGATCAGCATTGCCTCATGGCGTTGCCAGTGATAAGGTCATTGAATCAGGCGATTTTGTAACGCTTGATTTTGGCGCATATTATAACGGCTATGTGTCTGATATTACAAGAACAGTTGCAGTCGGCCAACCAAGTGATGAATTGATTAACATTTATAATATCGTATTAGAGGCACAGCTGCGCGGAATGGCAGGCATTAAGCCGGGCTTGACAGGTAAAGAAGCAGATGCACTGACACGCGATTATATAACGGAAAAAGGCTATGGACCTAATTTCGGTCACTCCACAGGACACGGAATCGGGCTTGAAGTGCATGAAGGTCCAGGGCTTTCCATGAAGAGTGATATCATTTTAGAGCCGGGGATGGTTGTAACATGTGAACCAGGTATATACGTAGCCGGTCTTGGTGGAGTACGTATTGAAGATGATACAATTATAACGAATGACGGTAATGAAGCTCTGACGCATTCACCGAAAGAACTCATCATATTGTAATTTTTAGGAGGAACTTAAATGATCTCTGTAAATGATTTCAGAACAGGTTTAACAATTGAAGTAGACAACGGAATTTGGCAAGTAATCGACTTCCAACACGTAAAACCAGGTAAAGGAGCTGCTTTCGTACGTTCTAAGCTTCGTAACCTTCGTACAGGCGCTATCCAAGAAAAAACTTTCCGTGCCGGTGAAAAAGTAGCGAAAGCACACATTGAAAACCGCAAAATGCAATATCTATATGCAAACGGCGACCAACATGTATTCATGGATCAGGAAACATACGATCAAATTGAATTGCCTGCAGTTCAAATCGATCGTGAGCTTAAATTCTTGAAAGAAAACATGGAAGTTTACATCATGACTTACCAAACAGAAACAATCGGTGTTGAACTTCCGAACACAGTTACTTTAGAAGTTACTGATACTGAACCAGGTATTAAAGGTGATACGGCTTCAGGCGGAACTAAACCTGCAACTGTTGAAACAGGTCTTGTTGTTCAAGTTCCTTTCTTCGTAAACCAAGGTGACCTATTAGTAATTAACACAACTGACGGATCATACGTATCTCGCGGTTAATAAAGAAAACTTGCCTTTAGCAAGCCTGATAAGGCGCAGGTAAAGGTCTAGTTGCACTTATACTATAGACTTAAAATTGGTGACTACGTCGAATCTTCAACCACGTTGCCAATTTATATACTTTTCTATAGTGTAGAAAAAAGGTCAACGGTCCTTTTTCACTTTTGAATCCGCCACTTGTATTCACTTCAATGAAAAAGGAGCTATGTGGCTTAGGACCGAGCATGGCAGGTGTAAGGTGAGACACCATACTAAGTCCAAAGCGGATGCACTTTTGTACTAAGCGCTGAGCAAGGTGTCACTACAAAAAGCAGAAGATATTCCTTCTGCTTTTTTTGTTTACCGGGCCTTAGCATTCCCGTTTTCACAACGGCTTACTTTATGCGGATCGCTTATTGTTCTGCTCCGCTAATATCGAGGTCACAATATGTTTGGAGTCCCATTGCCCGAAGGATGCCATTGTAATCGGATATTTACGCGGAAACAGGCGCTGCTGGATTTCTTTTACGGTGAAGCCCATTTTATGGAGCAGCTGCACTTCTCCTTGGATTTGCAGCAAGTAGTCGAGCTTTTCTTGAAGCTTCAATTTGCCATTTGCAATAAAACCGGCATGATTGCAATAAATGTCTTCAAAATCATATGATAAAACCTTTTGAATTGAACCGATAATTTGCGGAACAGATTCACTGTCCATAATAACCTTCGTCTTAACTTGAACAAACAAATCCCCTGAAAATAACTGTCCTGTCGATGTATTTAAATAGCTCAAATGATCCTTAGAGTGACCCGGAGTGAAAATACTTATCCATTGATATTTTTGCGAATGGAAAGTGTCGGGCGCTATTCCCGCTTTAAAGGCCATTCGTTTACCCCAAAACAGACGCCTGTATAAAGGATAACTTCCTGCTTTATTTGCTTCTTCAATTGAGCTTGAATGTATAAATATCGGTATATTTTTGCGCTGAAACCAATCCGCGCAACCTGTATGATCTTCGTGAATATGGGTGCAATATAGGGCCTCAATCTGCTGCTGCTCATAAAAGGATGAAAAGGCTTTTCTTAAGGAGTACGAACCGGCATCAATTGCGATGCCATCAATGACGTAACTATAAACATTCAGCTTCATTGCCTGGAATTGAATGATTCCATTAATAAAAGCAACATCTTCATTTACTCCGCTTTCAATATATCTTCGCAATAGCAATCACATCACCCCCAACTATTTCCGTTATCTTACCATAAAATGAATGAATAATCATTCAAATTTGATTTTTAACTATTTGTCATAAAGTGTACAGGCCAACCATACATTGTAGAGAAAAACCGTCACCGGTCCTTTTTCATTTTTGAGTCTGTCACTTGAATTGGCTTCAATGAAAAAGGAGACATGCGGGAGGACTAAGACAGCCGCTTAGTGAAACCCGCACTTGGTTTCACAGAGTGGATGGCTTAGGACCAAGCATGGCAGGTGTAAGGTTAGACAATAAGTATCAACACTAAAGGAGGGGAGGCTTCCGTGCAATCAATCTTTTCTTTTTTGCCGAAAAAAATCGCTGAACAGCTGCAACATATGCCTCCAAGTGTATTAGACAAAATTGAAGAAATTCGAATACGAATTGGCAGACCAATTGAAATATCGGCAGGAGGCTCATATGAATTTTTGCCTTTTATTGTAACGGAAGAAGAGGCAACTCAACTGTTGAACCGCATCACCCAATTTTCAATGTACACGATGGAGGAGGAGCTGAAACGGGGCTACATTACAATCGAAGGAGGACACCGGGTAGGGATTGCCGGAAAGGTTATTTTGGACGGTGGTCATGTAAAAGCAATTATTCATATTTCATCATATAACATAAGAATTGCCAGGGAGAAGACAGGATGCGCTGAGAGCCTGATTCCATATTTATATGACGATGATTGGAGAAATACGATGATTATCGGTCCACCGCAATCCGGAAAAACAACGATATTACGCGACTTAGCAAGAATCGTCTCTATTGGGGGTGAAAATCCGATAAAGCGTGCATTAAAAGTCGGTATTGTAGATGAACGTTCGGAAATTGCCGGTTGTGTGCAAGGTGTTCCACAATTGCAATTCGGCCCCCGCATTGATGTGCTGGACGCTTGTCCGAAGGCGGAAGGAATGATGATGCTTATTCGTTCGATGAGCCCGGATGTTATTGTAGCGGATGAAATCGGCAGAATGGAAGATGCGGAGGCAGTTATTGAAGCAATACATGCAGGCATAAAGCTTATGACTACAACACACGGCTATTCGTTCGACGATGTGATGAAGCGGCCCAGTATACAGAAACTAATGAATTACCGGGCATTTGAACGCTTCGTTGTGCTCAGCAGGGATAGCAAAAGAGGATTTCATTATAAAGTGATTGATAACAAGGGTGATGCATTGCGGCTGGAACGAGGGGTGAAATGATGATCAAAATAGTGGGAGCAGCTCTTATTTTTGCGGCCTGTACTATACTAGGATTTCAATTTTCCCGTCATTTAAGTGAACGTCCGAAGCAATTGCGCTATTTCAAAACAGCACTGCAAGCATTAGAGGCTGAGATCATGTTTGGTCATATTCCTTTGCAAGAAGCATCGGTCCGCTTATCGAAACAAATGCCAAAACCGGTCAATCTATTCTTTAATAGGTTTTCAGCGAACCTGCAAACGGAAGGAGCAACCGTAAAGCGTGCGTGGACAGAGAGTTTAAAGAGTATCAGTTCAATGTTGGCGTTACAGACGAAGGATTTGGAGATTTTAGAGCAGTTTGGAGAAACGCTCGGCAAGCATGACCGTTTTCAGCAACAGAAACAAATCGCTTTAACGATGACGCATCTAGAGCGAGAAGAAAATGAAGCACTGCTCGCGCAAAGCAAGTATGAAAAAATGATTAAAAGCTTAGGAGTTTTAGTCGGTCTGTTGCTAATTATTTTGCTTGTTTAACCAGCTGTAGGGGGAAACCAATATGGGTATAGAAGTCGGTTTAATTTTTAAAATTGCAGGAGTCGGGATTGTAATCGCGTTCATCAATACACTTCTCGAACAAATTAATAAAAAGGAATACTCCCAGTGGGTCACATTGTTCGGCTTTATTTATATTTTATTTATGGTTGCTCAAATATTGGATCAATTATTCACGAAAATAAAGTCTGTATTTTTGTTCCAGTAATGTGGGGAGGGAACGACAATTGAAATTCTGAAAATCATAGGAATCGCTTTATTGGCTACCTTCCTAGCCACGATACTGAAGGAGCAAAAACCGAATTTTGCGTTTTTGCTTGTCATATTTGTCGGTTGTACCATTTTTCTTCTCCTGGTTGATCAAATTTATAACATCATATCTATGCTTCAGCTGATCGCCCAAAAATCCAGTGTGAATACAGCGTATGTCGAGACGATTTTGAAGATTATCGGAATTGCATACTTGGCGGAATTTGCGTCGCAAATAACGAAGGATGCCGGACAAGGAACATTGGCATCAAAAATAGAGCTGGCGGGGAAGATCATCATTTTGGCAATGGCAATTCCGATTTTGACAGTTTTAATCGAAACTATATTGAATCTGATACCAAGCTAGAATTGCGAATATTGAGGTGAAGAAATGAAGCAATATCTCCTTTTACTGTCATCTTTGTTTATTATTTTATTCCTCCAACCAGACTTTGCCCGCGCTTCACCAGATGTGAATAACAATGTAAATAGCAACTTAGAAGAAAATGAAACGACAGATGAACTAATAGACAGCAGCTTGGAGCGAATTAATTTGGATGAAATGAAGCAGTTTTGGAATCAGATTATGGACGAGTATGGCGGATTTTTGCCTGAAGGACAAAAGGGTTCATTGATTGATTTTATCAAGGGCGATGAAAGTTTTTCCCTGAAAGGCTGGCTGTCAGGATTCTTGAAGTTTGCTTTTCATGAACTGCTGGCTAACGGAAAACTTCTCGGAATGCTAATTTTGCTGACGATTTTCAGCATGTTTCTTCAGTCGCTCCAAAATGCTTTTGAGAACAGCTCGGTCAGTAAGATTGCTTATAGCATTGTTTTCATTGTCTTAATCATAATTGCGCTCAATAGTTTTTACGTTGTGGTCAACTATGCCCAAGAAACAATCGATACAATGATTTCTTTCTTTTTAGCTTTAGTGCCGCTCCTGTTGGCGCTGATTGTAGCTTCCGGAGGCATTGTATCAGCAGCTTTTTTTCATCCGATTTTACTGTTTTTGATGAACACGAGCGGGTTATTAATCGGCAGCGTCATATTGCCGCTGTTATTTATCGCAACAGTTTTAAGCATTGTCAGCACATTGACCGAGCATTATAAAGTATCGCAGCTGGCATCGCTTTTAAGGAATTGGAGCATCGGTCTGCTCGGGATTTTCATGACTGCTTTTTTAGGGGTCATTTCTGTGCAAGGAGCGTCCTCGGCAGTGGCAGATGGCGTCTCGATCCGAACGGCAAAATTCATTACCGGCAATTTTATTCCGGTTGTTGGGAGAATGTTCACCGACGCGGCAGACACAGTAATCAGCGCTTCGGTCTTACTGAAAAATACAGTTGGAGTCGCCGGCGTCGTTATCTTGCTGCTAATTGCGATTTTTCCGGCTCTGAAAATATTAATGATTGCCTTCATTTACAAATTTGCAGCTGCCATACTTCAACCGCTTGGCGGCGGTCCCGTCATTCAATGCCTCGATGTCATCAGTAAAAGCATCATGTATATATTCGCTGCCTTAGCTATTGTTTCAATCATGTTCTTTTTAAGTATGACAATCATAATCGCAGCCGGAAACGTTACTTTAATGGTGAGGTAGGTGAAAGTGGATGAGTTATCTGACTGGCTGGGTCACTAATATTATCATTTTCATTATTCTTGCAACCATTATGGACATGCTCTTGCCGAATACAGCGATGCGCAAATATGCCAAGATGGTCATTGGATTATTGCTGATCACGATTATGCTTTCGCCGATTTTCAAACTGCTGTCAACGGATATCGATGAAATAGTAGAAACGGCGATGTCTATCAATAATGAGCAGGGTGAAAATATGGAAATTTTAATAGACAGCAAGAAAAAAGAAATACAAGCTGTTACTTCCGCATATATTTTAGAAGAAGTGGCTGTCCAATTAAAAACGGATGGAGAAGAGGAGTTGATCAATCGATATAATTATGCCTTTGAACATATAGAAGTGTCCTTAAAGACCCTTGACAATCCTGTCATTCCAGACGACATAGCAGTCATATCAGTCATACTTGCCGAGCATGAAAATGATAATGCGATTGAAACAGTCCGCGTAGTAGATATTGATACGAAAAAATCTTTAACCGAGCAAAGTGAACAATCTGATGATATTACACAGTTCCTGGCAACTCAATGGGGTATAGATGCAGAACAAATTGAAGTCGATTTTCAATTCGGCTCGGCGAATTGAAGCGGCAAGTCCAAGACCAAATTTTATCTCGTGAAATCTTTTGTTGGACCAAGCATGCTTCAACATTTCAGTTGGGGGAAATGAACCTTTCTATCTATACCCTGTCGGTATATGGGGTGGAGACACTCTATAGAAATGTTGAAAGGAGGGCACTTTATTTTGAAAGAGGATCATAGGTTTCTCAAATGGATCAAGAAATTATGGAAGCAAGATCAACACCCGGCAGATAAAGCGCAAAAAAAGAAGCCGACTTTATACTTTTATTTGTTGGCGTTACTGGTATTAGGAGTCATGCTTATGATGGTCAGCGATTTCTTTTCATCACAGTCTCAGAACTTCGCATCGAATGAAGCTGTTCCGGTGTTTGAACAGGAAAAAACAGAAGATGTAGAGACGTTCGGCAATAAAGGAACGAGCTCTGACAAAACAATCGCTGATTATGAGGAAAGTTTTGAGCATGCGGTAAAAGAAGCTCTAGAGGCAATTAACGGCGTCTCAGATGTGACGATTGTCGTCAATGTGGAGGCTACTGAAAAGAAAGTTTACCAGAAGAATCGGGTGAACCAAAAGCAAGTGACGGATGAAACTGACCGTGAAGGCGGCAAGCGCACGGTGGAAGATATATCAGATGATGAACAAGTGGTCATTGTTCGAAATGGCGATCAAGAGGTACCGGTTGTGCAGGAAACACAAAAGCCGGAAGTAAGAGGAGTTCTTGTTGTTGCCAAAGGAGCCGATGACGTGACTATAAAAAAATGGATTGTTGAAGCTGTAACACGTGTATTGGATATACCGACCCATAAGGTTGCAGTAATGCCGAAAAAATAAGGAGGAATTGGAATGTTATTAAAGAAACAAACGGTTTGGCTTTTAACGATGCTGAGTTTAGTAATTGTATTATCAGTCTACTATGTAACGCTTGACCCTAATCAAGGTACAAATATGGCGACAACTGTAAACAATGAGAGCAATGAAGCGGAAGAGCAGGGGGCGGATGGTGAAAAACAGCAGGATGCAGGAGAAAATGATGCGGAAACTGGTGAGAAAAGTAGCACAAAAGAGGTATCACCGACAGGAAGTGACCAAACTTTCGAAACAATGCGCATGGAAGTGACAGATGAGCGAAATCGTTTAATTGAGGAACTGACAATCAGACTATCAAATACAGAGTTGACAGCGGCAGAAAGAGATGAAGCCAATGAAATGATTAAGCAACTCCGAACAATCAATCAAAAAGAAACAATTCTTGAAACTTTCATAGTCGATATGAATTTTGATGCAGCGTTTGTGCAGGCGGATGGAGAACAAGTGAAAGTGACTGTTAAGTCAGATGAACTGACGAAAGGGCAAACGAATGATATTATCAGGTTAGTATTTGATGAGATCCCGGATGTAGAAAATGTGACTGTTGAGGTCAAGCAAGCTAAATCCAGTAACTGAAACTAAAAATAAGGACAGGGCATTCGACAGTCTGTAATGACTGTCAAATGCCCTGTTTTTCATTGAAGTAAACTCAAGAGACATATGCAAAAATGAAAAAGGTCCGGTAACGGTTTTTCTTTATAATTTAACTATTATTCCGTGATAATTTAAAGTTGGGTTTCATGCAAATTAGTTAAGTTTTGCAAAGACTGATCGGTTTCCTTTATTAAAGCTATTAATTTTCTGTATTCAGTTGTTTGGGTTGTTTGGAGAGTGGTAGGCGATGCTAGTTGCTGCAGTTTTGCATTGGCTTGCTCAATAATTGCGCTGAAATCATCCATCGCATCGTCCACCCTTTTAGCGGAGTCTTCAATACCTGTCATGAACGTATAAGACTATGTAATGTGGTTCTTTAAGTCTGAGACATTATCAACGATTGTGGTAAAACGTTGTTTAGCTTTTATGGCAATATCGGTATTTTTTGTGCTGATTTTTGCTGCAGATTGGATGCGTTCATTTGCATCGGTTGTCTCGGTATGAAGTGCTGCAAGATTTTGTGATATATGCTCTGCTGTTATTCTCGATGTTTCTGCGGGCTTGCGTACTTCCTCAGCGACAACGGCAAATCCTTTTCCATTGTCCCCTACACTCGCAGCTTCAATGGAAGCATTTAGTGCGAGCAAATTTGTTTGTTGGGCAATGTTCTGGATATCCTTCACATAGACAGATGCTTCGGTCACTTCATTAAAAAGCACAGACATTTTCGCTGCTATAACATCCATTTGCATAGCGAATTCTTTAAAATCTTTTTCCAGGTTGGTCATATAAGAGTTACCGTCAACGGCATTTGTCTCAGCGAATTGGGCTTTTTCTAATAATTGTTCGGACAATGAAGTGGATTTCTCGACCATTGATCTTGTATCTATAAGCGAATTTCTAATATCAGTAATTGTATTGGATTGGTTACAGCAAGAATACAATTGCAAAATTAGCAAATTCAAGATTAAGTTCTTCGTGATAACGAACTATAAACGTAGAGTTCATCAGCAAGCCTAAAAGAAATCCTAAACGAAGGATGATAGGGGACATATACATAGCGCACGTTGCCAGGACAAAATATACTAGCGTGAAGGCTGTAGGCGAAATGCTGTTTTACATAATGATGTACAAGACAATGGCTACAAGGAAGGAAGCTATGTGAGGAATAAAATGGGTGCCTTTTTTCATTGTGTGCATAAGTGCGACAATTCCGACTCTGATTCCGCCTGCGATTATTATAGATTAGATGATTGCTAATTCTTTTTGTAAAAAAGTATCCACCATGGCGGCTAAGATGACAGATACAAAGGTAGCTTTAATAACCAAACCATTCTTGCTGTTGAGATCATCTGTTTTAATTTGCTCTATTTTATCCATTCGAAACTTTCATTTCCACAAAAATCCATTTTATTGATATTGTATAACAGCACTTACATATTTGGAATAAAAATGACATATAATGAAAAATTAAACCATTAGTTTACATAAAAAGGCAGAAAAAGATAAGATTATTAGGTTTTTTTAGAAATCTTCAGATAAATCGCATTCAAAGATTGTATTAGTACAGGAATTATATTATGATATCAATAGTGGTTTTTTAATAATAGGGAATGGGGTGCAGTACGTTGTTAAAAGTACAAGAAATCAGAGAATTAATTAAATTAGTGGATAGTTCAAGCATTCAGGAATTTGTATATGAGCAAAGCGGGACTAAAATTGAAATGAAAAAGTCAGGTGGAAGTGTAGTTGTTCCTCAAGTTTCAATTCCGACTCCGGCAGCTCCGACGGCTGCTACTGAAGTTAAACCGGCAGCTCCGGCAGCAGAGAAAGCAACTCCGGCAGTTCAAGCAGAACCAGCTGCAAAAGAAGAAGTGAAGACAGTTGATGAAAATCTTCATAAAGTTACTTCTCCTATGGTAGGAACTTTCTATCAATCTCCATCACCGGATGCAGAAGCATATGTAAAAGTCGGTTCAAAAGTTTCTGATGACGATGTTGTATGTATCGTTGAAGCTATGAAGCTTTTCAATGAAATTACAGCAGAAGTAAAAGGGGAAATTGTCGAAATTCTTGTAAAAGATGGACAGCTTGTAGAATATGGCCAACCATTATTCTTAGTAAGAGCTGAATAAGGAGCTGTAACAAGATGATAAAGAAACTATTGATTGCAAATAGAGGAGAAATTGCTGTTCGTGTTATCCGTGCATGTAAAGAATTAGGTATAGAGTCTGTAGCGGTTTACTCTGAAGGTGACCGTGAAGCGTTGCATGTTCAGCTTGCAGATGAGGCATATTGCATCGGACCGATTCTTTCTAAAGATAGTTATTTGAATACTGTGAATATTATAAGTGTTGCTAAAAAGACAAACTGTGATGCGATCCATCCGGGTTATGGCTTCTTAGCGGAAAATGCAAGCTTTGCTGAATTGTGTAGAGAGTGCGATATCATTTGGGTAGGCCCTTCTCCGGAAGCGATTTCCAAAATGGGTACGAAAGACGTTGCGAGAGATACGATGGAAGCTGCAGGAGTTCCGATTGTTCCGGGATCTGACGGCATCATCCAAGATATTGAACATGGTAAGGAAACAGCCAATAAAATTGGTTACCCTGTCATCATTAAAGCAACAGCAGGCGGAGGCGGTAAAGGAATTCGTGTTGCAAGAGATGAAGATGAGCTTGTAAAAGGCATCAACATCACACAACAGGAAGCTGCTACTGCATTCGGCAACCCTGGTGTATATTTAGAAAAATATATTGAAGATTTCCGTCACGTAGAAATTCAAGTATTGGCTGACAATCACGGAAACGCGATTCACTTGGGTGAACGTGATTGCACAATTCAAAGACGATTACAAAAATTGCTGGAAGAAACACCATCTCCTGCTATTACCGAAGAAATTCGTGCTGCAATGGGAGAAGCTGCTGTAAAAGCTGCTTTAGCGGTTGATTACTCAGGTGCCGGCACAGTAGAATTTATTTATGATTATAGAAATAAAAAGTTTTACTTCATGGAAATGAATACGCGTATTCAAGTTGAGCATCCCGTTACTGAGATGGTAACTGGTGTTGATTTAATCAAAGAGCAAATTCGTGTTGCAAACGGAGAGAAACTTTGTTTAACTCAAGATGAGGTAACTTTTAACGGCTGGTCTATTGAATGCCGAATCAATGCGGAAAACCCAAGCAAGAACTTTATGCCTTCAGCCGGGAAAATCGAAATGTATCTTCCGCCGGGCGGTTATGGCGTAAGGGTAGATTCTGCCGCTTATCCGGGTTATACAATTCCGCCATTTTATGATAGTATGATTGCTAAAGTCATTACTCACGGTAAAACACGTCAAGAAGCGATTGATCGAATGAAACGTGCTTTAAGTGAATTTGTAATTGAAGGCATTCATACGACAATTCCGTTCCACTTGAAGTTGCTTCAGCACGAGACTTTTGTTGATGGAGAATTCAACACGAAGTTCTTGGAAAACCATGATGTAATGGGCTCTTAATGATTGAGTAAAGCTGGAGGTGTTATTATGGCAGAGCAGAACAATATGCTTGAAATGACTCAAGGAAATAATAGCTTAGGTAAGGTAGAAATCGCGCCTGAAGTTATTGAAGTAATTGCAGGAATCGCTGCTAACGAAGTAGAAGGAATTGCACAAATGAGAGGTAATTTCGCTACAGGTGTAGTTGAAAAGCTAGGCAAAAAAAATCATGGGAAAGGTGTAAAGGTTGAGCTTTCTGAGGAAAGTTTCAAAATTGACATCTATTGCATGGTGAAATTCGGTCTTTCTATTCCTAAAGTTGCCCAAGAGGTTCAAGACAATATTCGTCAAGCGTTAATGAACATGACAGCTCTAGAAGCAGATGAAGTGAACATTCATGTTGTCGGTGTTACATTTGAATCAGCGAAAGCTGACGAGGTAACACAAGAAGCGTAATGTACTTCCTAAAAATAGTCTAACTTTTTATGTTGCGTTTATCGCAACTAAAAGGTTAGACTTTTTTAGGTTGGAAAGACATTTCGAGGCGCTGTTTCTACTTGCATTAACGTATAGAATAGACTATACTTTCAAGGCTATACTGAAGATATTAGAGCGATAGATATCAGTATCGAGATGAATTTTCTATGAATTTTTTCAATATCTTAATATTATTCGAAATACTACCTTTCAATGTTCGTTTATGCTATAGTTTTTACTAGGTGAAAAAGCGACGAGCTACAGAAAGTGATTAAAAGGAGTTACTATATGAAACGCAGAACAGCCCGTGAAAAGGCTCTACAGGCCTTATTCCAAATCGATCTTGCCAAAACGGATGTGCAGGATGCGATTCTTAATGTATTAGAAGATCAACCAAAAGATGCTTACTTAGAGTTTCTTGTAGTTGGCGCTGTAGACAATCTTGAACAGATCGACGAAATTTTAAAAGCAAATTTAGAAAATTGGACAATCGAAAGATTAGGCAATATTGACCGCAATATCCTTCGTATCGCTACATTTGAAATGTTGAAAAGCACGGATGTACCAGTGAACGTTGTTATTGATGAAAGCATTGAAATTGCTAAAGCATATGGAGACGACCAATCAAGTAAATTTGTAAATGCAGTACTTTCTAAAGTGAAGCTGCACTTACATTTATAAAATATAGATTATAAATGGCAAAGAGAGGGAGATTGGAATGGCAGCAATCATCATTGATGGGGTAGAAATTGCGAAAAAAGTGCGAGAAGATATCGCCCTGCAAGTGGCAGAATTAAAGGAAAAAGGTGTAACACCTGGTCTGGCTGTTATTTTAGTAGGAGATAATCAAGCTTCAAAAACATATGTTTCCATGAAAGAAAAAGCCTGTCAACAATTAGGAATGCATTCCGTTTTAATTAGGCTTCCTGAAACGGCATCACAAGCAGAGCTGCTTGCAAAAATTGATGAGCTTAACAATGATGAAAAAATTCATGGCATTTTAGTTCAATTGCCTTTACCAAAACATATTGATGAGGATGCCGTCATTGAGGCGATTTCCCCTGAGAAGGATGTAGATGGCTTCCATCCGGTTAATGTCGGGAAAATGATGATTGGACAAGATACGTATTATCCTTGTACGCCATATGGCGTTATGGTTATGCTTGAACACATCGGCTGCGACCCTGCCGGCAAGCATGCAGTAGTTGTCGGGCGAAGTAATATCGTCGGCAAGCCGCAAGGTCAGCTTTTGCTGAATAAAAATGCGACTGTTACGTATTGTCATTCGAAAACAACTGATATGGCGAAATATACAAAAGAAGCTGATATTCTGGTTGTAGCTGTTGGCAAAAGAAATGTTATCACTGCTGAGCATGTAAAGCCGGGAGCTGTCGTAATCGACGTCGGCATGAACCGTGATGAAGAAGGAAAGCTATGCGGAGACGTTGCTTTTGACGAAGTGAAAGAAATTGCTTCTTACATTACGCCTGTTCCGAAGGGTGTCGGCCCGATGACAATTACGATGCTTATGCATAATACGCTGAAATCAGCACGTAAAACACTCTCTTTGAAATAAGTCGTTGAAATTGTTTAAATAAATCTGTCCTTTTGTTTATAATAGCAAGAGGGCAGTTTTTTTTATCCCGTTTTAAAAAGCAATAGTTTTAAAAAAAATTAAAGGAGGTACTGCGGATGAGCATTGAACAGTATGTTACAGTCAGTGCCTTAACAAAATACATTAAAAGAAAATTCGACTATGATCCCAATTTGCGTGATATTTACATAAAAGGCGAAATTTCGAATTTTAAGCAGCATTCTAGCGGTCATATGTATTTCACTCTAAAGGACGAAAAGGCGCGTCTTTCAGCCGTTATGTTTGCGAAACAAAGCCATGGGCTCATCTTCAAGCCTGAGAACGGCATGAAGGTTCTTGCGAGAGGAGAGCTATCTGTCTTTGAACAGAGCGGGAATTATCAAGTTTATGTGCGTGAGATGCATCCGGATGGTGTTGGTGATCTTTTTGTGGCCTTTCAGCAAATGAAGGAACGTCTGCAGGCAGAAGGATTATTTGACCCGCAGCATAAAAAGGCTATTCCGTTATATCCTTCGAAAATCGGTGTCATTACTTCACCGACAGGAGCAGCAGTAAGGGATATTATAACGACGCTGAAAAGACGGTATCCAATGGGAAATGTAGTGCTTTTTCCGGCGCTCGTTCAAGGTCCGCAGGCTCCGAACTCTATCGTGCAGGCAATCCAAACCGCGAATGACAAAGGGGACATCGATGTCTTAATTGTAGGGCGCGGCGGAGGTTCTATAGAAGAATTATGGGCTTTCAATGAGGAGAAAGTAGCGCGAGCCATTTTTGCTTCGAAAATCCCGGTCATTTCCGCAGTCGGACACGAGACGGACACGACAATTGCAGATTTCGTCGGGGATATTCGCGCTGCAACACCAACGGCTGCAGCTGAATTGGCCGTTCCTCATTATTTGGAGCTAAAAAAGACAATAACAGGCTATACAACTAAAATGACGACATTCATAACAAATGAAGTTAAGCAGCGAACAGTGGCTCTTGAAAGGCTGGACAAATCGTATGCATTCCGTTATCCGGAAAAGCTGTATCAGCAAAAGGTTGAACAGCTTGATCGCACGGTCGAAAGACTTCAAAAGGAAAGTCAGCGCTTTTATGCAAAAAAGACAGATATTTTGCAAAATGTATACAATGCTTTAAATAAGCACAATCCGAAAGCGCGCATTGATATGAATTCTGAGTTGCTGCTCAGATACAGAAAACAAATCACGAGAGCGATGAACACTTCTGTTCAGACACATGAACAAAAGTTTTCCGCGGTCGTAAGCAAATTATCATTGCTCAACCCATTAAATATTATGGAACGAGGATACAGCATAACGTTTGATCGCAATGAACAATTGATCAAGAGCAGGAGTCAAGTGCAAAAGGGCGATGAAATTTCTGTTGTATTAAAGGATGGCCAACTTCTTTGCGAAGTGAAGGAAAGTAAGGAGAGTGCATTTAAATGAGTAAAGAAAACGAATTGACATTTGAAGAAGCAATGGAGCAGCTGGAGCATATCGTAGAATTGCTTGAAGAAGGGGATGTTCCATTGGAGGAAGCGATTACGATTTATAAAAAAGGAATGGACTTATCAAAGATTTGCCATGGCAAGTTAGCGGCTGCGCAGGAACAGCTTGTGCAAATATTGGATGAAAACGGAGAATTAAAACCGTTTCAAGTGAAAGAGGAGGACTAGTCAATGTCTTCTTTGTCTTTTCGCCAATTTTTACAAACGCATAAAGAACTGATTGAACAGGAATTAAAGAAATATATTGAACAACTTAATGCGCCTGCAGTCTTAAAGGAAGCGATGGATTACTCGCTGCAGGCCGGCGGTAAAAGGATTCGTCCGATGCTCGTCTTTTCCGTTCTTGATGCGCTAGGAAAAGACACATCAATCGGCTTACCGGTCGCGTGCAGTATTGAAATGATCCATACGTATTCGTTGATTCACGATGATTTGCCGGGAATGGACAATGACAGTCTGCGCCGGGGAAAACCGACCAATCACATTGTATTTGGAGAGGCAAATGCCATTTTAGCCGGTGATGCTTTGCTGACACTAAGCTTCGGTGTCCTCTCGGAAATGAATCAGACAGAAGTGACGGCAGAACAGCAGATTGCCATTATGCAAGTAATAGCACAATGCGCGGGAGCTGAAGGAATGATCGGCGGTCAAACAGTCGATATGGCTTCAGAAGGCAAGACTATCAGTTTAGAAGAGTTAGAGTATATTCATGAGCATAAAACCGGAAAACTCCTTTCCGCCAGTATTATAACCGGGGCAATTTTAGGGGGGGCCGACAATGATCAGCTGGATGCTTTACGTAAATTCTCGAAACATTTGGGACTGGCCTTTCAAATCCGCGACGATATATTAGATGTTGAAGGAAACGAAGAACTGATCGGAAAACCGGTTGGAAGTGATGTTGATAACAATAAAAGCACATATCCTGCTTTATTGACGCTTAATGGGGCTAAAGAAAAGTTGGCGGCAGAAATTAATCAAGCAATTCATGCATTAGAAAGTATTCGGTTTGAAAATAGCTATTTAATGGATTTAACCAAACTTGTAGCGGAAAGAAACATGTAACGCAGTCAATGATTGGCAGTTATTAATTTGTGATTACATAGGTTTTATGGTATATTGACCTAGAATAAGCTATTAAAAACAACCATATAGTATGAATTAACGAATTGCGTGACCGTTATCACACTGAGTGTTAACGGTCTTTTTGGAAAAAAGACAGCATTTGTGTAGAGATAGAAATTGTAGAAAGTGAGTGATCCTGTTGGATCTTCTAACAATAAAGGACCCTTCATTTTTAAAAAATATGAATAAACAAGAATTAGAAGCATTAAGTCAGGATATTCGTGAATTTCTAATTCAAAAGCTTTCTGTTACCGGAGGGCATATAGGTCCGAATCTAGGAGTAGTTGAATTAACGATTGCGCTTCACCGGGAGCTGAACAGCCCGGAAGATAAGTTTTTATGGGATGTTGGTCATCAGTCATATGTCCATAAAATTTTAACCGGCAGAGCCGGTCAGTTTGATACGTTGCGACAGTATAAAGGATTATGCGGATTCCCTAAAATGAGCGAGAGCGAACACGATGTGTGGGAAACAGGTCATAGTTCCACTTCCTTATCTGCTGCAATGGGAATGGCGATAGCACGAGATTTGAAGAAAGAAAAAAGCCATATTGTCCCGATTATCGGAGACGGGGCCTTAACCGGCGGTATGGCGCTAGAAGCGCTAAATCATATCGGGCATGCGAAGAAAGATATTATGGTTGTCTTAAACGACAATGAAATGTCGATTGCGCCGAATGTCGGTGCATTGCATAATGTACTGTCTCAACTCCGTACAGCCGGTAAGTATAATAAAGCAAAAGATGAGCTGGAATATTTACTGAAGAAAATACCTGCTGTTGGCGGTAAGTTGGCAGCTACGGCTGAACGAGTAAAAGACAGTCTGAAATATTTGCTTGTATCAGGTATGTTTTTTGAAGAAATGGGCTTTACGTATCTTGGTCCAATCGATGGTCATAATTTTGACGATTTAATTGAAAATATTCGTTATGCGAAGAAAACATCGGGTCCGGTACTTTTGCATGTCATTACGAAAAAAGGTAAGGGCTACAAACCTGCAGAACAAGATAAAGTTGGTAATTGGCACGGTACAGGTCCGTACAAAATCGAAACAGGAGCCTTTGTGAAAACGACCGCCTCAGGTCCGGCCTGGAGTTCATTAGTAAGTGAAACAGTTCGAAAACTGGCTCGGGAAGACGAACGAATTGTGGCGATTACACCAGCCATGCCTGTCGGCTCGAAGCTTGAAGGATTTGCCTCGGAATTCCCTGACCGCATGTTTGATGTCGGTATAGCAGAACAGCATGCTGCGACAGTTGCAGCGGGCTTGGCTACTCAAGAAATGAAACCGTTCTTGGCTATTTATTCTACATTCCTTCAAAGAGCATACGATCAAGTTCTTCATGATATTTGCCGACCGAACTTGAACGTGTTTATCGGAATAGACCGAGCGGGACTAGTCGGAGCTGATGGTGAAACACACCAAGGCGTATTTGATATTTCGTTTTTAAGAAATCTCCCTAATATAGTATTGATGATGCCTAAAGACGAAAACGAAGGGCAACATATGGTTAATACAGCTATCCATTATAATGATGGTCCAATTGCTATGCGTTATCCGCGAGGCAATGGATATGGCGTTCCGATGGATGAAGAGTTGAAAATCATCCCAATTGGTACGTGGGAAGAACTGAAGGCCGGAAACGATGCGGCCATCCTTACTTTCGGCACGACAATACCGATGGCGATGGAAGCAGCAAAAACATTAGAAAAGCAAGGCATATCTGTAGCAGTAGTCAATGCGCGTTTCATCAAACCGCTTGATGAAGATATGCTGCACAGTCTGTTGCAGAAAAAAATACCGATCCTTACAATTGAAGAAACGATGCTTGAAGGTGGTTTCGGAAGTGCTGTATTGGAATTCGCGCACGACCATAATTATCAGACAGCAGTTATTGATCGTATGGGTATTCCGGACAAATTCATTGAGCACGGCAGTGTGAACAAGCTTCTTGAAGAAATACATTTAACAACTGATGATGTCATTACAAAAATAGTAAGCATGACACCGCAAAAACAAAAAAGGGCATGAAAGATGAAAATAAAAAAAGAACGAATTGATGTAATGCTGGTTGAACAGGGACTGGCAGAAACTAGAGAGAAAGCAAAACGGGCAATTATGGCAGGACTCGTTTATGCGAATGAAGAAAGACTGGATAAACCGGGTGAGAAAATCCCGTCTGACACGGTTTTGACTATTAAAGGCAAAGTAATGCCGTATGTATCAAGAGGCGGGCTTAAGCTGGAAAAAGCGATTAAAGAATTTAATCTTGACCTGAAGGATAAGGTGATGCTTGATATCGGCTCGTCCACAGGCGGATTTACCGACTGTGGACTGCAGAACGGCGTGAAATTATCCTATGCTTTGGACGTAGGCTACAATCAGCTGGCTTGGAAGCTTCGTCAAGATGAGCGCGTTGTCGTTATGGAACGTACTAACTTCCGTTATGTGACGCCTGCTGACTTGGAAGGGGAAATGCCGAACTTTGCGAGCATAGATGTTTCCTTCATTTCTTTAACATTAATTTTGCCGGTTTTAAAAACATTGCTCGTTTCAGGCAGCGATGTTGCAGCGTTAATTAAACCGCAATTTGAAGCGGGAAAAGAGCAAGTCGGTAAAAAAGGAATTGTTCGCGACAGCAAAGTCCACTTGCAAGTTATTAACAAAATTATTGATTTTTCACTTGCGCTCGGCTTTGACGTACAGCATCTAACTTTCTCTCCGATTACAGGCGGAGACGGCAATATTGAATTCCTAGTTCACCTTCACTGGAGCGGAACGAAGGAAACAGGTGAGAACCAATTAGCAACAACTGCTGAAACAGTTGTAAATGAAGCTCATGAACAACTGAAAAAGTAAAGATATAGATAAAACCCCTCAAGAAAATGAACTTTTCTTAGGGGGTTTTATTATTTACATCTGCACTTCATTCCGTAGCGGACTAGGCGAATAACAGTTTGCATAAGCAAGATTTATACATAAAAACATAATAAATATGCATAATTATTAATTAAATATGTACAAGCTTTCTAAAATAGTCTATGATTTGAAATATATAAATGATGCAAAAAACTGTATAAATAAAGGTAAACAAGCTATTTGTCAAAAAATTCAATTCGAACAGTACGAATGAACGAAGAGGTGCATTATGAATAAAGGACAACGACATATTAAAATTCGTGAAATTATTGCCAACAATGATATTGAAACACAGGATGATTTAGTGGATGAATTGAAGAAAGCTGGCTATAACGTGACACAAGCTACAATTTCAAGGGATATTAAAGAACTTCATCTTGTGAAAGTACCTTTAATGGATGGCAAATATAAATATAGCCTACCTGCAGATCAACGGTTTAATCCGCTACAAAAGCTGAAACGTGCATTGATGGACGCCTTTGTCAGCATCGACTCTACAAGTCATTTATTAGTGATGAAAACATTGCCCGGCAATGCCCATGCGATTGGCGCATTAATTGACAAATTAGATTGGAATGAAATTTTAGGGACGATTTGCGGAGATGACACCATCCTCATTATTTGCCGTCAGACAGAGGATGCAGAAGTTATTACGCAACGTTTCCTGGATATGTTATAAAGTGAGGGAGATCGTCATTGTTAGTTGAACTTTCCATTAAAAACTTCGCGATAATCGAAGAGCTTTCACTCTCGTTTACAAGCGGATTAACAGTTCTTACCGGGGAGACCGGGGCTGGTAAAAGTATCATTATTGATGCAATCAATTTATTAGCCGGCGGAAGAGGCTCATCGGAATTTGTAAGACACGGGGAAACTAAAGCCGAAATCGAGGGAATGTTCATGGTACAGGGAGATGAACATCCTGTATACAGTAAGGCGGAAACATTGGGAATTGATGTAACAGACGGCGTAATTATTCTCAGAAGAGATATCGCACTTAATGGCAAAAGCGTATGCAGAGTGAATGGCAAGATGGTCACAACCGGAATGCTGAAGGAGATCGGACAATCGCTAATTGATGTGCATGGACAGCATGAGCATCAAGAGCTAATGGACTATCATTTTCATTTGCCGTTATTGGATCAGTTCGGCGGCGATGATATTAAATCTGTGTATGAGGATTACGAAAAGGTTTATGAGGAGTACTGCCTGATACATGAACAATATAACCGCTTGAATCAAGATGAGAGACAAACGGTTCACAGACTGGATTTTTTAACCTTTCAATATAATGAAATCCAAAAAGCAAACTTGCGCATAAATGAAGATGATGAGCTTTTTGAAGAAAGAAAGCGTATCAATAATTTTGAGAAGATTTATGAAGGATTACATTCCGCATACGAGGCATTGAGAGGCGACCAAAAAGCGCTGGATTGGCTTTCGATTGCCAAAAGCAATATGGAGGATATCGCTGCAATAGACGAAAATGCCGGAAATCTTTCAGAATCCATTTCAAACAGCTATTATTTGCTTGAGGAAATATCGCTATCCATTCGTAATTCTTATGAAATGCTCGAATATGATTCAGAAAGGCTGAATATTATTGAGAGCCGTTTGAATGAGCTGAATAATCTAAAGCGTAAATACGGCAAAACAATTGCTGAAATATTAGCGTATTATGCCGATATTGAAGAGGAAATTGAGACGCTGCAAAATCGGGAAACGCATTTAGCTAAGCTTGAAAAGCAGTTAATTGAAAAGAAACAGGAACTGCTGAAAGCAGCCATCAAACTCTCTAACGTGCGAAAAGATATGGCGAAAGTTCTTACTGCGCAAATTTTGCAAGAGCTGAAAGAACTGTATATGGAAAAAACCAAATTTGAAGTGGTATTTATCCGGAAACCTGAACCGAATCAAGTGCTGTCACATCGTGATATTTCCAAGAACGGCCTTGATGAGGTTGAATTTTATATTAGCACTAACCCGGGAGAGCCGTTGAAACCTTTAGCAAAAACAGCTTCAGGCGGAGAGCTGTCACGGATTATGTTGGCGCTGAAAAATATTTTTTCTAAGCATAGTGGCATTACAAGCATTATTTTTGATGAGGTCGATACGGGTGTCAGCGGTCGTGTTGCACAAGCAATTGCTGAAAAGATCTATAAAGTGTCGGTTGATTCGCAAGTGCTATGTATTTCCCATCTACCTCAAGTTGCAGCAATGTCTGATACACACTTATATATCGAAAAAGAAACGAAGAATGGCCGTACAAAAACAAGTGTCCGTCCGCTTAATTTTGATGATAAGGTAAAGGAAATAGCAAGAATGATTTCAGGTGTTGAAATCACAAGCTTGACGAAAAAACATGCTGAAGAATTATTGGTTCAGGCCGGGAACATTAAAGAAGCATAAGTAGCTCTGTCTAAAAGTCAATTTATGACTTTTTAGACAGGGCTTTATTTGTTTTAACTGTTATAAATGAGTCGGCAAAAGGCAACATTAATAGTGTAGCCATAGAGAAAAGAGAGTTGGAAGCGAGGAGAGAAAAGTTTGAAAAAAATCACGTTAAAACATTTTATCGGTGTATTTCTCCTTGTTTCAGTTTTTAGCTTAAGTTATTTCAAGCCATTGACATCCATTTTAACCATTCCAAAGAAAATCATTCTTTTTGAAGGTCAATCATATGAAATTGATAAGTCACTTCCGGTCACGGCAAGACTCTCTAATGATCAGGCAATCACTTTAAGTGATAAAAAGGATGCCATCTCGATTGATGGCAAAACTGCTGGTAAAAATGAGCTAATACTTGATATAGCCGGTTTTCCGATTAAAAAAGTTGATGTAGAGATTATTGATGATTTTAAGCTTGTTCCCGGGGGACAATCAATCGGGGTTAAATTAAACACGATTGGCGTTCTCGTTGTCGGGCATCATCTTGTTGCAACGGAGCAAGGAAGAAGCTCGCCGGGTGAAGAAGCAGGTATTAAAGTAGGAGACATCATTACAGAGATTAACGGAAAATCAATCCAAAGGATGGCAGATGTTTCAGAGCTTGTTCAAAGTGCAGGCGAAGGTAACGAATCACTCGATTTAGTTTTACAAAGAGAAGACAAAACAATACGTGCGAAGCTGACTCCACAAAAGGATGAGGCAGAAGATTCGTATAAGTTGGGCCTGTATATTCGTGATTCCGCAGCAGGTATTGGTACTATGACTTTTTACCATCCTGACACGAAAAAATATGGAGCCCTTGGTCACGTTATTTCAGATGCTGACACAAAAAAACCGATTATCGTAAAAGACGGTCAAATTGTGTCATCTACCGTCACTTCAATTGAAAAAGGCAGCAATGGCGATCCGGGAGAAAAATTGGCGCGATTCTCTCCGAATAAAGAAGTGATCGGCAATATAAAAAGAAACAGTCCGTTCGGAATTTTTGGATCATTAAAGGGAAATATTCAAAATGAACTGATGGATGAAGCGATACCAATCACTTTATCGCATCAAGTGAAGGAAGGGCCGGCAGAAATATTGACGGTTGTTGACGGCACGAAGGTGGAGAGGTTTGACATTGAAATTGTCAGCTCTGTGCCACAAAAGTTTCCCGCTATAAAAGGAATGGTATTAAAAGTAACTGATGAAGAATTATTGAAGAAAACAGGCGGCATTGTCCAAGGGATGAGCGGTAGCCCGATTATACAAGACGGAAAGTTAATCGGTGCTGTTACGCATGTTTTCGTCAATGATCCGACAAGCGGCTATGGTGTTCACATTGAGTGGATGCTGAACGAAGCCGGACTTAACATTTACAAAAATAATAATGGCGAAAGAAAACAAGCCAGTTAATTTGAATAGGCCTCAAGAAGCAATTTGCTTCTTGAGGCTTTTTAAAGTTTTCTTTTAGTGCAAAATGCTGAAAATTGTCTATAATGAAGTTATGTGCAAGAAATGTGTAATTAGCGTGAATATTTTGTGATATAATGTAAAAATATAGAAAGTTTTCATGCTTTCTTGGAATAATTGAGGAATTCGTCGAATATACAGATAAAATAAAATAAATTTTATAATTGGCAGTTAAAGCAGATTTTTAAAAGGGATTTAATGCCAATTGTCGAAATTTTCATAGTAAGGTATAAAATGAAACTGCTATTGTAATGAGGAGGAAATCTATAGTGAAGAAAGTCAAAGTGTGTATTGCGGACGACAATAGAGAATTGGTTCGTTTATTAGATGATTATATTTCTTCTGAGCCTGATATGGAAGTAATTGGTGTAGCATATAATGGCCAAGATTGTTTGAAGTTATTGCAAAATTTAGAACCGGATGTATTAATTCTAGATATTATTATGCCTCACTTGGACGGTTTAGCTGTGTTGCAAAAACTGCGCGAGAACCCGAATAAGGCAATGCCGAATGTCATTATGCTTACTGCCTTCGGACAAGAGGAAGTTACAAAGAAAGCTGTAGAACTGGGCGCAAGCTACTTTATTTTGAAGCCGTTTGATATGGATCAACTTGGAAGCACAATCAGACTTGTCAGCGGTCAAACCACGGGACTGGCAAACATCATTAAACCTTCGACACAACTTTCAAACGCATACCGCAATGTTCAACTAGAGAATAAGCCGAAGAATCTGGATGCCAGCATTACGAGCATCATCCATGAAATCGGTGTTCCTGCTCATATTAAAGGCTACTTATATCTTCGGGAAGCTATTTCCATGGTTTATAATGATATTGAATTACTGGGTTCAATTACAAAAGTGCTGTACCCTGACATTGCTAAGAAATATAATACAACAGCAAGCAGAGTGGAACGAGCGATTCGTCATGCAATTGAAGTAGCATGGAGCAGAGGTAATATTGAATCGATATCGTCTTTGTTCGGCTATACGGTTTCAATGTCAAAGGCAAAGCCGACAAACTCAGAATTCATCGCGATGGTCGCTGATAAACTGCGTCTTGAACACAAAGCGTCCTGAAAAGGTTAGAATGTTTCTTTTAGCTGTATGATGATAAGCATATAGATATTCGGAACTATTTATGAAAATTTGGATATCCATATGCTTAAGGCATCATTTTCATTTAAAGCTTTATGAGTGAAAATGGCGTCTTTTTATTTTGACTATATACTTGATGATAATTAAAGGGGACGAGGGACTTTGATAACAACACAAATATTTGCTCATCGCGGTTCGGCAGGCACGCATCCTGAGAATACGATGGCAGCTTTTCGAGAAGCCGAAAGAGTTGGCGCAGACGGAATTGAGTTGGATGTCCAATTATCCAAAGACGAAGAAATTGTTGTTATCCATGATGAAGATTTAAGCCGCACAACAAATGGATCCGGGTTTGTACAAGAATACACGCTCAGTCAATTAAAGGAACTGGATGCAAGCTGCAATTTTACGGGCGAAATACAAGTACAGCGCATACCGACCTTAACGGAAGTATTGGATATGTACAGACATAATTGCATGCTCCTCAATATTGAACTGAAAAACACCAAATTCCTATATTCGGGAATGGAAGAAAAGGTTATTTCACTAGTGAGAAAATATAATATGCAAGACCGCGTCATTATTTCATCCTTCAACCATTACAGCCTCGTTCATTGTTATCAGTTGGATCCGGAAATTGAAACAGCTCCTCTTTATCGTGACGGATTATTCAGACCGTGGGCGTATGCGAAAGCGATTGGCGCAAAAGCAATCCACCCGAATATCAAAGCAGCTCCTAACTTCATTATTTCTGCTGCAATGAAGGACAATATAGCAGTCAGACCTTACACGATTAATAAGGAAAAAGTGATGAAAAGACTATTCAAAATTAATTGCACTGGCATTATCACCGATTACCCTGGATTAGCTCTTCAATTAAAAGATGAACTAAATAAAAATTTCTCCAAATAGTTATGCAGCAGTTAATCCCTGCTTTAACAAGAAGCGGGGTTAACTGCTAATCCAACTGTCAATCATCTTTAGGCTACCTCATAAATCGTTTTTGCACTTTATTACGTTTGCGGTCGCGATGTAAGATGAAACCGGCAATAAAACCTATCCCGCCAACCGTTAACAACAAGCCTCCAATGAATTGCAATGTGAGAGATGAAAAAGGAAACTGAAGTACTCCAAATAACATATCACGCATATACTTTATTCCTAAGGCTGCCAGCAGACCGGGTATAAACAATATTAAAAAAGCAATAAATCTCACGCTAACATCCCCTTAATGATTAATACATAAATCGAAAGTAATACAAAAATTTGGAATATATATCAAGATTATGATAAGTAAGGAAAAAGTGTCAATTGATATTTAGTGAATTTTGCATAAAATCCGGAAGTAACTGAATTTTTATTATGGTGTACAAGGGTTTAGGGTCCTGTTAATTTCAGGGGTTTTGTTTGAAACCCCTTCTTTTGGTATATTATGTAAAAGTAATGTGTGGCTAGGGGGTATATAATTGGCGAAAGAATATGATGTTGTCATAATCGGGGGCGGCCCGGGAGGTTATGTTGCCGCCATTCGCGCATCCCAACTTGGGCTATCGACTGCATTAGTCGAAAAGCGCGAAATAGGAGGAACTTGTCTACATAAAGGCTGTATACCATCAAAAGTACTTTTAAGAAGCGCGGAGGTATACCAGTTAGCGAAGAAAAGTGAAGAATATGGAGTCAATACAGGAGCTGTATCATTAAATTTTCCGAAAATGCACGAGCGCAAAAACAAGGTAATTGATACTTTATACAAAGGAATACAGCAATTGATGAAAAAAGGAAAAATTGATGTCTATAACGGGATTGGACGTATTATGGGGCCTTCCATCTTTTCTCCACTTCCCGGAACGGTTTCTGTAGAAATGAATGACGGCAGTGAAAACGAGATGCTGCTGCCGAAAAATGTCATCATAGCGACAGGATCGAGACCTCGGTTATTTTCTGAAATAGATATTGACGGTGAGTATGTATTGACTTCTGATGAAGCATTGCAGATGCAGAGCTTACCGAAAAGTTTGCTCATCGTAGGCGGAGGTGTAATCGGCATTGAATGGGCTTCAATGATGAGTGACTTCGGTGTTGAGGTAACAGTTGTTGAATTCGCTTCTACAATCTTGCCGACTGAGGATGAAGCTATTGCTAAGGAGATGCAGCGGTTGCTTCGAAAGAAAAATGTAATGATATCAACAAATACGAAGCTGATCCCGGAAACATTTACAAAGAGTGATGGGCAAATAGCCATTAAGGCGAATATAGATGGTAATGAGAAAACGTTTGTTGCCGAAAAGATGCTGATATCGATAGGACGCCTGGCGAATGTGGAAGGAATTGGCCTTGAGAATACGGAAATTCAAATTAACAGCGGTTACATCGAGACGAATGAACATTTTCAAACGAAGGAATCGCATATTTACGCCATTGGAGATTGTATCGGCGGTCTTCAGCTTGCTCATGTAGCTTCGCATGAGGGTATTGCGGCTGTAGAGCATATAAAAGGAATAAAAAGAGAGTACATGTCACCTGCGATGGTACCAAAATGCGTGTATTCTAACCCTGAAGTAGCGAGTGTCGGGTTAACGGAAGCTGATGCCAGGGCAGCAGGGTATGAAATCAAAATCGGCATGATTCCTTTTAAAGCTATAGGAAAAGCGCTCATACTAGGTGAGTCTGAAGGATTTGTCAAAATCATTGCCGATAGCAAATCGGATGACTTATTAGGTGTCCATATGATCGGACCTCACGTAACCGACTTAATTTCTGAAGCGGGTTTGGCGAAGGTGTTAAATGCCGTCCCTTGGGAAATTTCCTATGCCGTTCATCCGCACCCGAGTTTATCGGAAATATTTGGCGAAGCTGCGCTCGCTATTGATGGAGAGGCAATTCATTTTTGAAACAAAAAAGGAGGAAGTGTTCATGAGAAATCGTCACGATGAGATTGGGCTTTCGGCAGAACAGCTGTTGGAGATGTATAAAACGATGCTGCTTGCCCGTCGTATTGACGAACGTATGTGGCTATTGAACCGTTCCGGAAAAATACCGTTTGTGATTTCCTGTCAAGGGCAAGAAGCCGCTCAAGTTGGCGCCGCTTTTGCACTTGATGTTCAAAAAGATTATGTATTGCCTTATTATCGGGATGTCGGCGTCGTTTTGACTTTTGGGATGTCGGCGAAAGAATTAATGCTGTCTGCTTTTGCAAAGGCAGAAGACCCGAATTCAGGGGGCCGGCAAATGCCGGGGCATTTTGGCAAGAAGAGCTGCAGGATTGTAACAGGGTCCTCTCCGGTTACGACTCAAGTGCCTCATGCGGTCGGAATTGCTCTTGCAGGCCAAATGGAGGGAAAAGACTTGGTCACTTTTGTAACGTTTGGAGAAGGATCAAGCAATCAGGGTGATTTCCATGAAGGAGCTAATTTTGCGGGAGTCCATAAACTGCCGGTTATCTTTATGTGCGAAAATAATAAATATGCTATTTCTGTACCGCTTGAGAAGCAATTGGCATGCGAGAAGGTATCCGACCGGGCTATCGGCTATGGTATGCCTGGTGTGACTGTTAATGGAAACGATCCGATAGAGGTGTACAGTGCGGTTAAGGCAGCTGTCGGGCGGGCGAGGAATGGAGAAGGTCCAAGTTTGATTGAAACGGTGACTTATCGACTCACCGCCCATTCAAGCGATGATGATGACAGAGCATATCGCGCTCAAGATGAAATTGTCGAAGCGAAAGCGAACGACCCGCTCCTTACTTTTTCTGCCTACTTAAAAGAGTTCGCTATATTAACGGATGATTTAGAACAAGAAATCCAGGAAGAAATTATGTCAATCGTCAATGAAGCGACAGACTATGCAGAAAATGCACCTTATGCCTCACCTGAGTCGGCTTTAGATTACGTATATGGTGAATAAGGGGGAGTTTATATGGCGGTAATTTCGTATATTAATGCGGTCACAATGGCAATTCGCGAAGAAATGGAGAGAGATGAGCGCGTCTTTGTTCTTGGTGAGGATGTAGGAAGAAAGGGCGGCGTTTTTAAAGCGACACAAGGCTTATATGAGCAGTTTGGTGAGCGGCGCGTCATCGATACGCCACTGGCGGAATCGGCCATTGCCGGTGTCGGAATAGGAGCGGCGATGTACGGGATGCGGCCGATTGCCGAGATGCAATTTGCTGATTTCATCATGCCGGCAGTCAACCAGATTATTTCGGAGGCAGCGAGAATCCGTTACCGATCAAATAATGATTGGAACTGTCCAATTGTCATTCGGGCTCCATATGGCGGCGGTATTCATGGAGCCCTTTATCATTCGCAATCAGTCGAGGCAGTATTTGCTAACCAGCCCGGGCTGAAAATTATAATGCCTTCTACTCCTTATGATGTAAAAGGTTTATTGAAGGCTGCTGTCCGCTCAGATGATCCTGTGCTGTTTTTTGAACATAAACGAGCCTATAGACTGATAAAGGGGGAAGTCCCCGATGATGATTATGTCTTGCCAATCGGGAAAGCAGATATAAAGCGAAGAGGCGAGGATTTGACAGTCATTACGTACGGATTATGTGTTCACTTTGCCTTGCAAGCAGCCGAAAAGCTCGCAGGAGACAATATTTCAGTGCATATTTTGGATTTGCGCACAGTTTACCCGCTTGATCGGGCGGCTATTATTGAAGCAGCTTCTAAAACAGGCAAAGTTCTGCTTGTGACAGAGGATAATAAAGAGGGCAGCATTATGAGTGAAGTGGCCGCAATAATTGCAGAGCATTGCTTATTTGATTTGGATGCCCCGATTATGCGTTTAGCGGGACCGGATGTACCTGCAATGCCTTATGCGCCAACGATGGAAAAATATTTTATGATGAATAGCGAAAAAATTGAGCGCGCTATGAGAGAACTGGCAGCATTTTAATAGTCGGAAGGAGGCAACGGTTAAAGTGAAGATTGAAACGATGACTATGCCGCAACTTGGCGAAAGCGTCACAGAGGGTACGATTAGCAAGTGGCTTGTAAACCTTGGTGATACAGTCAATAAATATGATCCGATTGCTGAAGTCATGACAGATAAAGTGAGTGCAGAAATACCGTCTTCTTTCTCCGGGAAAATTCAAGAGTTAATGATTCCCGAAGATGAAACAGTATCAGTCGGAGCGCCAATCTGCCGAATTGAAGTGCAAGACAGTAAACCGATAGAGGAAAATGTAAGTGTGAAAGAAACTGCCCGCAGCCTATCAGCCGATGTCGGTTTGTCTGTGCCGGCACGTTATTCGCCTGCTGTTTTGCGGCTGTCGCAAGAACACCAAATAGATCTGTCGAAAGTGACAGGAACCGGGGCAGGCGGCAGAATTACGAGAAAAGATTTATTAAAATTCATTGAGAGCGGACCTATTGAGAAAGAAAGTAGAGCAGAGGTTGCACCGCCGGCAGAGGAAATAACAATAAAGAAACTTGCTGTTATGCGCGATAAAACGGTGAACGACATACAGCAAAGCCGGGGTGCGAACGATGAAGAAATACCTGTAACAGCAGTCAGAAAGACAATTGCTGCCAACATGGTCAGAAGCAAGCAAGAGGTGCCGCATGCTTGGATGATGATTGAAGCGGATGTGACGAATCTGGTGGTTTATCGAGATCAAGAAAAAACGGCTTTTCTGAAAAAAGAGGGCTTTAATTTGACATATTTTGCTTTCTTTGTGAAAGCTGTGGCCCAAGCACTTAAAGAATTTCCACAATTGAATGCGACATGGAACGGTGACAAGATTATTTTGAAGAAGGATATTCATTTAAGCATTGCTGTGGCAGCGGAAGATTCATTGTTTGTCCCGGTTATAAAAAATGCCGATGAAAAATCGATTAAGGGCATAGCGCGAGAAATTGCCGAGTTTGCAGAAAAAGCGAGAAATAATAAGCTAAGAGCGGAAGATATGCAAGGAGGCACCTTTACGGTTAATAATACGGGATCTTTCGGTTCGATACAGTCATACGGCATTATTAATTATCCGCAGGCGGCCATATTGCAAATTGAATCGATTGTAAAACGGCCGGTTATTATCGACAACATGATTGCAGTGCGGGACATGGTGAATTTATGTTTATCTTTGGATCATCGTGTGCTCGACGGCTTAATTTGCGGCAGATTTTTGGCAAGATTAAAAGAAATAGTAGAAAATATTAGTAAAGAAACAACAGCTATTTATTAAGTTTCTGGATGTTTAAATAGGCACTATTCTAAAGGCAGGAGCGTTACCGACGAGCAGGCTCACCGCATGCCCAGCGGAAATCAGCCCTTGCACAATAGTAACAATTTTTACGAACATAGCTGTTAAATAGGATGTTTATTCCTAGCGATTTCAATAAGGAGAGAGGTACAATGATTGTAGAGTGTGCCTCTCTTTTTCTATTTTTTTTAATTAGTTAATTGCAACATTTAAAGTGCTATACTAGAATATAATAAATAGTCATAATTTTTTCAAATTATAGCCTATGGGGATACTTAATTGGGAGGTGGAAGCTTTTGTAGGCATATATTTAAACAATTGTTTAAATATATTGCACATAAAAGCAGAGAAGTGATGGATATTCAAAAAATAAAGACCGTTACATTTCCGAAGGCTTCCTTTGAAACTTGGGAGCAAAAAGCTGAACAAGCTTTAAAAGGAAAGTCACTGTCCGTTTTGAACACGGCAACACCAGAAGGTATTGTATTAAAACCGCTTTACACAATTGACCAAGCAGCACAAAATGCAGAAATGCCCGGTGTAGCTCCTTATACAAGGGGAATAAATGCATTAGGCTATAAGAAACAGCCATGGTTGTTTGCACAGCCGGTAGCCGGCAACAGCGCTCAGGAAATATTGGCACACCTTGATGAAGCTGTTGATCGCGGACAAAATGCAGTATCGCTTCATGCAGGTCAGCTCCTTAGCCTTAATGAAAAAGAACTTTCTGAGGTAATTGAAGTGACAGCAAGTAAGGAGCTTCCTTTATTTGTCGATACACAAGGCGCCCAGCAAGAATTATTCGCCAAACTTGAATCGCTTCCGGAAGACTTGAAACAGAAACTTAGCGGTGTTTTAGCTGAAGATCCTGTTATGGAAGGTGCAAGTAAAGGAAAAGCAATGGAGAATGAGCAAGCGTATTTCGATGCTTGGCTAAAGAATATAAATAAAATCGGAAGCGTTTTCCCGAACTTAAAAACGATTTTGATAAAAGGTACGACTGTTCATAATGCAGGCGGTAACCATGTTCAGGAATTGGCAATGTCATTAGCAGTGGCGTCTGAATATTTGCACAATGGCACAAAGAGCGGCATTAGCATTGAACAACTTGCTAAGCAATTTGCTTTCTCTTTCAGTGTTGACTCATCATTCTTCATGAATGTGGCGAAGCTGAGAGCAGCCCGTAAATTATGGTCGCTGTTAGGACAAGCCTTTACCGAGGATGAATCCATTTTCAAAATGTATATTCATACAGAAACTTCTTCATTTACTGAGACTTTATTCGATCAGTACGTGAACTTGTTGCGCACCGGAAACCAAGCGTTTGCGTCTGTCATCGGCGGAGCGCAAAGTATTCAAATTGCGCCATTTGACCATGTTACCAATAAAGTGACGCCATTCTCAGAAAGAATTGCGCGCAATATTCATTTAGTTTTAAAAGAGGAAACGCTTATTGATCAAGTGGTCGATCCTGCAGGCGGCTCTTTCTATATTGAAACGCTGACGAATGAAGTAGCAGATGCAGCATGGAAACTGTTCCTTGAAATCGAAGAAAAAGGCGGAGCTATTCAAGCATTGCGAGAAGGCTCATTCCAAGCAAATGTTGCAGAAACTCTTGAACAAAAGAAACAGCGAATTGCTACTCGTCAAGATAGCCTAATCGGAACAAATGTGTATCCGAACTTGGAAGATCGTGTCGAATTAATCGTTCATGATGATGCAGAAATCGAGCTTCCTTATGAAACGAAAGCAATCGCGCCGTTAAGTAGGGCTCGACTTGCAGAAGAAATTGAAGCATTGCGTATCGCTTCACTGGACCACCAAGCGAAAACAGGAAAATTCCCATCAGTTGGATTGATTTGCATCGGCGAATTAAAAAACTACAAGCCGAGAGCTGATTTCATGAAAGGCTTCCTGGCTGCAGGCGGTATTCAAACTGTCGAGCAACAATGTCTATCTGTTGAAGAAGCGAAAGCATTCATCGAACAGTCGCAACAAAAGCACTATGTATTATGCGGAAGCGATGCGGATTACAGCGAATACGCAGTAGATTGGACAGAAAAACTTTCAGCTGCATTTACAAACATTAATCTCCTAATGGCAGGTAAACAAGCTGCTGAATTAGAGCAGCAATTGATTGCTGCGGGCATGAATGATTTTGTATCTGTAAAGAGCAACGTAGTAACAGTATTAACGGCCATTTTAGAAGATTTGGGGGTGCTGTAATTGTCAACACGCAAAGATTTTTCGAAACTTACCCTTAGTAAAGAGGAAACGTCTCAGCAAGCACCTAAGCTAAATGAGCATGAGATGGAAGAATTGCTTTATGAGACAAACGAAGAAATTAAAATTAAGGCGCTATACAGCAAGGATGATGTCGAAGGGATGGAGCAATTGGAGCATTTTCCGGGTGTAGCTCCATTTACGCGCGGACCTTATCCAACGATGTATGTGAATAAACCTTGGACAGTCCGACAGTATGCCGGTTTCTCCACAGCAGAAGAATCAAATGCCTTTTACCGCCGTAACTTGGCAATGGGACAAAAAGGTTTGTCAGTTGCCTTTGACTTAGCGACACACCGCGGTTATGATTCTGACCATGAACGTGTAGTAGGCGACGTTGGTAAAGCAGGCGTTGCTATTGACAGCATTTTAGATATGAAACAGCTTTTTGACGGCATTCCGTTGGATCAAATGAGTGTTTCAATGACTATGAACGGTGCGGTATTGCCGATTTTAGCATTCTATATCGTTACAGCTGAAGAACAGGGCGTATCTCAAGAGAAGCTATCAGGAACGATTCAAAACGATATTTTAAAAGAATACATGGTTCGTAATACGTATATTTATCCGCCAAAAATGAGCATGAAGATCATTGCTGATATTTTTGAATATACATCAAAAAACATGCCGAAATTTAACAGCATCTCGATTTCTGGCTATCATATGCAAGAAGCGGGAGCGCCTGCTGATATTGAGTTGGCTTATACACTTGCTGATGGTATCGAATACGTGCGTACAGGTTTGCAAGCCGGTATTCCAATTGATAAATTTGCGCCGCGTCTATCATTCTTCTGGGCAATCGGCATGAATTATTTCATGGAAGTAGCGAAAATGAGAGCAGCCCGTTTTATTTGGGCAAAATTGATTAAGCAATTCGGTCCGGAAAATGAGAAATCGCTTATGTTGCGTACACACTCGCAAACTTCCGGCTGGAGCTTAACGGAGCAAGATCCGTTCAATAACGTAACGAGAACATTGATTGAAGCACATGCTGCAACGATGGGTCATACTCAATCACTGCATACAAATGCGTTGGATGAAGCGATTGCCTTACCGACAGATTTTTCTGCGCGTATCGCTCGTAACACACAGCTATACTTGCAAGAAGAAACATCGATTACAAAAGTTATCGATCCGTGGGCAGGTTCTTATTATGTCGAAGCATTAACAAATGAACTAATCGAAAAAGCTTGGAAGCATATTGAGGAAATCGAGTCATTAGGCGGCATGGCGAAAGCGATTGAAACAGGCTTACCGAAAATGAAAATCGAAGAAGCAGCTGCGAAACGTCAAGCCAGAATCGATTCGAAAATTGAAACAATCGTCGGAGTAAATAAATACCGTCTTGCTCAAGAAGAGGCACTTGATATTCTTGAAGTAGATAACACAGCGGTTCGAGAAAGCCAATTGGCAAAATTAAAACAGCTTCGCCAAGAGCGTGACGAAGAGAAAGTAATCGAAGCGTTAAATGCAATTACAAAAGCGGCTGAAACAGGAGAAGGAAACTTATTGGCATTAGCTGTTGAAGCTGCAAGACTGAGAGCATCACTAGGCGAAATCTCTATGGCTATCGAACTAGTATCCGGCAGACATTCAGCGGTGATTCGTTCTGTCAGCGGCGTTTACAGCTCTTCTTACGGGGCAGGAGATGACATTGCTGATATGATTAGAATGACAGATGAATTCCTTGAAAATGAAGGAAGAAGACCGCGTATTTTAATGGCAAAAATGGGTCAGGACGGTCATGACCGAGGAGTTAAGGTAGTATCTACTGCATTTGCGGATTTAGGTTTTGATGTTGATATAGGACCTCTTTTCCAAACGCCGGCAGAAACAGCAAGACAAGCAGTTGAAAATGATGTACACGTTGTCGGCATGAGTTCACTTGCAGCTGGTCACAAAACATTACTTCCGCAACTGATTGAAGAGCTGAAAAAGCTGGGCCGTGAAGACATTATTGTCATTGTCGGAGGAGTTGTTCCTCAGCAAGATTATGACTACTTATATGAGCATGGCGCGAAAGCGATTTTCGGACCTGGTACGGTTATTCCTGAAGCGGCTAAATCGTTGATGAAGGAAATTTATAAAGCACTAGGTTATGAGGAAGTGCCTCAATAATGAATGGCGAGCATCAATCTCCATCTAAATTCGTAAAGAAAAATAGAAGTAAGGTTGATATCAATCAGCTTTCTGAAGGAATTCTGGCCGGCAACCGAACGATGCTGGCCAAAGGAATCACTTTAATTGAAAGCAATGCCACTCATCACTTTGACAGCGCTCAGGAACTTTTGCAAAAAATCTTGCCGTATACAAAGAAATCAATCCGAATCGGCATTTCCGGTGTTCCCGGTGCGGGGAAGAGTACTTTCATCGAAAAATTCGGAACCGACTTATGCAATGCCGGTCATAAAGTAGCTGTGTTGGCGATTGATCCCAGCTCAACAATAACCGGAGGTAGCATTCTCGGAGATAAGACGAGAATGGAGAAGCTTTCCGCTAATGAATCTGCATTTATCCGTCCATCTCCTTCAGAGGGGACCCTTGGCGGTGTGCACCGGAAAACGAGGGAAAGTATTTTGCTATGCGAAGCAGCCGGCTATGATGTCATTTTAGTTGAAACGGTCGGTGTTGGACAAAGTGAAGCAATCGTCCGCGGAATGACAGATTTCTTTATGCTGTTAGCGATTACCGGTGCCGGTGATGAGCTTCAGGGGATGAAAAAAGGAATTATGGAACTCGCGGATGCGATTGTCGTCAATAAAGCCGATGGTGATAATAAGCGTAATGCCATTAAGACAAAGTCAGAATATAATCGTATTTTGCACTTCCTGCAACCGGCGACAGTCGGATGGCAAACGCAAGCTTATACTGTCTCAAGTATTGAAGGCGATGGTATTGTCGAACTGTGGGAAGCAATACAAACTTTTGTCGAGCAAGGAAAAGCGATGGGTGTATTTGAAGCGCGGCGCAAAGAACAAACGAAAGAATGGATGAGACAGTCCCTAACTCACCATTTGCATAATATGTTCTTTAATAACGAGCAGATGAAAACATTGATTCCGAAGCTCGAGCAAGAAGTCATGCGCGCTGATAAAACAGTCAGCATAGCCGTTGTAGAAGCTTTGCAAGTCTTTCAGAACAGCTTGAATAAACATTAACGAATAATTTAATAAGACAGCATTTCGCAGCTTGAGATAAGGTTTGCGAAATGCTGTTTTTTTAGAGGTTCTTTTTAGTGTAGACAAATTGAAGGTGGTAATAGTGATAGTTTAACCTAAACAGGTTTTTATTTTGTTGATTGCAGCGGAGGGTGGCGACGAAGAGGATTGGTGCTTGCCTCAGCTAGAAAGCGTCCGCCCGCAGCGGAAATCAACAGTACGCACTTTTACTTCTAAGAGGAATTTCTTGAAAGCCTTATCGGCAATTGATATGATGGTGTTAAAGTCTGACAATAGTAGGAGAGTTCAATTATGAATATGGATTTTAATTTTTTCATGAATGATGTAGTGAAAACAGCACGCGATGAAATCAGAGCGGCCGGATATACAGAATTAAAAACGCCTGAAGATGTGGCAGAAGCGTTATCGAAAGAAGGCACAACGCTTGTAATGATCAATTCAGTGTGTGGCTGCGCCGGCGGTATCGCCAGACCTGCAGCGGCAAATGCTGTGTATTATGACAGAAGACCGGATCACCTTGCAACGGTTTTCGCCGGTCAGGACAAAGAAGCTACATCATATTTGCGTAACACTTATTTAGCGGACTATCCGCCTTCTTCTCCTTCATTTGCATTGATAAAAGATGGAGAAGTAGTAACGATGGTTGAGCGTCATGAGATTGAAGGGCATGACCCGATGTCTGTAATCAGCAAGCTTCAAAGCTATTTTGACAAATACTGCGATGAAATTTAATCATTGATGAAAGACCCTGGAAATAGGGTCTTTTTATTATTTTTGACAAAATTTGTTTGTGAAAAATGCACATAATTCCTTGTAAAGCCATTCTTAAAATGACATACTAAAATGTGGTAGTAATTTTACATAGAGAGCTGGTAAAGTCATGTTTAAAATTGGTTATCGTACGCTGAAAACAGCAATAGGTGTCACACTTGCAATCAGTCTCGCGCAGATGTTTGCCTTAAAAAGTTTTCCTTCTGCCGGAATTATCACGATTTTGTGTATTCAAGTGACGAAAAAAAAATCAATTCATGCAGCATTCTGCCGATTCATCGCTTGTATTATAGCAATGCTTTACTCAACCATCTTTTTTGAAGGAATTGCTTTTCACCCTGTCGTCATCGGTTTAATGCTTCTCTTCTTTATTCCGACCGTCGTTAAACTGAATGTTCAAGAAGGTGTTGTTACAAGCAGTGTTATCATCTTACATATTTATTCATCCGGTCATGTAACACCACAATTGTTATTAAACGAAACAGGTTTACTTGTAATCGGTATATCAGTCGCCTTACTTATGAATTGGTATATGCCAAGCAAAGAGAAGGAAATGACACATTTTCAAGAGAGTATTGAAGAAGATTTCAGGGTTATGATGCAAAAAATGGTTCTTTATCTGCGCACAGGGAAAAGCCATTGGGATGGCAAAGAACTAATGAGTGTCTTAGATAACCTCTCTAAAGGCAAGGTATTGGCTTATCGGGATGTTGAAAATCATGTCAAATATCATGATGATGTCTTTTATCAATATTTTATTATGCGCGAGAAGCAGTTTGAAGTTTTAGAAAATATGCTGACTCTCGTTGCAAAAATTCCTTCTCACAATCCCTACAGTGAAATGATTGCTTCTTTGATAGAGGAAATGAGCGAACATATTCACCCGTATAACACCTCCTACATATATTTAAGCAAGCTTGAAGGTATCAAAGAAGAAATGCAAAAAATGGATTTGCCGTTAACACGTGAAGATTTTAATGTCCAATCTTCTCTATTTGATTTAATTAGGGAGCTTGAGAAATATTTAATGCTTAAAAATGTGTATAAAGGCTTTTCTCGAAAAAAACGCGGAATGAAAACGGAGACTGCTAGTTAAACTAAGCAAAAATGCTTAGGATGAAGATAAAATGAAAATATTGCTGTCATTGTTATTGCTGTTTGTCTTTCCGCATCTATTCGTTGATTTAGAAGCAGAAAGAGCTGAAAGCTATCTAATTGTTAATAAAGCAAATAATAAACTGGCGCTTATTCAGGACAATAAAGTAGTCAAAATCTTGCCGGTAGCGACAGGAAGAAGCAATGAGCTGACTCCGGAGGGAACATTCAAGATTATAGTAAAAGCGAAAAATCCGTATTATCGTAAGTTGAACATTCCTGGAGGAGATCCCCGTAATCCGTTGGGTACTAGATGGATTGGTTTTGATGCCAACGGGACAGATGGAAGAACGTATGGGGTCCATGGAACGAACGCTCCTTGGTCCATCGGGAAGTATATATCAAACGGCTGTATCCGTATGAATAACAAAGATGTCGAATGGTTATATGAGCAAGTGCCTTTAAATAGCACAATAGCAATTACATTATCTGACAAAAGCTTTGTTACATTAGCAAAGCAATATGGATTTATTCAATAGCCAGACGTCAAATTAACAGTATCAGATTGTTTTCCTGGACAAAAAACTGAGCTTGCATATGCGAGCTCAGTTTTTTGCTGTTTAAATAAAAGCACTTACGCCCATCAATAATGTGGACAGAAGCATGATGATGATCATCATGTATACAACAATTTTTTGCGTCTTTTTTGCTTTCATTGGTTACTTCTTCCTTTTCAGCGGATTCATTATTTATATTCTACCTAGTTCTTCGCAGCAATACAAGTTTTGATTATCATTCAACTTTTCAAAAATGACAAAAAATAGTTGTTTTATAGTTATGATTGAGATTTTGTCATAAAGTTGAAGGTGTTATACAATTGGTTTTTAAAAAAATAGATAATATATAACACATTTTCATTTATATTTTACGCAAATAATATTACAATGGTAAATAGAAAGATAATTTAGAAATTTGTACGCTTTTTTTGTGTACAAATGATAGGGGAATGGGGGGAGCACATTGATCCAAAAAATCGACCACATCGGAATCGCTGTAAAGTCGATACAAAAATCACTTGAATATTATCAAGACATACTTGGGATGAAACTTGAAGGTACTGAAACTGTTGAGAGTCAAGGGGTTACTGTTGCTTTTTTAAATGCAGGGAACACAAAACTGGAGCTTCTTGAACCGCTTTCTGCAGAAAGCCCGGTTGCCAAGTTTATCGAAAAACGTGGTGAGGGTATACACCATATCGCTTTAGGGGTAACAGATATTCAAGACAGAATTAATGAAATTAAAGAACATGGAATTAAGATGATTAATGAAGAGCCGAAAAAAGGTGCTCATGGTGCAAAAGTGGCTTTTATTCATCCAAAATCAACTGGCAGTGTACTATATGAGCTATGCGAACGTGGGGAGGATCATGCATGATTGACATTTACGAAAAAATTACCGAACTTTATGATAAACGCCGTGAAGTAGAAATGGGTGGCGGCGATGACAAAATTATTAAACAACATGAAAAGGGAAAACTTACAGCTCGTGAAAGAATCGATCTTTTAGTAGATGAAGGTACTTTCGTCGAATTGAATCCATTTATTTCACACCGATGCACAGACTTCGGTTTGGATCAAGTAGAGGGACCTGGAGATGGTGTTGTAACAGGCTATGGTAAAGTTAACGGCCGTGATATTTTCTTATTCTCTCAAGACTTCACAGTTTTCGGCGGTGCATTAGGGGAAATGCATGCTAAGAAAATTGCCAATGTTATGGATTTAGCGGCGAAGAATGGTGCACCTTTTGTCGGCTTGAACGATTCCGGTGGAGCACGTATTCAAGAAGGTGTCGGATCACTGGATGGTTACGGTCAAATTTTCTATCGTAACTCGATTTATTCTGGAGTAATTCCGCAAATTTCCGTTATTATGGGACCTTGTGCCGGCGGAGCCGTTTATTCTCCAGCTATTACAGACTTCGTATTCATGGTTGAGAAAACAAGCCAAATGTTCATTACCGGACCGAAAGTTATCGAAACGGTAACAGGCGAAAAAATCAGCTCTGAAGATTTAGGCGGAGCGAAAGTACACAATACAATCAGTGGTAACGCTCATTTTAAAGCAGCTACTGAGGAAGAAGTGCTGAAAGAAGTCAGAAGACTATTAAGCTACTTGCCTCAAAATTATAATGAAAAGCCAAATCGCGTTGAATTTAACGAAAAAGACGATTACCGTCCGGAATTAGCGGAAATCGTTCCAATCGAAGCAACACGTCCATACGATGTGCGTAAAGTAATTGAGCAAGTTGTCGACCAAGACAGCTTCATGGAAGTACAAAAAGATTTCGCACGTAATATTGTAATCGGTTTAGCGAGAATTAGAGGTGAAGTAGTCGGACTAATCTGTAATCAGCCGAAATTCTTAGCTGGCGGATTAGACATTGACTCTTCCGATAAGTCAGCTCGTTTCATCCGTTTCTGTGATTCATTCAATATACCGTTAATTACATTTGAAGACGTAACAGGCTTCTTCCCGGGCATTAAGCAAGAACACGGCGGCATTATCCGTCACGGCGCTAAAATGCTATATGCTTACTCTGAAGCGACTGTACCGAAACTAACAGTAATTCTTCGTAAAGCATTCGGCGGTGCTTATGTTGCACTGAACAGTAAATCAATCGGTGCCGATATCGTTTATGCTTGGCCGAATTCTGAAGTTGCGGTTATGGGCCCTGAGGGCGCTGCAAATATCATTTTTGCACGTGAAATCGCAAACAGCGACAATCCTGAAGAAACAAGACAAAGAAAAATTGCTGAATACCGTGATAAATTCGCGAATCCATACGTTGCAGCTAGCAAAGGTATGATTGATGATGTCATCGACCCTCGCGAAACGCGTATTAAAATTATTCAAGCGCTTGAAATGCTTCGCAACAAGAAGGATTCAAGACCTTCTAAAAAACACGGAAATATTCCATTGTAATAAGAAAAGCGGAAGCGGCCCGCAAGTCAGGAACAGCGACTAAGGGCGCTACGTCCGCATATCTTCGTCGCTGTGACTCTCATCCGAAAGAGCCTCCGACCTGCATAAGATGAGCCGGCTGGAAGGTTGCTTTTCACCTTCCGGACGGATTGGCTTATGACCTCGAGCTGTCAAATTCATGGAAGCATAACAACGAGGAAAACTGGCTGGCTGCTATAGCTGGATAATAATAATAAAGTAGGCTGTCTCAATGAAATTTGGGACAGCCTCTTTTATTTGTAACACAAATCAGAAAGATTTTGTTGCGGTTAATGGAGTAAAGCGCTATCCAGTTAAAAATGGATTTGCCACCTTGCTTTTTTAGTGGGTATACTATAAGGGCAGTACATATATGGAGGGAAATGTAATGATCAATAAACAACGTTTACTTGATGAATTTTTAGAATTGGTGCAAATCGATTCAGAATCTAGATTTGAAACAGAAATTGCTAAAGTGCTAAAAGAAAAATTCACAGCACTTGGTTTAGAAGTAATTGAGGATGATGCTGCGGCAAAAACTGGCTTCGGTGCCGGCAACTTAATTTGTACATTGCCTGCCACTAAAGATGGCGTAGACACAATTTATTTCACATCACATATGGATACAGTTGTTCCTGGTAAAGGTGTTAAACCTTCTATTGTTGACGGCTATGTTGTAACAGACGGCACGACAATTCTTGGAGCGGACGACAAAACAGGTCTTTCTGCTATGTTTGAAGCAATCCGTGTGTTAAAAGAACAAAACATTGCGCACGGTAAAATTGAATTCATTATTACTGTCGGGGAAGAATCTGGTCTAGTTGGTGCAAAAGCGCTTGATTCATCACTTGTAACAGCGAAATACGGCTATGCATTAGATAGTGATGGCAAAGTTGGGGAAATCGTAGTAGCTGCTCCAACACAAGCGAAAATCACAGCAACAATTAAAGGTAAAACAGCTCACGCTGGTGTTGCACCTGAAAAAGGTGTCAGCGCAATTACAATCGCAGCGAAAGCAATCGCTAAAATGCCGCTGGGCCGTATTGACGAAGAAACAACTGCCAATATTGGACGTTTCGAGGGCGGTAAGCAAACAAACATCGTTTGTGACCACGTAGAAATTCTTGCTGAAGCACGTTCTTTAGTAGCAGAGAAAATGGAAGCTCAAGCAAACACTATGAAAGAAGCTTTCGAATCTGTTGCGAAAGAAATGGGCGGAGAAGCAATCGTTAATATCGAAGTAATGTACCCTGGCTTCAAATATGGCCATGGTGATCACGTTGTTGAAGTGGCGAAGAAAGCAGCTGAGAAAATCGGCCGTACTCCTTCAATCACAACAAGCGGCGGCGGAAGCGATGCAAACGTAATCGCAGGCTTCGGTATTCCGACTGTTAACCTTGCTGTAGGTTATGAAGAAATCCACACAACAAACGAAAAAATGCCGATCGAAGAACTTGAAAAAGTTGCTGAGATGGTTGTAAGTGTTATTCAAACAGTAGCTGAATAATCTCGAAATACAAGAAAGCATCGGGTAAGTGCCGATGCTTTCTTTATTCGTTCATACTGTTTTTGTTGATTAATCATCGGAATTAATAAGCACTCTTGTTGATGTGAAAATATCAACAAGAGTGCTTTTCTATTTTTAAATATGGGAAGAAAGAAGGGGGAAGTATGAAATATTACAAGGTTTTACGGAAAAAACAAGGGGAAAAAAATAATATACAGTCAATTTAAGATATTTGAAATTAAATAATTTAAGAATATGAAGTTTTGCGAATGGGAGTATGTAATGGAAAGGGGAATAGGGACATGATTAGAATAATAATAAGTATTTTGGTTAGGGTATGTCTAAGCATAGTCCTAGCTCGTGAACTATTAGAGTCATTGGAATTTAATTTTGAACAGATCGTTATAGCAGTCCTATTCTATGTAATATTATCATGGGTATTCTTAATTTTTCGATATATGGAGGGATATGGACTAATAATACGAGTTATTGGGGCAGTAGTTTTACCCATTATCGTACTGGTCGGTATTCCGGAATTAATTTCTAGTTGGGTGCCGAATGAAACTGTTAGTCTGGTTGTAAATGGAGTTATACTTTGTGCGTTGTTTTTGGTGCCTTGTATAGATGATATTAATAGAATAAAAGAGGAATTGCTACTATGAAGTTGTGACAGAAAATTTTCAGCATCATAGGAGGAAAGAAACATGGTTTTATTTGTAAAGAAAGAGTGTATGTTTTGTGGGGGTAAGAAGGGACTAATGGGAACAAAACTGCTTGATGGTGATTTATGCTATGACTGTACGATTGATATAATGCCAAAATTTCTAGAAGAACGAGAATTTTCAACGCGAGATACTTTTAGATACAAAGATTGTTGTTTTAAGACTATTCAAGAGTGCAGTGAATATTTTAAGAACGGTAATGAGGTAAAAAAATTATCAAAAGAATTGATTCATTATCTAGGTGTTTTCGCTTTAGATAAAGAAAAAGGTGTAGTGGAAATAAAGGGTCATAAAGCAGTTTATAAAATTCCGGTTCACGACATAGATACAATCATTTTTAATTGCTATGACGACCAAAATGCAAATAAGATGAAATTCATTTTTTGTCTTTTTTCAGAAAACTGTTCTTGGTTGAATGGATATGTTTTTGAAGGGGTCTTTAAAAATGATGCGCTTTTTAAATATGGTTCAATTAAAAAAGCAAAAGCTGACATTGAAAGAATTGCGTTAGAAATGGAAGTCAATATGATATCATTAGATGTTTATCAGAAAATGATAAAGAAAGAGCAACGGAAAGAACGTCTAAATATGTTGAAAAGTGTATTTTCTAGGTCTTGAATATATGTATTTAGAATATGAGTTAAAAAGTTGTATGGTTATCGCTGATTAAAATCGGCGATATTTTTGTAAAACCCGAACTGATTGTTTTTCCTTTGTAATTATTAACGTTTGAAGTTGGGGAACGGACGTTCTTTTGCTACAATAGAATTAATAAGTGAAACTTTGTGGTGATGAATATGAAAAGTATGTATCCAGCAAAAGGGCGGGTCATTTTACATGTGGATATGAATAGCTTCTATGCTTCTGTTGAGATGGCTTATGATGCTAGCTTAAAAGGCAAGCCGCTCGCGATTGCCGGCAATCCGGAAGAACGGCGCGGCATTATCGTCACATGCAGCTATGCGGCACGTGAAAAAGGTGTGCGGACAACGATGCCTTTATGGGAAGCGAAGAAGCTTTGTCCTGATCTTATTATCATGAAGCCCGATTTCGAGAAATATCGAAAAGCTTCTTTAGGAATCTTTGATTTGCTGCGCACATACACGAGCATGGTTGAGCCGGTTTCGATTGATGAAGGGTATATGGATATTACAGATTGCAGCCATTTAGGGTCTCCGCTTGATATCGCCAACAGCATTCAAAAACGGATTATGGAAACGATGGACTTGCCATGCAGCATCGGGATAGCGCCAAATAAATTTTTGGCGAAAACTGCATCTGATATGAAAAAACCGATGGGTATAACAGTGTTGCGTAAGCGTGATGTTCCATCAATTTTGTGGCCTAAAAAAACGGCTGATATGCATGGAATCGGAGAAAAGACAGCAGAAAAATTGAAGACGATCGGCATTGAAACGATTGGCGATCTTGCGAAAGCGAATGAACTTCAATTGAAAGCTCTATTAGGGATTAATGGATTACGGCTAAAAGAAAAAGCAAATGGAAATCATAATTCTCCTGTCGATCCGACATCTGTTTTTGATTTTAAGAGTGTAGGCAATTCCACAACCTTGCCTAGGGATATCAGCAATCAGCGCGAGTTGCTGGATATTTTGAAAATGCTTTGTGCCAAAGTGTCGGTACGCTTGAAACAAAAGCGCCTTTTAGGGACAAAAATCGGAATTACGATTCGTTATCATAATCGTAAGACGATTACGAGAGGCCATACTGTCCTTAATCCGTTTGATGATAGTGAGACGATGTTTGAATTGGTTAAACCGCTGTTTCAAAAGCATTGGAATGGTAATGCCGTCCGACTTCTCGGTGTAACGGCTCATGATGTAGTTGAAAAGGAAGAAGCAACGAAGCAATTAGATCTCTTTTCTTTTGAGCAGGATGCGAAACAAGAGCCTTTAATGAAGACCGTTGAGCAGCTGAAGCAGAAGTTCGGCAAGGATATTATTCAGCATGCGGCATCAACCGTTAAACAGAAAAGTAAAAAAGATATAAGCAAGACGAGTTTCAGCAAAGATTTTCTTGATGATCATTTTCAAAACTGAAGAGCTGTAAATTCCTAAGTGAGAATTTTACAGCTCTGCTTCTCATTGAAGTCAATTCAAGAAGCGAAATCATAAACGAAAAAGGACTGGTGCCGGTTTTTCTCAAAATATAAGTGTATATTTTTGCAACAAGATAGATGTCTAACCTCACACCTGCCATGCTCGGTCCTAAGCCGTTTCGAACAAGAAACCAAAGGCGGGTTTCTTGCCGCCCCGTCTTAGTCCTGCCGCATGACTCCTTTTTCATCGAGGTTAATCTGAGTAGCCTATTCATGATGAAAAAGGACCGGTGCAGGTTTTTCTTATTTTCCAAAAATAATATAAGTAGTTTCAGTTGAAGAATATTCTAATGATTGCTACAGTTAAATTGATTGATACAATTGAATATTCTTGCGAGGGAGTGTTTCGTTTTGAAACAAATCGGTGTTATTGGTTTAGGCGTAATGGGTAAAAATTTAGCGTTGAATATGGTCAGCAAAGGGTATTCTGTTGCTACGTATGATGCTTGGGCAGAAGTGGTAGACAAGTTCACCAAAACAGAAACTAATAATATGATCAGTGCAACGTCTCACATAAACGAGTTTGTGAATAGCTTGGAAAAACCTCGCCGCATTTTAATGATGGTTAAAGCGGGAGAGGTAACGGATGATACGATTGCTTCTTTACTACCGTATTTGGAGCAAGGAGATATTATCATTGATGGTGGTAATTCATTTTACCAAGATACTATCCGTCGAAACAAAGAGCTGAATGAAAAAGGCATTAACTTCATTGGCGCAGGCGTGTCAGGTGGAGAAGAAGGAGCTTTGAACGGTCCTTCACTTATGCCGGGCGGACAAAAGGAAGCGTATGAACTGGTGGCTCCGATTTTCCAAGATATCGCCGCTAAAGTAAACGGAGATGCTTGCACAACGTATATCGGTCCTGATGGTGCAGGACATTATGTGAAAATGGTTCATAATGGCATTGAGTATGGCGATATGCAACTAATTTGCGAATCGTATTTCTTGCTGAAAAATATTCTTGGCCTAAGTGCCGAAGAATTGCATGATGTATTTACAGAATGGAACAATGGTGAGCTGGATAGCTATTTGATGGAAATTACAGCGGAAATTTTCACGAAGTATGATAATGAAACAGGAAAACCGATGGTCGATGTTATCCTGGATCGTGCTGGACAAAAAGGTACAGGTAAATGGACAAGCCAAAGCGCGCTTGATCTAGGTGTTCCATTGCCGATTATTACCGAATCTGTATTTGCGAGATTTTTGTCAGCTATCAAAGAAGAACGTGTCTTGGCGAGCAAGGTTTTATCGGGGCCAAAAAATGGTTCATTTAATGGAGATAAGAAAGCTTTAATAGAAGCTGTCCGCCAAGCTTTATATATGAGTAAAATTTGTTCGTATGCACAAGGATTTGCGCAAATGCGCGCAGCATCTGAAGAATTTAATTGGGATTTACAGTACGGGGACATCGCAATGATTTTCCGTGGAGGCTGCATCATCCGTGCAGGGTTCTTGCAAAATATTAAAGAAGCCTATGACCAAAATCCGCAATTAAAGAATCTGTTATTAGATCCATACTTTAAGAAGATTGTAGAAACGTATCAAACATCTTTACGAGAAGTAATTGCCTTGGCTGTTATGCAAGGGATTCCTGTTCCGTGCTTCTCTGCGGCATTAGCGTATTATGATAGCTACCGTACAGAAACATTACCGGCTAACCTATTGCAGGCACAGCGTGATTATTTCGGTGCTCACACGTATGAACGTGTCGATAAGGAAGGAAGCTTCCATACGGAATGGCTGAAATAAATAAGAAACATTCATGATTTTACACTCACACCCCGGGGATGAAAATATATTCCCGGGGTTTTGTTTTCCACCAAGATACCCATAATGGTAATGCTATGGTGTGTAACTTAT
>NZ_JACXSI010000012.1 GCF_014712675.1 Peribacillus faecalis | reverse complement strand
TGGGCATTTTAAGGATGAAGCTTCTATCAAAGCGTGCGTATCTTTTGATGAGTTGAAACGTGAAATCAAAAGATATATGACTTACTACAATCATTACAGGTATCAATGGAATTTAAATAAGATGACCCCTGTTCAGTACAGAGATCATCTTATTCAGGCAGCCTAACTGTCCTTTTTTATAAATGTCCTTTACAAAGGGTACATTTCAAGAGAAAGCTGTCTCTTTTTTTAGTCGTTAGCAACAATATTTACGAACAGGGTCTTATAAAAAAGGCTCTTCCGTAGAAGCTTCTACCTAAATAAATTCCTGTGTCTTTTTTAAATTTCTTCTTTAATAATCTCCATACCATAATTCCATTTTGGGACAATATACTTTAAATTAATTTAATATTAAGTCCATCAGCATATTCCTTCAAGGAGAAAGTAAAAGATATGTAGTAACTATATACTATAAAAATAATCTTGTTTTCTTATTTTCTAAGAACACCAAAATGATATGATAAAAAATTTTATCTAATGTAACAAGGGAAACAATTATTTTCTTGAAATTAAAATTAGGATGAGAAATCATTTATGATTTATGAATTTAAGAGAGAATCATAATCTTTTTGATTTAGGTCATCTAACATCGAAGAAAAAATTTAATATAACTGGCAGTGTGCTCATTCATCTATCGGTAGGCGATTAGAGAATGCAAAAAAGACGATAAAAAATTGTTAGAGTTTCCCGTCAATCTCGCTCACGACTTACCATCGTGATGTCTCCCGTTAGAAGGGAATTAGATACCCAGATTGATCCTAATACTTCTTCCATTTAGTTATTAGGAATCAAACATCCCGTGCTCGTTGCAATTTGCAAGGTGGGTTGTAGTACGTTTCGTGGTGAAACGGTTGGTAAAGCGAGACCTGGGCGACTCAGAGTGCATAAGATGCATTACTGGTACTACAAAATAACGGCGGCTCCAAACGCAAAACAGGAGTTTTCTATTAATGCCGAATTCTACCCTTAAAGTGAAGGGTGAATTCTGGGCTTCACCACCATATATCAGGTTAGTCAAAAAGCTACTAAACAAGAACAATAATGCTTTGTAATGAAATGGTACATATAAAGCTTGTTAGAGTTATCTTTGAAAGGATTGTGGTAAATCGTTTAATGATATGACTGGTACTAAATATCCTCATAAATGGTTCAAATATATTGAAATGATGGTGGAGGGATATTCGCTAAGAGCTATCATAAAGAAGTTAAAATCCATTTGAGTACCGCCTTCTATTGGAGACATAAGATATTACTTGCCCTGGAAAGAGTTATATCTAAAGAGGGAGGAATAGGTTTGGTATAATATGGCTATAAATAAGTATAGGATGATGAACATCCTACGTTTATTTCTAGAAGACCAGCCTTACTTTTGAAAACCACTCTTACTTAGCGGGCTTGCGGGTGGTTTTCTTTTTGGATTTTTTATCAGTTTTAAGCCGCAAGCATAGCTTCTAATGGATTACTGCCCCGTGACAAACCATTAGAATAACCTTCTTTCTCTAAAATATTTTTAGAATTACAAGTTACAATTCCACGTTCACAGAGAATATCTGCAAAAAAGCGGTCTTGTATGCTAACCTTTTCCTCTAGCAGCATAAGAAAAGATCGTCAATTTGACAGCCTTGATCTTCAGTATTGCTCCTATTAGTTAACGTGTATAAATTCCCAATAACGATATTTATATTTAATCGTATAACAATATTATGTGGATTTCTGGAATTAACCAATAATCTCACCATTAGCTAGAATAACTAATCTAACAAAACATAATCCAAGATAGAGTAAGTATCTTTTCTATTTTTGCAGACTTGGTAACACTGAATCCTAATCTTTATCACCTTTATTTTTCAATGCACTTGAAATCATCAAAATCTCGTTAAAACTATTCGTTTGAAATATTCATAAAAATTTATATTTTTTCTTCTCGCCTATTGTTTTTTTTATTTCAAGTTGAATATAATTCGAATACAAAAATAATAACTTATCCAAATTACAGCAAAGGGTGATATTACATATGAAAGTAACTCGTCTAGAGGGCACAGAAGGAAATACATTCAAAGGTGGAGCAAAGATCTACAATTATAAAATTACAGAGTTTGAAGAAAAAGCTCCTAAATGCATTGAAAAACCTTCCATTTTGGAACTAATAGAAAAGCTTAAACAAATTGAAGAAAATGGACATCTTTCCTCATTTCAATTAAATAGTTTCCTAGATTATATACAAAGGGGTGATAGTAGTGAAGAAAAAGGAGCTTAAACCTTTTCCCGGACAACAAAAAGGAATGATTCAAATCCTTATCAAGCATTCTAAAAAGAAGGAAGCTGTTCAATTACGTTTTGATTTAGATTTCGGTGATTCTGATTCTAACTAATATTATTTAATAGATTGTTGTTAATTGATTTTTCGAAAAAATGTATAAATCATAACTTATTCCGTCAATGCTATTAGTCGGAGGTGTGATTTATGCGAAGAAAAGTTCATTTATATACTAGTTCAGAAAATAATGGTGCAACTAATAAATGGATTCAACTGCTAATCCAACGTATTATTGTTGAACAGTTAGATGTATCCTATCAGCTTAGAGCAAGATTACTGCATCAAGCTTTGACTAAAGCTAGAAATGAGGAAGATAAAAGTGGAAAATAAATACAAAATTTTTGTGCGTCGTGTAAGTTCAAAAGGTCAAGATTTAGCAATGCAAGAATCTGCCGATGCCCCTTATCGTCAACAATACCTTCCTAAAGAAATAATGATTATTGATGAAAACGATGTTTCTGCAAACAAACTAAAAATATCTGAACGTCCAGAAATGATGAAAGTAATTTGTATGATTCTTAACAATCAAGTAGATACAATCTACGCATTCGATCGCTCTCGACTGTTTCGGGACTTTTATGAAGCAAATTATTTTGTTTCTATCTGTAGAAGAAAGAATGTCCGTATATTTTTTACCTCTACTGGTAACGGACATCTACAAGCAACTGATAATCTACTAGTTGAAGGTGTTTTAAATATTGTTGGAGACTTTGAAGGGAAAAATATCGCTCGTAGAACGGAAGAAGCAAGAAGAAGATATCCCGCTCAAAAGTTAGGTTATATAAAAGAAATAAATACTAAACAATACATAAAGAATCCGAATAACGCTACCCTTTTAAAACAGTACTTCACTGAAATAGCTGAGGTCTCAGACTTCATCGAGATAGAAAGACTATTAAAAAAGTATAAAAAGGATCTCAATACTACAACAGACACTCTTTTAAGAATTATCGGGGATCCGTTTTATTCCGGATACGACTTATTCACAGGTAAAAATAAACTTCATCACGTCGATCCATATATATCATTAACTCAATTTAACAAATTGAAAAGTGGCAATTCCTGCATTACAAAATATATAGAAACTCGTTCCATCCTAAAAGAAAACAATATATATAAACCAATTTGCGGTATTTGTCAAAAACCGATGAATTATCGTTTCAAAACTGCATCGGAAACCTCTTTTTATACTTGTTCAAGAAAACATATAAAAATAGAAGTTACAACGGATGATCTTTCATCTATCATAGACCAATCACTGAATAATATTATTGACAACTTTGATTTTAATCAGCTAGTTAAGGATTCAAAGCAGTATTTTAAAAAATTTAAAAGACTTCTAGAAGATGATTTGAAGATACATAAGAAGAATAAGAACAACATTTTAGAAGAAATCATCATTCACAATGACAATCTACAGAATTGGAGAGAGCATCCTCGTTATCAGGAATTAGCAAATATAGAAAGTAAGGTTGAAAATTCACTAGCAGAAATTAGGTCAACTGAAAAACTATTAATTGATAATGAAAATATTGTAAAGCTAATTAAAGATTATCTCATTAATAGTAAGGTTTCCAATGCTTATTTTCTCTTTTCAATGTTAATAGAACAAATATACGTTTATCAAAATGAGGTAAATCTTGTAATTAATAAATTTGATTATATAAGTAAAATCCAAGAACAATATATTTTCGAAAAGGGTGAAAGTTAATGAAAATAAGCTTTGGATATATTCGCCGGTCCTCCTACAAACAGCAGCAAAATAATAGTATTGAAATCCAAAAGCAGCACATTCAAGAATTCGCAAAACGAAACAACATAGTTGTTCCAGATGAACTAATTTTTATCGAGGATGTTACAAGTGCGTATTCTAAACGTGCTGATCAACGTAAGGAACTGATGAGATTAAGTGAAAAAATGATTGAATTAAAGATTCCAACAGTTATTTTTCACGATGTTTCCCGGATGGATCGAACTGGTTATTCTTTTACAATAGATTTTTATCGACCATTACTAAAAAAACTTCCTAGTTTAGAAATCTATACAACAAAATCAAATGAACCAATTGACCCTGAAAGTATGGAAATAAAAATGAGTTTTTTATTGTTTCAGCACGAATCGGAAGTGAAATCAGAACGAGCAATAGGAAGCATAGTTAATGACTTAATCCAAGATTCAGTTATTCGTCCAGGCTCCAAAACACCATTTGGCTATAATCAAATGAGCAAAAAATTGTATCCAAATGAAAACGCCATAATTGTTTCATTTATTTTCTTTTTACATAGTTGGGGGCATTCTTTATTAAAAATAGCTTCACTATTAAATGAAGCGGCTATCCCTTCTCCTAGGGGAAAAGAATGGGGTTCTAGCACAATAGAAAATATCATTAAAAATCCAGTTTATATAGGAAATTTAAAATGGCATATTCCAAAACGGAAAGACGGCCAGAAAATCTTTTTATTTGAAGATGTTCACGAACCAATTGTGGATGACTTCCTACTACAATTACAACGACAAAATATTCTTTTGCAAAAGAAATATGGAAGACTAGATACACCATTCCTCTTTTTAAATAAAATAACTTGTCAGGAATGTCATAAGATAATGGATACTAAGAACAGTTCAACCAAACGCAACGGCGTACAATACCATTATCAAAACTATATTTGTAAAGAATGCAATTATAAAGTCAGTGCTACGGAATTGCACGAAAGATTTTTGCCAATGATTTTAGACCGTGTTGGCAAACTTGTGGTAAAAAAACAAATCAACGAAGAAACAAAAGAACTTCTCCATCATATGATTTATGATGTTAGTGAGATGATCATTGAAACAGAAAATCGAATCGAAAATCTAACAAAAAAGTTAGTCTTAGCTAAGGACTTGGAAGATAGAGAATTAGAATTACAGATTTTATCTTCGATTGAACATTATCGGGAGAAATTAAATGAACAACAATGTTGCATAGAAAACTTAAATGAAACGCTTAAAGCCATTGAATCCAATCAATTTTTCTCTAGATTTCATTTGATTTTGCATCAACAGCTAGACTTGGTAGAAAAACGGTTAATCATTCTTTATTTTGTTGATCAAATCTTACTTTCACCGAAACGTGAGTCTCATATTAATTATAAAACCAACATCTTCTCAGAATTTGTTCCCGCTATCAATGGATGAATTACCGAAACTAAAATGTTATTGCTGGATAGACTACCGAACTTAGTTATCCAGCATTCATTTTAATAGTAACAATTCATTCTATATCCCTTTATATAAGGAAATTCTTCACTTAATATTTCGATTGTTTATCCAGAACGGTATACCAATATGTATGAAAAACCGAAAAATATGTTATTAGTATGGACAAACTACCGAAATTTAAACACTAAACGTTTTACTTGCTGATAAAAAAATATCGGTACAATTTGTAATTTATGTTCTATAAAAATTAATTTTAAATAATAGATATTAACGAAGTATTTCTTGCTAGAGCTAGGAATAATAATAGAGGCTTTGTACTATTTGAGAGAGCAAAATAAAGAAAAAATGTAAAAGACAAATAAATTGGGAGAGTTTCTTGGGCTTTCCTTTTGCTGTAATCAGCTCTTTTAGATTATTCCACAAACGAAGAAGGTTAGTTGAACAAGGATGGGGTGAAATTCTTTAAAGAGGTGATTATTGTTGGCAATTAAATTTACGGAACAAGAAGAAAGAAAACTTTATGCTGGATTGTATCTTCTTTATAAAGGTATCACTTTATTGGACAATGTGAATACAACTTTGACTGAAAGAATGGACGCTGAAAATGAAATTGCGAAAAAAGAAGCAAGGAGATTTTTTGAAAAGATTTTGAAAGTAGCAGAAGCAAGAGCACGAAGCGATGATGAATATGTTTTTACTGAAGATGAAGCTAAACATAGAGAAAAAGTTGAAGACGAAATTAAAGAATGGCTTGAGGAAAATGTATTCAATGATAAGCTAAATACATTTTTATCAATCAAAGTATGAAATTCATAAAACTTATGGGTGCAAGAGTTGATACAAGAGGATTGCTAGACAGGACCATTTATTTTTTCAGCTAACGAGGCATTGATCCTGGAAGGATTAATGCCTTTTTATGTTGAACTCCTTATTGAAGAAAAGGAGCACTATAGTTTAACAAGGAGGAATTTATGAATTGTGAAAGTGTTTTACATCAAATTGAAGTAGCTGTCAAAACAATAATTGAAATAATAAATAAATTAGAAGTTGACGATTTACAAAAAAGACCGACATTTAATAAGCAGTCTATCGGGGAATTGTTGGAACACATAGCAGTAATATGTGAAGCAGACTGGCATATTTCTAATGGAGCAACCCAAGAAGAGATGGAAAAGTTTTATTCTAATGTCTCATATAAAACTTTAGAATCAATAGAAGATGGGTTAATTACTAATTTTAGATTATTAAAAAATAATTATATGAATTTATCGGATACAGAACTCCTATCTCAAACAACTTCATTCTGGGGTTTGGCTTTTACAAGGTATGAATGGTTATTAGAGATATTAGCACACGTTTATCATCACAGAGGGCAATTACACGCAATGCTTGTACACTGTTACAAAAAAGATCCTAAAATTTTAATGTTTGAATAATTTTCTGCAAATAATGAGCGCAATAGCAAAAGAATAAAGCTGTCATATGGGCAACTTTTTCTTTTTGAACTAAAGAAGCAGGTTAGTTCAAGAATAGTTCATTATATTATTATCGTAAAACGCTTATAATTAAGTAGAAGCTAAGGAGGGATAAAAGTTGTTTAAGTATGTAATTTTTGACGTAGATGGAACTATCTTAGATACTGAAAAAGCTATATTAAATTCTTTACAAAAAATCTTAAAAGAAGAAGGGCGAGATTACCAACAGGATGATTTAAGATTTGCCTTAGGAATTCCAGGAATAGAAACATTAAAAAGACTAGAAATATTTGATATAGAAAGAGTAAATTCGAAGTGGTCACAAACTGTATTAGAATTTTCTCAAGAAGTACAGATATTCAAGGGTTTAAAAGAAGTTATCGAAGCTGTATCAGCAAGTCCAATCAGAACAGGTATTGTAACATCTAAAACAAAACAAGAAGTAATTGATGAGTTTGAACCATTTGGAATTAGTAGCCATTTCGAATGTATTATTTGTGCAACTGATACTAAAAACCATAAACCACATCCTGAACCGATATTAGTTTGTTTAGAGAGATTGAATGCCACCAATAATGAAGCAGTATATATTGGAGATTCAATTTATGATATGCAATGTGCGAAGAGTGCTGGTGTGAAGTTCGCCCTTGCTTTATGGGGTTCTAAAAAAACTGAAGGATTTGAATCGGCAGACTTTATATTAAAAGAACCAAAAGATATTTTAGATTTAATAAAAATGTAAAACCTAAAATGGCTTGTTTGTGCAAATTTACTAAAAACAATTGTGCAGTACATATAAGAAACTAAGATTGTGAAGGTTTGTACTTAAACTAATGGGGGCGTTAGCGGAATAAGAGAGATAGTAAAAATAAGGCTCTTTATTAACAACATTGATTGCGAACAGAGCCTTTTTGAAACAACTTTAAGAACCTATATCATTTAAGATAGTTGATAAACCCACCAATATCTTCTGTGTTGCCACATACACTTCACACATATAGATTGAGGTCTCATATTTTGTGTTATATACTGTATTATTTGTTTTTGATATAACAGACCACTTGCTAACCAAATGCTCACAAAAATGCTCACAGAATTATTTTTCTGAGTTAAATTTATTTAACTGATTTTGTTTCAACACCTTGAAAACCTTATTAAATCAAGCATCTATGAAGGTATTTAATAGAGCTTAATTCATCAAACAAAATTGACAGGGTAGAGGTCGCTGGTTCGAACCCAGTCGGAATCATCTTTTATGGAGGCCGCAAGTCCTTGTGTATCAAGGGGGTGCGGCTTTTTATTTTGCTCGTAAAGTGTGCGACCCCCTTCGATACTCATAAAATACTCAATCGTCTCGCTTTAGTCCGAATCCCCGTTAACCATTGTATAAATTTTGCTTATCTTTTCTTGTAAAGCCTGCATGTGTACAAATCGGGCTTCTCTTATCATTTCTTTGCCATCTACAAATAAAAGCAGTGCCGGTACAGTAAAAATTGATAAGTATCCTGCTATTTCTTCGACATTATCTGCATTTATATAGCCTAACTGTATTGATGGAAATTCTTCCAGTAAACGCTTCAGCTGAGGCAACAGTGCATGGCATACCCCGCAATTAGTTCTTGATACGTATATAAAACTAAACTGATGATCCTTAATAAAATTTTCTGCTGAGGTAAGTGATGTTAATTCAGTCATGTATTGTCTCCTATGATTTTTCATATAGTGTTATTTTTATTTGATTGTAAGCCTTTCATTTAGAATCATTGTAGCTTATTTTTTTCTTTTTAAAAAAGATGATATTGTCATTAAAGAGAAAAAATAAACAGAAGTTTGCTTTCATTAAAATGAACAAGAAAAAACACCATCTAAAAGGATAGATGGTGTTTTTTCTCATTCTTCGCTGCTGATCCAGTCTTGCACCATTTCAGAGAAGTGCCGTTCTTGTCCGTTTTCCAATACATCTTGAATGTAAAAAGCATAATCTTGAATCAGCCCGTTCAAGATTGCGATGGCTTCTTCTTCATTGTTATCGATTGCTTCGATGATTTGTGTGATCAAAAACTGCGTGAAATTTGTCGCATCGACAAATTTTGTTTCAAAGTCGACTTCTTCTAATTGGTCGGGCAAATATAAAGGATTTTCTCCATGCATAATGACGGTACCTTGGTCTCTTATTGCATAAAAGACATTGATTAATTTTTTTATATCATCGTCTTCTAATTGTTCCATTTTCCTATTGTTAATGCTTTCGATAATACAATGACGGATTTCGGGACTGATTGAGTTCTCGGATAGAAATAAATCCCCGATTATATCAAACTTTGTATTATTTCCATATAAATCGGTATATACACCTTTTACATTACCTTCCACCACGGTAATCGTCACAAATTCGCCCATCGGCAAATCAATTCTTTCTCTTTCCACAATGTCATGCTCCCTTCATGTTGTATTAAAAGCATTAATAACCAATACCCTTGGAGGATTTTCTCAAACAGCTAATTCAATCCGTAATTTGTCTAAGTCTTTAAAACATATAATAACTGCTTGCAAGGCTATAATAAGGAAAAGATGAACAAACGAAAGGGGATATTATGACAAAGACAGGATGGAACTTTGATAATAGTTATGCACGTTTGCCGGGGCTCTTTTATAACGCAGTGATGCCGACTGCTGCAGAAGCACCGGAGCTGGTTGTGTTTAATGAGCCGTTAGCGAGATTACTCGGTTTGGATGCAGACAAACTAGTAACTGAAGGAGCGGAGATTTTTTCAGGCAATAATATTCCTGAAGGGGCAGAACCGTTAGCGCAAGCATATGCTGGGCATCAATTCGGCTATTTCACGATGCTTGGTGATGGGCGCGCGATTTTACTTGGCGAGCAGATGACGCCGGATGGCAAACGGGTTGATATCCAGTTGAAAGGGGCTGGCCGCACACCGTATTCCCGCGGTGGTGATGGTCGGGCTGCACTCGGACCTATGTTGCGTGAGTATATTATCAGTGAGGCAATGCATGGGCTTGGTATTCCGACAACCCGCAGTCTCGCTGTAGTGAATACCGGGGAGGAGGTTGTGAGGGAGGAGATGCTTCCTGGAGCTGTGTTAACGCGAATTGCTGACAGTCATCTACGTGTCGGCACTTTTGAATATGTGGCCCGATTTGGAAAAACGGAAGATATTCGTATGCTTGCTGACTATGCGATAAAGCGGCACTATCCGCAAGTGGAGAATGTGGATAATCGTTATCTTGCTTTTCTTCAGGAAGTAATCAGTCGCCAGGCGAGTTTAATTGCCAAATGGCAGCTTGTCGGCTTTATACATGGAGTCATGAATACAGACAATATGACAATTAGCGGTGAAACAATTGACTACGGTCCGTGCGCGTTTATGGATACGTATGATCCGGCTACTGTTTTTAGCTCGATTGATCATCAAGGGCGGTATGCATATGGTAATCAGCCTTATATAGCGGTTTGGAATTTGGCGCGATTAGCGGAAAGTCTTGTGCCTCTCATTCATGAGGAGCAAGAAGAAGCGATTAAACTGGCCGAAAATGCGCTTTCAAAATTTCCTTCTTTATTTGAAAGCCAGATGCTCGCGGGTTATCGAGCTAAGCTTGGAATTCTTAATGAGGAAGAAAAAGACCAGGTGCTTGTCGATGAACTGTTAGAGTTGATGCAAAAGCAAAAGGCGGACTATACAAATACATTCCGCGGCTTGACGCTTCAGAGAATGGAAAGTACCCCTCTTTCAGGGAAAGAATTTAAGCACTGGTATGAAAAATGGCAAGCACGTCTTGAAAGACAAGAGCGAACAAAGGAAGCAATACAAGCACAAATGAAAGCGAGCAATCCGACAGTTATCCCTCGTAATCATCGCGTTGAAGAAGCGCTTGCTGCAGCAATGGACGGGAACAATGCAGTAATGGAAAAGCTGCTTCACATTCTTTCAAATCCATATGCTTATGAAGCGGCACAGGAAGAGTATTGCACTCTTCCGGATAAACCAGACGAGCCTTATAAAACATATTGCGGAACGTAAGCCGGACATCATGTCTGGCTTTTTGTATGATAAAAAGCATATATTTCATGATGAAAAAGGACCGGCGAAAGGTAATTACTATATGCGTGCGAAATGACGGGCAGCACACCTAAACGTTTACAGATGTACAAGTAAACAGTTGGGCAAGACCTTATGTGGAAACATTAGTTTTGAACAACGCAATAAACGTAAAAGGTTAATATCGTCCAGGAGCCAATACCACACGCGCAAAATTCGCAGCATTTCTGAAAAGAAGTGCAACGGTATACGAGCAACCTTAAAGATTATTTGAAAAGGACTAAGGCTGATTTTTAGTTTTAGTTCTTTTTTTGTGTCTGAAAGTAATAATGTAACGAAAGGTGACATGAAAATGATGACTTAATTGACAATAAATGTATTTTTATTTATAATTGGTTCATAAATTATTGCTGTCTAACAGAGGATAGAAAAAACGTGTTATAAAATATGACATATCGCTTTTAGTCAATTTTTGCAGCAGTTAGGTTAGCATCGAGTACTGTTGCTCCTGTTGGAGTGCGTACAGAAAGAATATCTCCGCATCTCAGGAAATCAATAGTTGCCACTTTCGCAACGGTAGAAGTAGTCGGTACGGTCACTGTCGCAATCGGTGTATTATTCCTAAAAATCTCAAAAGTGGTTGTCTCTGCAGTAATCGCAGCCAAGGTGACGTTGAAGGTAATACCATATATACCGGATTCCTGAATTAGAATTCCAAAAGGGGGATTAACTGTAGCATTTTTAGCGAAAACTTGATTATTAAAAGGAATAGCTGAATTAGCAGGAATAGCTATTGCAGGTGTTGGTGAAATATATGAAGCATATACCAACACTTTATACGAGCGTCGTGAGCGTCGTTTTGAACTTGAATTCGACATCGTTAAATAACCTCCATCTCATTTTTAATCGAATTTTAATGCAGTCTTGCAGCAGTTAAGTTGGCGTCTGAAAGGGTGATTCCATCAGCTGTTTTCACATACAATATCTCATTCTCAGCCAAATATGCTGTAATATCTGCCACTTTCGTTAAAGCAGATTCTGGAAGGTTTGAAACAGAAGCAATAAGCCGATCCTTCGCAAAAATTTGAAATGTAGCAGGTATTGAGGAATTTCCGTTAAATGTAATACCGTAAGTTCCAGCTTTTTGAATGATTAGCCCGCCCAATGGCGCGATGTTGATATTTAATGCAAAGATTTGACTGGTTAACGGAACTAAAGCATTAGCTGGTAATATTAACCCAGCGGTTTCAGAGAAACTTGTTGAAATAAAGCCAAGTACACGATGTTTGGATTTGGAATGTTTAGACATATACACATCACCTCCTGAAATACTCCTTTTATTAAATGCGGAACTGATAGGCTTGATATAATGAAAACGCACATTTTTATTTAAATTCTTTGTTAGGTTTTGATTCGTACTTGTTTTTGCAATCAATTTTACTGGGGCTAAATAAGTCATTTTCTTTAGGTGGGTGTAAGGAATGAGCAGGAGACTTTTAGTAGTAGATGATGAATTAGTAAGTGAATGGACTGGTTGGTTGACAACTGCAGGATTTGATGTAGTAGGTCATGCGTGGAATGGGGAGCAGGCTATTAAACTAGCATATGAATTAAGGCCCGATCTAATCTTGATGAAGACAGAATTGCCAAAACTAAATGGCTTGAAAGCAAGCGGTATTATTTATAAAGCATACCGGATACCCAGTTTGCTAATATGTTCAGCCGACCAAGCAGAACAGGTTGGGGATGTTAATAAAATTCATGTGCTTGGATATTTAGCTAATTCATTAAATGAGATAAGTCTAATTCCAGCTGTAGAAAACGCACTTGTTCAGGCTAAGGAGAAAAGAGTATACGAAAAGAAATTGAAGGCACTGAATTTATCTTTACAGGAAAGAAAGAGTGTTGAAACAGCAAAAGGAATCATTATGAGAAAACGAAAAGTTCCAGAAGAGAAGGCATATAGATTATTAAGGAATTTGAGTTCAGATAAGCATTTGCCAATCGCGAAAATTGCCGAATTAATCATTTCTAAGGATGATTCGGCGATGATGAATAAGTGAAAAGGTGATCTCTGGTATGAGATCATTTTTTTTATGGCAATTTCAAGGGTTTGTTCTATTCTAACTAGAACAATTTTGTTATACTTAATATAGAACAGAAAGGGGTGAAATGATGCTCATTCACATAGATTCTCAATCTGAAGTACCGATTTATATGCAGCTTACGAATCAGATTATTAAAGGCATTGCAAAAGGTGAATTAAAGCATGGTGATAGCCTTCCTTCTGTACGTGCTTTTGCGGCGGATCTCGGAGTGAATATGCACACTGTTCATAAAAGTTATCAAGCTTTGGAGAAGAAAGGAATTATTAGTCTTGTTCCAAAATCAGGAGCTGTTATATGTAAGGCGACAATGTTTGATGAAGTTGTTCACTATGAAAGACTACGGCAAATGATGGAGCCGGTTGTTGCTGAAGCGGTTGTATTAGGAATGAAACATGAAGAAGTGGAGGAGATGCTGCAAATGCTTTTGCGACAATTACACAAAGATTAGACGTAAGGAGGAAAAGATAATGACGTTTTTCATTTTTGCAGCCATTATTATATGTCTTACAGGATTGCAGATGATTGTACCATATTTGGTCAAAAAGACGATTGTATTTGGGGTTGTTATACCAGAAGAGCATTTAAAAGATGAGAAGTTGCTTTCTTATAAAAAACGGTATAGTTCATTGCTGTTTGTTTTCACTTTGGTTGTATTCATTCCCTATGTATTATGGTTTTATATGAAAACACCGGCAGAAGATTTAGTTGTATTAGTCGGTATGTTCATTCAATTTGCGGTTATTTTTCTTGGTATTGTTTTATATTTCAACTTCCACGTTCAAATCAAGAAAAGAAAATCGGAGAAGGGTTGGGGAGCCGATTTCAAGCAAGTGAAGGTAACTGATTTATCGGTGCGTTCTGCAGATGCTGTGCTGCCATGGTATATTTTTGTGCTGCCAATGATTGTAACAATCGGATTGATTATTTACACCAGTTTCCAATATCATTTATTGCCTGATCAAATACCGACGCATTGGGGTGTAAATGGTAAGCCGGATGCTTTTACAGATAAAAATCCCTTTACAGCTATTTCGCTTTTGTTAGTTACATTGGTGATGCAATTGATGTTCCTTGGTATTAATGAAGGCAAAAGAAACTCAGGTATTAAGCTGAGCCCCTCTAGTCTGGATGCTTCCCGCAACCGTCAATTGACATTGCGTAAAAATACGAGCATCTTCATGTTATTTACAAGTGTGGCAGTAACAATTTTAATGTCATTTTTGCAGTTGGCTACTATTCATGGAAACCTGGTAGGTGACACTGTCATGATGATTGTCCCGATGATTTTTTTATTCATCATATTGCTTGGAGTCATTCTTTTGGCCGTAAAGGTCGGCAAATCAAATACGCAGATTGAAGGACACTCTGGAGGGCAAATTGCAGATTACGAATCGGATGCATATTGGAAAGGCGGGCTATTTTATTTTAATAGAAATGATCCGTCCATCTTTGTTGAGAAACGTTTTGGCGTGGGTTGGACGCTGAACTTTGCTAATCCAATCGGATATGTAATTTGCATTGGACCAATTGTTTTAATTTTGCTTATTACTATATTTTTATAAAAGGCTCTGTTCTTTGTTGTTGATTTTCGCAATTTTTGTTCGTTGATTGGAACGGAGGGCGGCGACTCCTGTGGGGGAAGCGTGTAGGCCGATACACCGCAGGAGTGTTAGTGACGAGGAGGATTGGCGCATGCCCCACGGAAAGCGTCCGCCCGCAGTGGAAATCAACAGTGCGTTTAACATAACCTTATGAAAAAACAGAGGCATTCTCAAAGAAAGGGAAAAATTCTTTGAGAATGCCTCTATTATTGCACTAAAAAGAGGGGGGCTCCAATTAGTTTGTATTTATTTGATAATGATAATTATTATCACTTAAGTACATTATAAGATGCTAGTTCCACTTTTGCAAGGAGTTTTTTACTAAATTTTTCTTTTTTTCGTGAAATACTGTGGAGCTGATATCGCGGTGAGAGAAGAGGTGGAGTCACGGTAAAAGCAAGAAGTAAAACTGACCTTTTGTTAAATGTGAAAAGGGGATTTTATTATCTAAATAGCACAGCTCTAATAGTAAATATAGCTGATATGGCAAGAAAACAAGCAAGAATCTATAAAAAATTATTGCTATGCTAGATTGCAATTAATTACGGGGATTTTATAGGTGTTATTGAGCGCGAAACGAAATTTTAGAGCGCCAGTAATTTTAGAGTACAGCAATATAAAAACAGCAGACCCACACGAGTCCGCTGTCAAGGATGTTTACGCTTTAGATATTACTTCTTCCATTTTCTTAAGTTTTCTATAGATAACGGAGCGGTGTATTCCAAGTTTGCCTGCTGCTTCTGTAGCATTGCCATTGCTGGAAGAAAGAGCTTGCAATATGAATCGGCCCTCTACAATGGCAGTGAAGTCTTTCAGAGAGTCGAAGTGCATTTCATTGTTTTTTATGAAGAAATCAAGCGCAAACCAATCGCCTACTTGCTCCTCTTTTGATCTATGCATTTGAAGCTGATCGGTAATGACCAATCTTTCAATGTAGTTTTTCAACTCGCGGGCATTTCCCGGCCAATTAAGAGAGAGCATATGATCGAATTCTTCGGCATTTAAAGTGAACTTCTTATTGTATTTCTCGTTGAATTCTGATACAAAGCTAGAAATCAGACCGACAAGATCAAGTTTACGGTTACGTAGAGGCGGAATGTGAATTGGTATGACGTTGATTCGATAATATAAATCCTCACGGAATTGGCCTTTTCGAACTAGTTGCCAAAGATCGCGGTTAGTCGCAGCGATAATGCGGCAATTAATTGGGATATGTGTGATACCGCCAATTCTTCTTACTTCATTTGTTTCGATGGCTCGCAACAATTTAGCCTGCAAGTCGAGAGGCATTTCGGAAATTTCATCAAGGAAAAGAGTGCCGCCATTGGCTGCTTCAAACATACCCTGTTTCTCATTGATAAACTCTCCAATATCTCCTTGCTCCTGCCCGAATAATTCGTATTCAAAGAGGGATGGTGGTATGGCAGCGCAATTGATTGCAATAAATGGTTCGTTAGCACGGCAACTTTTACGATGAAGGTATCTGGCTATAACTTCCTTGCCTGTACCCGATTCTCCATATATCAATACTTTACTATTATAAGAGGCAATTTGATTACATACTTTGAGAATCTGCTTCATTGCCAAACTTTCTGCGACAATCTCGGTAGCTTCTTCATCTTCTGTATGTTGTTCTTCGAGTTTTTGAATTTCTTCCTTAAGAGGTATGAGCTCGGAGGATTCCGGCTTCTTCAATTTATTGGAGGTCGTGACAATCAGTTGTACTTCGCCATCTTTATATAAAATCGGAATTGCTGTAGATAGTACACTGAAGCCTTTGTTCGTCGTAACGGTTTTGCATACCCTTTCTTTTTTTCGGATAGCTTCCATCGTAATAGAACGATCGTAATAGCCCTCTGTCACTAAATCTTGGACATTGCATTTCAATAGTTCTTCTAGCGGCATTCCTACCGTCAAGGCAGTAAATTCATTGGATATTAATATATTTCCTTGTGAATCTGTAACAAAAAGAGTGGATGGTGAATCATTGAGGTTATCTTCTGTATATTGATTATTTAACATTTCAAGTTCGTGTTGGCTCATCTTTTTTAGTTCCTTCGCTAAAAATGAATTTTGTCATAGTTCTATTATAAGTAAGGATAGTAGTTTTGGATTGTGTGAATATATGGAATTCATTTGGGGATTAGCATTGAAAAAGGGATGCTACACAGATTGTGAAGCATCCCCGATTTTGTACTTAGTTCGATATCCAACCTTATACACGTGCCGCAGGGCTCCTTCTTTGATTTTGACTGACATAATAGTAGAGTGTGAACTAAGTGTTCGGGAACTATTATGTTTGTGCAGTAACTAAAGAAGGACCGGTAACGGTTTTTAAACTAATACTAATTCTTTTTCTTCAACTAGTTGTACGTTTCCTAGTTTGTTTAAAACTTCTTGTGCTTCATCAAACATAGTTGTGATCATTTCTTCTACTGTAGTCAGCTCATTGCACATACCGCAAATTTGACCGGCCATTACAGAACCGCGATCAGTATCCCCTTCTAGAACAGCTTTACGTAAAGAGCCTAAAGAAAGTTTTTCTAATTCATCACGAGATGCTCTTTCACTTTCTAATTTCAAGAATTCTGCAATCATGCTGTTTTTGATGCTTCGTACCGGACCGCCAAGGCTGCGTCCTGTAACAGTTGTGCATGTATCGTCTGCATCAAGTACAGCTTGTTTGAAGTTTTCATGTACTGGGCATTCTACTGTTGTTAAGAATCGAGTACCCACTTGAACACCTTGAGCACCTAGAGCGAATGCAGCTGCGATACCGCGTCCGTCAGCAATACCGCCGGCAGCTATTACAGGAATGTTTACTGCGCTTACTACTTGAGGAAGAAGTGCCATTGTTGTTGTTTCACCAACGTGTCCGCCAGCTTCAGTTCCTTCAGCAACAACTGCGTCAGCTCCAATTGCTTCCATTTTTTTAGCGATTTTAACAGATGGGATTACAGGAATAACTTTAATTCCGTTTGCCTTGAATTTTTCCATGTAAGGAGCCGGGTTACCTGCACCAGTCGTAACGATTTTAACGCCTTCTTCGATGATAACATCTACTAATTCAGGGATGTTGTGCATCATTAGCATTAAGTTAACTGCGAATGGCTTGTCTGTAATTTCTTTTGTTTTGCGGATTTCGTCGCGCAGACGGTCAGCCGTGAATCCGCCAGAACCGATGATTCCTAATCCACCTGCATTTGATACAGCTCCTACTAATGGTGATAGAGCGATTTGAGCCATTGCTCCTTGGAAAATTGGATATTTAATACCTAATAATTGTGTAATACTCATTGTTGTTTCCTCCCAAAAGTTTTAATAGTATATGTTTGGCATGAATCCCTCAGCACTAACTTAAGTGCTGAGGGATCAACTAGAAGCAATTAAGCTGCTTTAGATGTTGCTTGATTTTCTGCTTCATGTTTATTTTCAAGTGAACGGTAAACGAATGTTAATGCAAGACCTACTAATGAGATGGCTAGTGCGATATAGAATGCATTTGTGAAATCCCCGTTGTTTGAAGCCGCAACGCTTGCAGCGATACGAGGTCCAAAGAATGCAGCACCTGAATAACCGATGAATACTACGCCGTAGTTCACGCCATAATATTTCATACCGAATTTCTCACCAACAATAGAAGGGAAGATACCCATTGTTCCGCCGAAGCAAAGGCCGATACCGACAATAGCAACGACAAATCCTACTACAGATGTAGATAATGCAATTGTTAACATCATTGCTGCGATTACTGCATAGATCATTAATAAGCATTTGAAGCGTCCGATTTTATCGGAAACAGCTCCCCAGAATACACGTCCAACACAGTTACTGAAAGAATATAAACTTACATATAAAGCGGCAGATGCTGCTGTTAGGCCGAACATTGTTTGACCGATTACAGAAGCGTTAGATGTAACCATCATTCCTGAAAGAGCACCGATTAGGAACAATGCTGCAATACAATAGAAGATTGGTTTTTTAATCATTTCATTCCAAGGGATATTCACGCCGCCTTTTTTAGCTTGAGCAGGAGGAGTCCACCCTTCTGGAATGTAGCCAACTGGAGCTGCTTTGAATAAGAAGCTGCAGCCTAAGATAATAACTAAGAAAGCACCACCAAGTGTCATTAGTGCAGATTGAACACCATTGCTTGCAATTAAAGAGTTAGCGATTGGAGAAATGAAGATTGTTCCTCCACCGTAACCAGCTGTTACGATACCAGCAGCTAAACCGCGTTTATCAGGGAATAGCTTAGCTGTATTTCCGATTGTTGAAGAATATACGATACCTTGTCCGATTCCGGCAATTAAACCGTAAGTAATGTAAAGCATCCAAGGAGCAGTAGCAAAGCCTGATAAAATAAACCCAAGGCCGAACATAGATCCACCTAGAATAATTGCTGTTTTCGCATGGCCTTTATCATTCAATTTACCGCCAAGGATCATCGGGATTGGAGAGATTGCAGCATTGATTGTAAATGCCATCATAATTTCTCCCATTGATACATCAAATACCGCCGTTAACGGAAGTGCAAAAATACTAAAAGCATACACGGCACCAACGCAAAGATTGATTAGCGTTGAAGCGCAAAGAATTGTCCAGCGATTTAAATTCGCATTCATATATACATTCCTCTTTCTTATTTATTTAGTTGATGCCGGCAGAGGAGGGTGTCCTCCTTTGCCGGAGAATTAATAATGTTAAACTAATACAGGTTCTTGTTTTTGAACGCCGTTTTCACGGATAATGTCTTTTAATTTGCCCCAGTTTTCTTGGAACATATCTGCGTCCATTTCTTTTAAATCTGGAGAAATGACAGGTGTGAATTCCATTTGATCAAGGATGTGCGTTTGTAAATCTACACCTGGTGCAATTTCTGTTAATGTCAGTTTGCCGTCAATCAGTTCAAATACAGCACGTTCTGTAACATAAATAACTTTTTGGTTTGTTTCAGTTGCGTATTTTCCGCTGAATGTAATTTGTTGTACTTGTTTGATGAATTTCTTCGCTTTACCTTCTTGGATAATTTCCAATTTTCCGTCAGCTACTTTTAGCTGTAATCCGCCAGCTGTGAAAGTTCCTGCGAATACAAGCTTTTTAGCTGCTTGGGAAATGTTGATAAAGCCACCGCAACCTGCTACGCGAGTGCCGAATTTACTTACGTTTACGTTACCGAATTCATCTGTTTGTGCTAAGCCAAGAACGGATAAATCAATACCGCCGCCATCGTAGAAATCAAATTGCGCGTGGTGGTCAACAATCGCATCGCTGTTGTATGCGTGACCGAAGTCTTTTAATCCAGCCGGTACGCCGCCGACAGAACCAGCTTCAGTAGTCAGGATTAATTGATCGCTGACACCTTCTTCAGCAGATACTGTTGAAACGTTGACTGGGATACCTACGCCAAGGTTTAAGATTGTGTTTGGTACTAGTTCAGCAGCAGAACGGCGCGCGATAACTTTACGCTCATCAAGCTCTAGAGCAGGTACGCTTTCTAAAGGTACTTTTACATGGCCAGAGAATGCTGGGTTATATTTAGTATTTTCTGTTTGGAAGTGGTTTTCCGGTTGTGACACGACGATGTAGTCAACTAGAATACCAGGTACTTTAATGTCTTTCGGATTTAAAGTGCCAGCTTTTGCGACTGTTTCAACTTCAGCGATAACGATACCGCCAGAGTTGCGGACAGCTTGAGCAATTGGAAGTACTTCCATGTGAAGGCCTTCTTTTTCAAGCGTTAAGTTGCCGTTTTCATCAGCGACAGTACCGCGGATCAGACCGACATTGATCGGGAAAGATTTATAGAATAACCATTCTTCGCCGTCAAGCTCGACCACTTTTACAATGTCTTCTTTTGTTGATGGTGACATTTTTGCTCCTTCAACACGTGGGTCAACGAATGTACCCATGCCGACTTTCGTAATTACGCCAGGTCGTTTAGCAGCAATTTCACGATAAAGTTGTGTAATAACACCTTGAGGAAGGTTGTAAGCTTCACATTTATCTTCTTCAATCAGCTTAGCCATTCCTGGGGAAGCGATGGCGATACCACCAATCCAACGTTTAATTAAGCCTTCATAGCCAAGATGGCTCATACCTTTATCGCGGCGGTTACCGACAGCACTTGCATGCATTACTGTCAGATTACGCGGATGTCCTGTTTGTAAGAAACGATCTTCGATAGCGATACCCATTTCTTCAGCCCAGCAAGATAATCCGAAACCACTTGCTGCTACTGTTGAACCGTCTTGAATCAATTCTGCCGCTTTAGCAGCTGAAATCACTTTTGACATTTAAAGCACTCCTTATATTGTGAAATTCTTCACATTATTTGCTATAAAAATAAACAACTCACAAACCGGAATTCTGGTGTTTAAAAGATGTGAAAGGTTATTTGTGATTTATTTCACAAACTAGAGTGTAAAAAAAGTACATCCTTTCAATCATGCACCAATCATATAACTGTAACGTGTTATTTTTGAATTCGTTTATTTGTGAATTGATTCACAATTAGAATAGTAAAGCAGGTTTTTTTGTAAGTCAACAGCCTGAAAATGCAGGAGTTTATGAAGGTGGATGTGTAGATAAAAAGCGACATCAATTCTATCGGCTGGTTGATGTTGTAGATGTTGTAATTGTTTGATATTTATCAATATCCAATCAAATGTTTTGTGACTGCTCGAAATGCGGTTATTACAATGTTTTATGGAAGAATATTTGCAGGACATAGTTTGTAAATGAAAAAAGAACGATTAGCCTTTCTATGTTCAATGGTAGCTATTTTACGACAGTTTTGTAGGGCAGTATTAATTGATTTTATTGCGAAGCATTGGGAGCTAATATAAATAAAGAAAGGAACGAGGGAGAATGAGCTTTTCGGATATGAAAAAAAGATAAAAAAAATTTATGAATAGCGATATTTTTTTTTATGAATGCGATTTCGCATTTTTACTACAAGGATTATTCTCAAGATTATCAGTGAATCATGCGCAATTTGAAGCCCCAGTATAGCTGCAATCCTTGAAAAAGTATTAAAAAATAATAATAAATCCCCAAATAGATTGAATACTCAGAAAAAATAACGTAATATTTATACAATGTTTTTATTTTAGCGAAATGAAGTATTAGAGTATTAAAGTTTATAACTTACAAAGATCAACAGAAAAAGGAGGAGAAAAATTGAAGCTTGTGATTAGCAATATAACTAAATCATATATTGACGCTAAGAAAAGAGAGACAATTGCATTAGAAGATATTAACTTAACGATACAGAATGAAGAGTTTGTAGCCATTGTTGGACCAAGTGGCTGCGGTAAATCCACTTTATTAAATATTATTGCCGGTCTGCTGCCTGCGACATCCGGTCAAATATATTTTGATGATATCAAGGTTAACCAAGAGCCTGTTACTTCCGTTGTCTTTCAAGAAACCGGTCTTTTTCCATGGAGAACGGTTTATGACAATGTGAAATTCGGTTTAGAGCAAATGAAAATACCTAGCGAGGAAATTGAACAACGTGTTCAACATTACATACAAATGGTGGGTTTAACGGGATTTGAAGCATCTTATCCTCACCAGTTATCCGGTGGTATGAAGCAGAGAGCGGGTATTGCGAGAGCTTTAGCAGTAAAACCTGATTTGTTATTAATGGATGAGCCGTTGTCAGCTCTAGATGCTCAAACAAGGCAGATTATGCAAGAAGAATTATTGAATATTTGGAATCAAGAACGACACCGTACAGTTTACATTACACATAATATCAATGAAGCTGTTCATCTCGCTGATCGCGTTGTAGTTTTGTCGAGAAGACCCGGGAGAATTAAAGAAATCATTTCAATTGATTTACCCCGTGAAGGACGTGGGGATAAGGCCTATGAAGAAATCTGTGCAGAATACCATCGCCAAATCTGGGATTTAATTAAAGATGATGCATTAGATGCTGTAAGGGAGGGTTAACAATGTTAGATCTGCAGCAAAAGGCAGTGGAAGACAACGCTGTCGGCAAGAATCGCTTTATTATAAAAAATAAGCTGGCTTTTTTAGATAGAAAAATACCTACTTATTTTGCACCGGCAGGAATTTTAGTACTGATAGCATTTTGGCAACTTGTATGTTCAATTGGATTGGTGAATGAGCTGACATTGCCGTCACCCTACATTGTTTTTACAGTTGGTATAGAATTGGTGCTGGACGGAACATTGTGGATAGAAATAAAGGCTAGTTTACTGCGTATTTCCTTAGGTTATTTGATTGGTTGTTTTGTGGGGATTGTAGTCGGTGTTTTATTTGGAATATCAAAAATATCTGAACGAATCGGAATGCCGATTGTGAATTTGCTGTATCCGATACCGAAGATAGCTATATTGCCGTTAATTATGCTTTGGTTAGGGATTGGCGAGATTTCTAAGGTCACTGTTATTGCAATAGGTGTGTTCTTTCCTATTGTTTACAATACATATATGGGTGTATCGCAAACTAGTCGCTTGTTGATCAATGTTGCTATGACATTTGGTACAAACAGATGGGATTTAATTCGAAAAGTTATATTGCCAAGTTCGTTTCCGATGGTTCTGTCAGGAATGAGAATTTCGGCCGGTACATCATTATTGCTTTTAGTTTCAGCAGAAATGGTAGCCGCACAGCACGGAATTGGAGCTTTTGTTCTGCTTAATGCAGACTTATTGGATATTTCAAAAGTTCTTGTGGGCGTATCGGTGCTTTGTATAATCGGTATTACTATTAATTACGGGTTGGCATGGTTAGAAAAAAAATTAATTCCTTGGCGTTAATTTTTTTAGATAAAAGTAAAAAGGGGAATCTAAATGGGGAAAAGTAAAAAGTTGTTAAGTGGATTAATGTTTATTTTAATTGTGGCGCTTGGATTGGCAGCATGTTCTTCTGAAAGCTCTAGAGAGACTAAAAGCGATTCAAAAACAGAAGAGAAAGTTGAGACAGTAAAAGTAGGGATGTTAAAGTCCTTATCTAATTCATCCATTTATATTGGAGATGAGAAAGGGATTTTTGAAAAGTATGGCATCGACATTGAGTATGTTCCTTTTCAAGCAGCGCAGCCTATTGCAGTAGCAGCTCAAACTGGGGATATTGATGTAGGTTCAACTGCATTAACGGCAGGTTTCTTTAATTTATTAGGGAAAAACTCGGAAGTACGTTTAGTAGCTGATAGCGGAAGAGAGAAAGAGAATTATAAATTGACAGCTTTAGTTGTCAGTAATGATGCATTTAAATCAGGAGTTAAGAGCATTAAGGATTTAAAAGGTAAGAAAATCGGTATTACCCAAACGGGATCATCACATCATTTTATGGCAGGACAGCTGCTGGAAAGTGCAGGTTTGACAATTGATGATGTTGAACTTGTTCCGCTTGGTGGAATCAGTAATGTTGCTGCAGCTTTAGAAAGTAATCAGGTGGATGCTGGTTTACTTTTAAGTACAGTTGGAACGCCTTTGTTGGAAAAAGGAAGTGCACATCTCATTACTTGGATTGGCGATGTAGTTGAAATGCAAACGACAAGCATATTCTATTCAGCTCAAATGATTGAAAATAAAGATGTTGCAGAACGCTTTCTGAAAGCTTATGTAGAATCAGTAAGATATTATCATGATAATGTGCTAAATGCTGCAGACAAGAATAGCGAAGAATTCAAAAGTGCAGTAACTGTATTGTCAGAGCAGACTGGCATTTCCGAACAACTGGTTGCCGATAATCTGCCATATGTTGATCGTGATGCAACAGTTTGGAAAGAAAATATCGGGACATGGATTAATTGGTTTGATGATAACGGACTGTTAACAGATGAACTGGATGTAAATAATGTAATTGCTGAGGAATTACATGCGAAAGTATTAAAAGAATTAGAGTAAGCCGTAAAGCACTTAAAATTGAGTTATCCTCATTTTTAAGTGCTTTTTTAAACTGTCATCATATTGAAAAATAGATAAACCGTCTTAATGTTATAATATTCAGTATAAAGAGATGGGGAAGTGAAGAAATTGAAGCGTATAGTCGTCATTGGCGGTGGAATCACAGGGCTTTCAACCATGTATTATTTGCAAAAATGGAAGCGCAATCACAATTCAGACGTTGAATTACTGTTAGTTGAGCAAAATGATAGATTGGGAGGGAAAATCCGGACCGTCTATGAAAATGGATTTAAAATGGAAAGCGGTGCCGATTCAATTGTAGCAAGCAAAAAGGATGTACTGCCGTTTATAGAAGAGCTGGAGCTTGAGGAGCAAGTGGTATATAATGCGACGGGAACTTCTTTTATCCATACAAATAATGAACTGCATCTTATACCGGAGAATTCTGTGTTCGGTATTCCGGTGAATAAAGAAGCACTATATAAAAGCACACTTTTGTCAGAGGCAGGGAAAGAAAGAGTATTGGAAGAAATGCATATTGAAAATACGCATTTTACGAAAGAAGATTCTATCGGGGAATTTCTGGAATATCTTTTAGGCAAGGAAATAGTTGAGAATCAAATTGCTCCGATTTTATCGGGCGTCTATTCGGGAAGTTTGCATGATTTGTCAATTGCTTCGACGTTGCCTCATTTATTAGATTATAAGAACGAGTACGGCAGTATCATTCGTGGGCTCGAAGCCAATCAGGAGCAGACAAAGCGGAATAAAAAGAAATTCCTATCTTTTAAAAATGGGCTTTCAACACTGATTGATACGATTGAGGAGAAATTAACTGATGTAACGATATTAAAAGGCATTAAGACAACGAGCATTGAAAAAGCAGAAGGTGGCTACACAATATTTTGCGATAACCACGAGGAGTTGCAGGCGAATTATATCGTGTTAAGTATTCCGGATCAGGCTGCGAAACGATTGCTGCATGATCCGGAGCTCGATGAAGATTTTGCAAAGTTTAAAAATTCATCGCTGATCAGCATTTATTTCGGTTTTGATTTGCCCGATTCGAAGCTGCCGGCTGATGGAACTGGATTTATCGTTTCAAAAAATAGCGATTTAATGTGCAATGCCTGTACATGGACGAGCCGAAAGTGGCCGAATACTTCTGAGGATGGCAAACTGCTTGTGCGCCTGTTTTATAAGAGTACAATACCAGCTTATCCTCAAATGGATCAGATGGACGAGGAACAATTGCGTGAAGCAGGCTTAAATGATGTAGAAAAAGCATTAGGTTTCCGCGAACAGCCGGTTTCAACCGAAATCACAAAGTGGAAAGAGGCGATGCCAAATTACACAATTCAGCACCCGGAGAGCATTCAATCCATTAATGAGAAGCTTCAACGCGATTATCCGAATGTATACATTGCCGGTTGCTCCTACTATGGAGTCGGCATTGGCGCTTGCATTACAAACGGCATAGAAACGGCAGAGCAAGTTGCGGAAAGCTTGCGTGTCGCAGTGAAATAGGGAAGACGGAAGACCTGTCTCTTGCACGTAAGAGGTTTGGGTTTAAAGTTTGAAATTTAAAAAGAGGTGCAACTATTAGCACCTCTTTAAATTATCATTGCAAATAAATAACATTAGCACTGAATGTCTTTATAGACAAACTCGCGATATTTGACAAAATCATTTTTCTTATAAAAGTCCTTTGCTGTTTCGTTATTAAACCAATAGTCTAATTCAATCTTGTTAATACCGTTTGCTTTTGCAATTTCAATGATTTCATTCATTAACTTTGAACCATAGCCTTTTTTTCTCTGGTTTTCCGAAATACTTATTTGATGAACATACACTGATTTATATGCCTTTTTAAAGGTGTTTTCGGGATAATTTCTAAATTCAATCCAAGCATAACCTAAAGGTAGATTATCGTCCTCCAACAGAATGAAAGTGAATTCTTCTTTATCAATAATTTTTTGAAAGAAAGTCTTAATTTCCTCAAAGTCATATTTTTTGAAATACTCAGGGTATAGATTTGCATGTATATCGTGAACGTATTTGTTCAATTTAGCGACTAATTCAAAATCTTTTGTTTGCCTGGTTTTCATCTTCTTTGCCCCTTTTTGTTAATCGCGAATAAACCTTAAACCATTGAAACGAAGAAAATCAACAACATATTAGCTATAAATAATAATACGGATACAATAAACATTTGCAGACGACTTTTTCCGATCCTCTATAAGATCCGACTGTAATATCAATAGACCCCATCATTAATGTCAGCGGCACCGAGAATACATGAAGTCAAGAAAAGTTAAAGGTTCGAATCATATCTGATTTGAACCTTTAATTGATATGTTAATTAGTTTTTAAGTCCTTATCCGAACCTATTATCTTTCACGAGGTCGGTTATACTTATCAATCGTGCAATGGTAAATAGATGTTGAAGGTCGTTCCGACACCTAATTGGCTTGTTACCTCTATTTCCCCTTTATATTTATGGACAATATGATAACAAATGGTTAATCCAATTCCTGTTCCACGGTCCTTTAGAGAATAGAAGGGTGTACCGAGCTGTTCGATTTGTTCCTGCGTCATGCCGAGACCATGGTCGGATATGCTGATTCTTGCTATATTACCAATCTGACATGTATAAATTTCAATAGTATTATTGGCTTTCATTGATTCGATTCCATTTTTGATGATATTAACAAGGACTTGCTTTAATTCGATAGGGTCGATTCTCACATACATATCGTCCTTCAACGATAGACTGATAGCGATTTGCTGCTGCTGAGCATAATTGAGAAGAAGATCGGCTACTTTTTTTATTTCTGTATTTAATTCTATTTTCTGTATTTTGGCAGATTGCGGTTTAGCTAGAGAGAGATAATCTGTAATAATAAGCTCTGTATAATTCAATTCGTTAAGAATCAATTTAACATATGCTTTCTTTTCATGGTTAAGGTTTGTATCCTCTTCCAATAGCTGTGCAAATCCTTTAACAACTGTTATAGGTGTTCTTATTTCATGAGCAATAGATGCGGCAAGTTGACTGGTTGAGTTTTCCTGCTTTGCTTGCTCCAGCTCTTTATGATACACTTCAATCGTTTTAAGCTTATTGTTAGTCGCGAAAAATGCAAATATAAGAATGACCTGTATGGCGATAAAATTGTAAATGTTTAAGAATGTGTCCATAGAAAGATATGTATAGATATCTTTCAAACTGGTACATGCAATAATATAGATGAATGCAGAACCGAAAATAATATTAAAGGAAGCGACAATGAAAAATCCCTTTTTATCAAATAAGAAAATTGGTATAATCGGTGCGATTGCAAGCATGCTGAGCATGACAGCTGTCTCCGGGAAAATCCAAAATATCGAGTATAAATAAATAGTCAACAGTACAATGAATATTGTCTTGTATAAATCTTTATTTTTCTTAATAAAAAGTGTTAATGTTATGGCAAGTAGGGTGATTAATAGAATAAGAAAAGAGAGAAGTAAAGGACTCTTTTGCCAAGTAATCGAAGTAACAGAGACTCCCGTAATGGCCATCAAGAGAATGGCAACCATGAAGCCTATAAAAATCTTTTGGCGTTGGTTTTGGTAATATTGATAGTTCTTTAACATGGCACACCTAGATTCTGAATATTCGCTATTTTAATATATGGTAATATGGAATCATTCATTTGTAAAATAATAAGAAATATAACTGAATTAGGAAATAGGAGCTATATATGAAAGAACAACAATATGATGACTTATTGAATATCGTCACTGTTGGCGAGCAAGCTGGTTTTAATAAATCTTATCACTATCATCGTTATGAGCCGACCCCCTACAGTGCTCTGCAGCATTTGTTTTCACATTATACGTTAAAAAGCAGTGATCATATTGTCGACTTCGGTTGCGGAAAAGGGCGCTTAAATTTTTTTATTCATCATTTATTTAAGGCGACAGTAACAGGTGTGGAGATGAATGAAGTATTTTATGAGCTAGCGATGGACAATCGGGAGAGTTATTGCCGGAAAATGAGGGGCAGTGAGGAGCAGTTTGCTTTTCAGTGCTGTTTAGCAGAGGAATATGAAATTAAGTCGCAAGATAACGTTTTTTATTTCTTTAATCCGTTTTCTGTGCAAATCTTTATGAAGATTGTCAGTCACATTTTACTTTCTTGTGAACAACATCCCCGAGATGTCGAGCTTGTATTTTATTATATTTCGGATGAATACATGTATTATCTTGAGCATCAAACGCCATTTGAACTGGTGCAAGAAATAGAGCTGACTGATGCTTATCCTAAAAATCCGAATGAACGGTTTATGATTTATAAGTTGTCGTATTAATATGTGCAAGGCTGTCCTCTTTGGGCAGCCTTGCTTTTTTGTAGCGAGCCTGCCCCTAACTCCGAGTCTAAGAATCGCGTGACCGCTCTCAAAATTCGCACGACGACTCTCAAATCCTACGCGACCGCTCTCAAGATATCTACCCGCAATCGAAAACCGGCATTTTGTTCATCAAAAGAAGCGGAAGACCCAATTATTTTACGAAAAGCCAGCCACTTTAGGGGATTTTACATGGAAGTTACTTGATTTCTGCTAGTTACACAGTTTTTTAGAGAACTTATTGCGCGGTCACATAAGGAATAGCTCGTTGGCTATACGGATAGCGTCATCCGAGAAGAAGATAGCGCGGTGAACGAAAAGATAGCGCGGTCGGAAGAGGTTAGCGTCGCCGCTAGAAAAATAGTGCGGTCGGGGATAGCTGCGCTCAATAAAGATAACGCCATCCCCAATAAAGCACTACATCACCTTTGCTCAGAGATAAAGAAAGTATATATTTTTGAACTTAGATAGCTGTCTAACCTTACACCTTCCATGCTCGGAGGCCTACAGGATGTAGGTCATATCGGCGTTGCCACAGGACGTGGCGCCTTTAGCCGATGTTCCTTTTGTTTGCCCCGCTCAAGAAACCAAAACCGGGTTTCTCGTTCGGTTTGTCTTAGTCCTCCCACATGTCTCCTTTTTGATTGGCGAAATAATTATGATGGTAATCATCTGCGATTGGCATCTTGGCAGAGGGACTGTGCTTCACCAAAAAGGACCGGTGACGGTTTTTCTTAGTTTGTTTGGAGTGTGTGACTTTCTTGTCAGTCTCATGAATTTGCGCGAGGGGAAAGTTTCTCGCTAACTTTTCTGTGATACGTTTTTAATAAGCGGTTATTCTAAGTGAGAGCTGATTGGAGGTTTGTCTATGGAATTCAACAAACATAATATAAAAAGCATTTTATTCATTATTGCTTGTTCGATTATTTTATTGGTGATTTTGCAAGACATCAGTCGTGTCGTGGGTTTACTAAAAGTGATAATTGGACTTATATCTCCATTGTTGATTGGCTTCTTTATTGCCTTTATTTTGAACGTTCTATTGAAGTTGATTGAGAATGTTTTGTTTGCTCCGTTGAACAAAAAGAAATATAGGTTTTGGATGAAGTCGCGAAGATCGATCTGTTTACTGCTGACGATTGCTGTCATTATTGGAGCGGTGTTTATATTATTGTTCCAAGTCATTCCGGAGCTGAAAAGGACATATAATCTCGCGAAAGATCAGATGCCGAGCTATATGCACCAGCTGACGATTTGGAATGACCAGTTAAGCGTCTGGCTTAGCTCGTATGGCATTAAATTGCCCAAATGGAATATTGATTGGGAAAAAATAATGGGTTGGATCAATCAATTCACCAGTATGGAAAGCAGTAACTTTTTTGAACGGATTATCGATATTACCGGATCGATTTTCTCAGGAATTTTCAATATTGTAACCGGCTTTATTTTTGCTATATACATTTTGTTACAAAAGGAGAAGCTGTTCAGTCAGGTGAAGCAGATGATGTATGCATACTTACCAATCAATAAGGTGAATTACATCGTTTATGTTTCACAAATATCAAATCGAATTTTCTCTCGCTTTGTTACGGGACAATTTACAGAGGCTATCATTATCGGCGTGCTTTGTTTTATAGGAATGAAAATATTATCAATGCCGCATGCGCTCGTAATCGGCTCGTTAGTTGGGTTTACAGCACTGATACCGGTGTTCGGCGCTTTTATCGGTACAACTATTGGGGCGTTTCTTATTCTGATGGAAAATCCGATGCAGGCGCTATGGTTCATTGTTTTCATTATTGTGCTTCAACGGATTGAAGGAAACTTTATTTATCCGAAGGTTGTCGGAAGCTCAATAGGGTTACCAAGCATGTGGGTTTTGCTTGCTGTATTGGTAGGCGCGAGCATATCCGGTATTATTGGCATGATGGTCGCTGTTCCGCTCTTCGCCGTTATTTACACAATCATTCGCGATGGTGTTGCTAAACGTCTGAAGAAGAAAGGAATTCCGGAGACAGAAATTCAATGAAGCTTTAAATACCTAATCGTTTCATTTTATTGTAAAGAGTTGCTCTTGAGAGCCCTAGTCGTTTGGCTAGGGCACTTTTATTGCCATTTTCAAGCCGGAGTGCTTCTAGGAGTAGGACTTTCTCATATCGGTCAACTTGCTCCTGTAAAGAAAGCGGAGCATCCGGCAGTGTTGTTTGATAGATTGATGCCGGCAAGTGCTCGAGCTGGATGATGCCATCCGAAGCCAAAATGACGAGGCGCTCAATGATATTGCGAAGCTCGCGAATGTTTCCAGGCCAATCATACTGAATTAGTGTCTGAAGCACTTCATATGGAAACGAATGAATTGGACATTGATGAAGCAGAGAAAATTCATGCAAAAATGATTGAATCAATTCGAAGATATCCTCTTTTCGGTCCCGCAATGGCGGAATTTCCAAAGATAAAACATTTAGGCGGTAATAAAGGTCTTCCCTGAATGTTTCCTTCTGCAGCATAACCTCTAAATTACGATTGGTGGCGGCAATAATACGGCAATTTGCTGAAAGTAGCTTTGTTCCGCCAATACGGAAAAACGACTTTTCCTGCAAAACACGCAGCAGTTTCACTTGCATATCAAGTGGCATTTCCGCAATCTCGTCTAAAAATAAAGTCCCATTGCCAGCTAGTTCAAACTTACCTTTTTTGCCCTTAGGGTCAGCGCCAGAAAAAGCTCCACCCTCATAGCCGAACAGCTCGCTTTCAAACAAGTTTGGAGGAATTGCCCCGCAATTTATCGCAATAAACGGTTCGTTTCGTTGCTTGCTGCAATCATGAATAGCTCTCGCAAACAATTCCTTGCCTGTGCCGCTTTCTCCTGAAATCAAGACTGTCGCTTTTGTTGCGCATATTTTTTGAATTGTGTCTTTGCAGCGCTGAATTGCTTTACTTGTTCCTTTAATTCGCAAAAAAGGGTCCTCTTTAGGTTGGAGGTTAATGTGCAACTGTTCGACTTTATTAGTCATGTGAAAAAGCTCCTGAAGCAGTCTGATTTGGGCGGTAATATCGGTTTCTGCCGAGACAGCGCCGATAATTTTGTCTTGAAGCATAATCGGATTGGCGTTAATCAGAACGAATAGATCTTCACGTGGCTGATGCTGATGCTTAATGACGGATTTACCAGTGCGCAATGTTTTTAACACCTGCAACATTTCCGGATTGAAAAAATCGGTGGCTGGCTTGCTGATGATATGCTCTCTTGGAATTGAAAAGATTTGTTCGGCTCCATCTGTCCAAACGGCCACTTTCTCATGGTCGTCGATGATCGTAAGGGCGAGGTCGATTGTTTTTAAGGTAGTCTCAAAATAAGCAAGTAAGTGATGATAGCAGGAAAAGAGTGTGTGCATTAAAGTAGCGCTTTTTATATAGCCTGTCACTTGTCGGTGATTGTTTTCATAGAGAATGATTTTGCATTCGGTACATATAACATCGGTCCAGTCGCTTTCATCATTAATAGCGATTGTTTTTTGCCAATTTAGAGGGGAAGCAGCGGCAGTGCTGAAATAATGCTGCTCTGTTTTCAAGACCAAAATGGCAGGATTGCTATCAATGAGCGGATTGTCACGATGATCAACTATTAAAAAGTCCGTTTCGATCAGTTGATCCAGTGACGGCAGCAGATGTTTCATTCCATCACCTCTTAAAAACTTGTTGTAAAAATTATACAATTTCAATTCGGGAGTGTAAATAAAATTAGACATCATCAACCATGAACCGCTTTGGAATACAATTGGAGCATTTGGCATAAAAATTGCAGAAGTAATAAGCAAGAATTTATGCAAGGGAGAGAGCGCTTATGGTGAGAGAATACCGGCATGAACCTTTTACGGATTTTTCAAAAGTGGAAAATAAAGCAGCTTTTGAGGAAGCATTACAGCTGGTGAACAGCCAGTTAGGGAAACAATATCCGCTTGTGATCGGCGGAGAACGCATTATGACAGAGCAAATGATTTTATCGGTCAATCCGGCCCGCAAAAGAGAGATTATCGGTAAGGTAGCGAAAGCCGACCAAGCATTGGCGAAACAAGCGATGGGGTCGGCACTGTTGGCATTCGAATGCTGGAAAAAAGAACGTGCAGAAGAACGTGCAGCTGTTTTGTTGCGTGCAGCGGCCATTATTCGTGACCGCAAGCATGAGTTTTCCGGATATTTAGTGAAGGAGGCAGGTAAGCCGTGGAAGGAAGCGGACGCGGATACGGCAGAAGCAATCGATTTTCTTGAATACTATGCTCGTCAAATGCTCTTGCTGAGCCAAGGTGTGCCTGTAGAGAGCAGAGATAGAGAAAGAAATCAGTATGAGTATATTCCGCTCGGTGTCGGGATTATTATTTCGCCATTTAATTTTCCGCTCGCGATTATGTCAGGAACGGCTGCGTCAGCGATTGTAGCAGGCAATACGATTATTCTGAAACCGGCCAACAGCACACCTGTTGTTGCGGCAAAATTTGTGGAAGTTATGGAGGAAGCGGGCTTGCCGGATGGCGTACTTAATTATTTGCCGGGAAGCGGAGCGGAGATTGGAGATTACTTGGTGGAGCATCCGAAAACACGCTTCGTCTCTTTCACTGGTTCGCGTGAGGTAGGCTGCCGTATTTATGAAAAAGCAGCGAAGGTTCAAGCCGGGCAAATATGGCTGAAGCGGGTAATTGCAGAAATGGGGGGAAAAGACACGATTCTCGTAAATTGCGATGCTGATCTAGACTTGGCAGCAACATCGATTGTCGCATCCGCTTTTGGATATTCCGGACAAAAATGCTCGGCCGGTTCGCGCGCTGTTATCCATCAAGATGTATACGGAGAGGTTGTCGCAAGGGTAGTTACTTTGACGAAGGAATTGATTGTCGGTAACCCTGAAAATGGGCAAACATTTATGGGCCCGGTCATTGATCAAGCTTCTTACAATAAGATTATGAGATATATCGAGATTGGCAAAGAGGAAGGCAAGTTGCTTACCGGAGGCAATGGCAATCAGGAAGAAGGTTATTTCATCGAGCCGACGATATTTGCGGACATTGCTGAGAATGCAAGACTTATGCAGGAAGAAATTTTTGGCCCGGTTTTAGCGATCTGCCAGGCAAAAGATTTTGACCATATGATGGAGATTGCCAACAATACGGATTACGGGCTGACAGGTGCTTTAATTACGAAAAATCGCGCGCATATGAAACGGGCGAAAGCAGAATTCCATGTCGGTAATCTTTATTTCAATCGCGGCTGTACAGGGGCAATTGTCGGTTATCAGCCATTTGGCGGTTTTAATATGTCCGGTACCGATTCCAAGGCAGGCGGTCCCGATTATTTAGTTCTTCATATGCAAGCTAAAACTATAAGTGAATCTTTCTAGGGGTGGTGAAAATGCTGTCTCAAGTTTCTAAAAATGTATTTATGTTTGCATCCAAAAATAAAACGTTAAATAAGGCAGCGAAAAGATGGGGCCTTCAATTGGGTGCTTCTCAAGTAGTAGCAGGTACCTCCATTGATGAAGCGATGGGGCAAGTCCGACGGTTAAATGAACAAGGTCTAATATGCACGCTGGACCATTTAGGGGAGTTTGTCACCAGTAGAAAGGAAGCAATTGAAGCTACAGTCTGCAATGTGAAGACGTTGGAAGCAATAGCCGAAAGCGGAGTAGAGAGCCAATTATCGGTGAAGCTGACTCAATTGGGCTTGGATTTGAGCGAGCAGTTCTGTCTCGAAAATATGGTGACGATTATGGAAACGGCAAAGCAAACGAATCAATTTGTCACGATTGATATGGAGGATTACAGCCATTGCCAAATGACGCTCGATATTTTAAAGGAGCTCCGCAAGACTTATCAACAAGTCGGTACCGTCATTCAGGCATATTTGTATCGCTCACAGCAGGACGTAATCGATTTTGAGGATGTTCCGCTTCGCCTCGTGAAGGGGGCATATAAGGAATCAGCTGAAGTCGCCTTTCAGGATAAAAAAGAAATAGACGAAAACTTCATCAATATTATTAATCTGCATTTACTGAGTGGGAGTTACACAGCTATTGCCACCCATGATCATGAAATTATTGCGAAAGTGAAGTCGCTCGTTGCGGAACAAAACATCTCACGTAGTCAGTTCGAGTTTCAAATGCTGTATGGATTCAGAACGGAGTTGCAGAGACAGTTAGCGGAGGAAGGCTTTACAATGCGGGTATATGTGCCGTTTGGTGACGACTGGTTCGGCTATTATATGAGGCGTCTCGCGGAACGACCGCAAAATGTTGCATTTGCCTTGAAAGGATTTTTTTCGAAGTAGAACATTGTAGCCTATGTATCTATAAGAATTTTAGGAAGTTACACACCTATTCGTTTAGGCGGAGGGTGTGTTTTTGTTTGTTCATCCTATTGATTGTTATATATGGTAATATAGTTGCAACTAAGGATGGGCAGTTTGTTTATTAAGGGGGACTTGCGTTGAATCCAATTAATATTATAACCTTTATCATATTTTCGATTGTTTCTTATAATTTTTATTCGATATATCGAGTAAAGGATTCGCCTAAAAGCAATAAGGTAATCGCTCTATTTTTATATGCGGTATGTATTATTTGTTTAGGGTTTATCGTCATTTATAGTTAGTTGTTTTGTATGCTTCTCTCACAGTCTATTAATGGAGAAGTAAAGGTTTATACTACCTAAAAACATACAGTCATTTATAGATGATGTTGTGAAAGAAAAGCTAGAAACAGCTGTAACTAGCGTTTTATAGAGAAGAGCATTTTTTAAGTGATCTGTACTTTGAAAGTGCTCTTTTTTTTGTGCCGGTTTCTCTTTAAGAATTATGTAAGCGCAAGCTAGTAGACTATAACATTGAATATGGGCAAGGAGGATTATGTACGTGTTTGAAAAAAGTAGGCTACTTCCCAGGGACGATTGGGAGCAGGATTTGATCGACCTGGAATTATTGCGGGAAGCAGAGCAATTACGGAAATATTATCACTTTATGCAAATTAGTTATAAACAATCGAATGTACCGTTTACATTTATTTTAGTTTCTATTCATGCTTTTGATGAGCTCGTCCACCGATATGGGGTCGATGTGATGAAGGATGGTTTGATGGAGATGCATAAATATCTGGTACAGGAAAAAGGAAGTTCTAATTTAATATTTCGCCTGCCGACAAAGCATATATGGGTATTGTTGGTTCCGAAATCAACGATTCAAGAGGCGGTATTATTTTTAGAGAACCTGTTTCAAAATACTCCCTTGATCTCGGATGGTCAGAATGCAAATATTTGCTTGTATTTGTCAGGATGCATTATTGAAACTGTAAGTGCTGAAATGGATATGGAAAAGATTTTTGAAGTTGGAAAAACCCATTTAGAGGAAGCTTTGCAAAAAGGACCTTCTCAAATGAAAGTGATGAAGTATAATGAATAATTCATGAGGTCGTACTATGAGGATAGAGGGTTTTGTAGATAAATGTCGAATTAAAGAAAGTATTATGGAAAAAAGAAAATTAATACTTATTACAGGTGTGTTTTTAATCATCATTACCGGACTTCGTTTAAGTTGGATAATGTATCACTCAAAATCGGAGTTTCCACATGCCGAAGCAGGTGTTCTTGATCTGCGCGGCGTTGATGTATTGGGAAGTAAATCAGTACCATTGGATGGAGAATGGAGCTTTTATGATGAGAAATTTATAGAGTCTGGCAAAACGGCTGATTCTGAGCCGGTCTATCTGACAGTTCCGGGATTATGGAGCAAAGAAGAAAGAAATCAGAATTATTTTGGCTATGGTACATATCGTCTATTAATCTTGTTGGATGATGATAGTGAGCAAACTTATAGTATGTACTTCAAGGATTTAAGTACGTCTTCGAAAGTTTTTATAAATGGCGAGTTAGTAACGGAAAGGGGAAGCCTCTCAGAATCAGCGGACGGTTTTATGCCAGATAATAAGCCGTTTCAGATTGAATTTGAAAGTACATCCAATCAAATTGAGATTGCCGTTCAGGTAGCTAATTTTATTGATCCGAGATATGGTGGCATTAAAGAATCAATTGTATTAGGTTCTAGTGGAACAATTGTAAGGGACCAATTTCTTGGCTATTCTTTGCAAATTGTAGCAGCTGTTGTGTTTTTGCTGCATGGTATTTACTCTCTCTTTATTTATTTTGTTTTCAAAAGAAGGAAAGAAGTACTGTTTTTAGCGTTATCATTTTTCAGCATAGCAATAGCGACAATTGCCGATGATAATAAGATTTTGTACTATATGTTTCCGTCTTTAACGTACGAGCACTGGACGGTCATTATTCTTCTTGCGTATATAACAGCATCACTTTTTTTAGTGCATAGCTTTAGAAGCGTAATATTGAAACAAAAAATTTTAATCAGCTATACATTATTTTGCACATTATATAGTGTGAGCATTTTTGTCATGCCTCTTGACGTAACACTGTATAATATGAGGCTATTTCTACTCGCTATTTTTATATTTCCGGCAATTGTAATTTCTTTTGTTACTGTAAAGATGGTTCTATCAGGCAAGAGAGGTACGATTTTTTTGTTCTTGCTGATCGTGAGTATCGGGTCAAGTTCAGTGTGGGGTATCTTGAAAAATACGGGATGGCTGAACATATCGAATTATCCGTACTTGCCTCTTGAATTGATTGTGGCTGTCATTTTATTTGCTGTTTATTGGTTTAAATATTTCTTTCATGTATCTGAGGATAATCGGCAGTATGCTGAGAAAATGGAGCAAATTGACAAAAGGAAGGATGAATTTTTAGTTCACACATCCCATGAACTGCGCAATCCGCTTCATGGAATCATTAATATGGCACAGGAAATTATCGATGAAGAAAATAAAAACTTAGATTATGATACAAAAGCGAATCTGCAGCTTCTTGTTACAGTTGCCAAACGGATGTCGATGCTTCTGAATGAATTGATCGATCTCTCCAACATAAAAGAAGGGAGAATTCAATTGAAATTGAGAAGCATTCACCTGGCGTCGGTTGTTTCAGGTGTGCTTGATATGCTTCGATTTATGAAGGAAGGGAAAAAAATAGAGTTTTTCTGTGATATTCCGGAGGGATTTCCGAATGTGAAAGCAGATGAGAATCGGCTTCTGCAAATATTATTCAACTTGCTGCACAATGCGCTGAAGTTCACGGAAGAAGGGACGATTATGATTACTTCTGAAGTCCGAAAGAAACAAGCCGTCATTACGGTAAAAGATGAAGGGATTGGCATTGATGCTAAATCAATTAAAAAGATTTTTCAGCCGTATGAACAAGGTGGCACTCAAAACTCAAATTTGGCAGAAGGGCTTGGGCTAGGTCTTAGTATTTGCAAGGAGTTAGTGGAACTTCACGGTGGCACCATTACTGTACAATCTGTTGTAAATCAAGGCTCCTCATTTATATTTACACTTCCGCTCGCGAATGAGGAAGAAAGAACGGTTGCTGAAGAAAACATAGTCGATTTCAGATTGCCGGATCGTGTTGCTGAGATGGAAACTGCGGTGACAATGCATGGAGAGAGAGCACGCATCTTTATAGTAGATGATGACCCTGTTAACTTAAAAATCATGAAACAAATTCTTTCTGGACAATATGATATATCCACATCGTCAAGCGGTAAAGAAGCGTTGAAGCTATTAAATAAGGGGAAGTGGGATTTAGTTATATCAGATGTGATGATGCCAAATATGTCCGGCTATGAGCTGACTATGAAAATAAGAGAGCGCTACTCTATTACCGAGTTGCCGATTTTGCTGCTGACGGCGCGAAGAAGGCCGGAGGATGTACAGAGCGGGTTTCTTGCCGGAGCGAATGATTATGTAGCGAAACCGGTTGATAAAATGGAGCTCGTTGCACGTGTTCAGGCGCTGACATTCTTGAAAGATTCAATTTCGGAAAGAATTAGGATGGAATCGGCATGGCTGCAGGCTCAAATAGAACCGCACTTCCTATATAACACATTAAATACAATTGCAGCGCTCAGTGATATTGATTCATCGAAAATGATTACCTTATTGCATGAGTTCGGCAAATATTTACGTACAAGCTTTGACGGGAGAAATTTGAATAAGCTTATTCCGCTTCAAGAGGAGCTTGAACTTGTTCGTTCTTATATATATATTGAACAGGCTCGTTTTGGCAGTCGTTTAAATATTGAATGGAACATCGATGAAAAGCTGGATGTGCAAGTTCCGCCTCTTGCAATCCAAACTTTGACAGAAAATGCAATCAAACATGGAGTACTAAAGCGTCCACAAGGTGGAACGGTGAAGATTGAAGCAATCGATTATGGGGAATGGGTGAAGATTTCAATAATTGACGATGGTATTGGAATAGCGGATGACAGTTTAAATCATCTTCTGAAAAAGAAATCGGAACAAGACCGAGGAATCGGCTTGCTGAATACGGACAATAGATTGAAGCAACTGTTTGGTCAAGGAGTGACGATCTCAAGTGAGCTATCAGTCGGTACGAGTGTTTCATTCCAAGTTCCGAAAGAATGAGGGGGCGGTAAGATACCGCCCCCTATATATTTTTCAGAAGATTACTTGTTGCATATTCAGGTTGAATGCCTAGCTCTTCTTCTAGCAAAAAAGTAAAGTTTTGATATACTTTAATCGCTTCCATACGATTTCCGCTATTAAGATGGTGCTGTATCAAGTGTCGGATTGCCGGTTCACAATATGGATCGTGCATGAGCAACAACTGCAAATATTGTTGGGTCTTCATATTGTTGTTGGTTTCAGTGTAAAAATTAATTAGTTGCTGCAACAATGAGAGCAGTTTTTCTTTTAACGCTTTTGATTTCTGTATTGACCATGCATAGGCGTTTTTTTCAGCATAGTCTCCTTTGTACAAGGCAAGTACTTGCTCAGCTTCCTTTATATTTTCTTCAGTAATTCGGTTCTCATCAATGAATTTCTCAAATGTCTCTGCGTCGCAATAGTATTCCTCAATATGTAATCGGTAGCTTTGATTAGTGAATTGCAGAGCATCTCGGATTCCGTTTGACTCAAGCGTTTTACGCAGATAGGATAAATTCGTGTGAAGTTGGATTTTAGCTTTTTTATAGTCTTGTTCAGGCCATAAATCATTAATGAGTGTATCACGGTGAACATATGTATCTTGATGCATAAAAAGATAAGCGAATAGTTCTTTCGCTTTGTTTGTTTTCCAGCTGATGATTTGTTTGTGAGTAGAAGCTGAAAATTCCATAAAAAAATTGATTTTCAAGGAAGGACTATGCTCGTTTTCAGGGAAACGCTTCTGCAGATGCATTTGCTTAATTCTTGAAATTGTTTTTTCAAGTCGTTCCATCATAATTGGTTTTAGTAAATAATCTATTGAATTTAATTCAAATGCTTGAACTGCGTAATCCCGATAAGCCGTTACAAACACTATATGAATGCTCGGATTCCAATCTGAAATCACCTCTGCTAAATCCAAACCGCTCAAACCGGCCATTTCAATATCAAGAAAGGCTACTTGAAAGTCGAGTTGCTTCATCTGTTGGAGGGCATACTCTGCGCTAGCATAGCTGGCAGCTATTTCAATCTCCCCAGTGCTTGTTAATTTCTTTTCTAAGAGTTGTAACGATAGCGGCTCATCGTCAACTAAAATTGCGCGTATCATTCAAAATACCTCTTCCATCAGTTGTATTTGAAAATTATATTTTTAATGAATTTTTAGTCAAATGGAACTAGTAATAGGATAGCATAAAAGAATAAAAGAATAAAAGAATAAAAGAATAAAAGAATAAAAGAGCAAGCACCCTTAATTGAATTTATAGGAGCTGCTAACAGGTAGACCATTGTCTCGTTTCTTCTGGATAAAGTTTACTTAATTGACATGGGATATCGAGATTCATTAGTATACCCTTATAGGTATGTTGGTGTTCTTAATTTTAAGGGGGATTGTATGGAAGTAATTCAAATAGGTTCAATTGCGATTTTGCTAAAATGGCTGCTTTTAGCTGCGGCTGCTTTAATAGGAGTAATTGCTGTATGGATTTGGCTTAAGCTCTTGAATGGCGCAAAAGAAAGCAAACAGATCGTTGATTTGATTTTAAACAGTTTATTTGTTGGTTTTTTTGTTTGGAAGGGCAGTTTATTGCTTCTTGAACCGGGCTTGGTTTGGAAACAGCCGCTATCGTTGCTCTATTTCACGGGCGGAAAAGACGGGCTTATTATAGCGATCGTTTCTGCTGTGTTGTATTTTTTTGTGAAAGCAAGCAAGCAACGAATAGAGTCTCAATTAAAGATACAAATAGTAATCTTTTATAGCAGTATTGCAGTAGGAATATATCACTTACTATATGCGTTGTTTTTACAGGAAGATATACTTTTTCATACATTAATCGGATTGGCGGCTTTGGTTGAAAGTACATTCAATAAAGTGCAAGCGAGAAAATTATTTTCATTTGTTATTCTATTTTCCTTCTTCTATTTAATCCTTTCTTTATTATTGCTTCATTCGATGAATAAAATATTGTTATTTACCAGTGATCAATGGCTGTTCTTTTTCTTGATTTTGTTATCCCTTTATTTTTCAAATAAAAAAGTTTAAGAAGAGGTGAAGCGCATGAATAAAAAAAGCATATTGGTATTGATTGGGTTATTTGGTTTAATCGGCTGGGCAATCTACGATAACTTTTTTTCGGAACAAGTTTCAAATAGCAACATTCAGGTGGAGCAAGAGAAGGAGGAAAAAGAGGATACGGATTTAAATGATAAGACAGGTTTAGAGACAGGTGATAAAGCGCCTGATTTTCAATTGCAGACTTTTACCGGAGAAGAGCTGAGCCTATCGGGTTTGCAAGGGAAGAAAGTCGTCCTTAATTTCTGGGCTTCTTGGTGTCCGCCATGTAAAGCAGAAATGCCCCATATGCAAAACTTTTATGTTCGTAATCAAGATCAAAATGTGGAGATATTGGGCGTGAATATGACTACAGCTGAAAAGAATGAGATGGATATCGGTATGTTTATTAAAGATTATGGACTGACTTTTCCTATTGTTCTTGATTCAAAAGGAGACGTAAGTATACTGTATCAAGCGATCTCGATTCCGACCACTTATTTCATTGATTCTGATGGTTATATTCAGCACAAGGTAATGGGACCGATGGATCAGGAAATGCTTGAAGAGCTTGTTCATGGTATGGATTAAATTAACGAGAAGAAAGATAATTCATTGTAAAAAGGTATGAATAGTTTTAATATTGTATGAAAGGGGATGAGAGCATGAAAGTATATAATTCGGTAATCGATTTGGTCGGAAATACACCGGTTGTGCGACTAAATAGACTTGTTGATGAAACATGTGCTGAGGTTTTGGTGAAGCTTGAATATTTCAATCCAAGTCGCAGCGTTAAGGATCGCGCAGCTTTCTCATTGATTGATACGGCTGAAAAAGAAGGTTTGATTTCGGCCGGGGCAACGATTATTGAGCCGACAAGCGGAAATACCGGTATCGGTTTGGCAATGAATGCGGCAGCGAAAGGCTATAAAGCAATTTTCGTTATGCCGGACAATGCTACGAAGGAACGAATAATGATATTAAAAGCTTATGGAGCGGAAGTTGTATTGACACCGGCAGCGGAAAAAATGCCAGGTGCAGTGGCAAAAGCCCTTCAATTGCATAAAGAAATTCCGAACAGTTTTATACCGCAGCAATTTGAGAATGAAGCTAATCCCGCTATTCATCGTACGACAACAGCAATCGAAATTTTGGATCAGACAGACAGAAAGCTGGATGTATTCGTTGCGACTGCAGGCACCGGCGGGACAATTACGGGTACAGGAGAGACATTGAAAGAGGCTCTTCCAGACCTGCGTGTTGTAGTCGTTGAGCCGAAGGGGTCTCCTGTTTTATCAGGAGGTCAAGCGGGTGCGCACAAATTAGTCGGCACAAGTCCAGGGTTTATTCCATCAATATTAAATACAGAGGTTTATGATCATATTGAGTTGGTCGAGGATGAAGATGCCCTTCATATTACGCGTGAATTAGCGAGACTAGAAGGTATTTTGGTCGGTCCGTCTGCTGGTGCAGCTGTCTGGACTGCTATTCAGGAAGCAAGAAGATTAGGGCCTGGTCATCGTGTGCTATGTATCGCTCCGGATACAGGGGAAAGATATTTGAGTATGGCAGGGTTGTTCTCATAAAACTGACGCTGAATACAGAATGAAAAACTTAAATGTCATTTAGGCATTTAAGTTTTTTTAGTTTAACGATTCATCCATTTGGCTAAAGAAGAAAGAGTGGTTTATCCTTTCTCAATTATTATTTATATATGAGAATATAAATGATTGAGCGTAAAGTTAATTTAGGAAAGTCAAGGATAAGGAGGGATAAAATAAATAAGTGAGCTAGTCCAAGGAATGTAGAAAACAGCTATATTATATTAAACAAATATAGAATAAAGATTGCTGTAAAAGTCAATAATGAAGAAGCATAGGGAAATAGAGGCAGAAAAGAATGAAATTCCTATATTTTCGACACTAACTTACATTTTTTGCTTGACTAATTCCTTATTAATAATTATTATAAAAAAAGGATAAATACAAATTACTTCTCAGGAGGAATAAATAATATGTCAATGATCAATAAAAAACTAGAAGACTTTAAAGTACAAGCATACCAAGATGGAGAATTCAAAGAAGTTACTCAAGACGATGTAAAAGGTAAATGGTCTGTATTCTTCTTCTATCCAGCTGATTTCTCATTCGTTTGCCCGACTGAATTAGCAGACGTTCAAGATCACTATGAAGCATTCAAAGAAATGAACTGCGAAATCTACTCTGTATCTACAGACACACATTTCGTACATAAAGCTTGGGCTGATGCAACTGATACAATCGGTAAAATCAAATACCCAATGCTTGCTGACGCAGCGCATGTACTATCAAAACAATTTGGTGTGTTAATTGAAGAAGACGGTTTAGCATTACGCGGAACTTTCATCTTAAATCCAGAAGGCGAAGTTAAAGCTTACGAAATCCACGATCTAGGAATCGGCCGTAACGCTGAAGAGTTAGTACGTAAAGTACAAGCTGCTCAATTCGTTGCAGAGCACGGAGATAAAGTTTGCCCAGCTAAATGGACTCCAGGTGAAGAAACTCTTGAGCCAAGCTTAGACCTAGTTGGTAAAATCTAATAAAAAATAACAATTGAACCGTTTAACTTGAATTTCAAGTGCCGGTCTTATAAAGCCTTATGCCTGTCCATTTATGGCAGGTGAAAGGCTATAAAATATAAAAAAAGAGGCACTTACCGCTAATAAGTGCCTCTTGTACTGCCTTTATAAAAAAATAGATAAAAAGATTATACTACAAGGAGAACGGTTATGGAAAAGATTTATGACTTATTGATTATCGGCGGCGGTCCTGCAGGCCTTTCAGCAGGCTTATATGCCGGTCGCGCGAAACTTAAAACATTAATTATCGAAAAAGGCAACTTCGGCGGTCAAACGTCTACTACTTCAGAAATTGCTAACTACCCTGGTATCCGTAACATTTCAGGTCCTGGACTCATTGAAGAAATGCGCCTTCAAAACGAAGATTTTGGTGTGGAGTTCACAAAAACAGAAGTAACAGGCGTTGATTTTTCAGGCGATGTGAAAATCATTAAAACAATCAATGGGGAACTAAAAGGCCGCGCGGTAATCATCGCAACAGGTGCATCTCCTCGTAAACTTGGCTTCCCGGGCGAAGCAGAATTTACAGGTCGCGGTGTTGCTTACTGCTCAACTTGTGACGGAGAATTCTTCGAAGGTCTTGAGGTATTCGTAATCGGCGCTGGCTTTGCTGCAGCAGAAGAAGCGATGTACTTGACTCGTTATGCAACAAAAGTGCGCATCATTGCTCGTGAACCTGAATTCACATGTGCTCCTTCAATTGCAGATAAAGTATTCGCAAATGATAAAATTGAAGTTCATTTCAATACAGAATTACAAGGTGTTTATGGAGACGACATGATCAAGAGTGCTCGCTTCATCAACAATAAAACAAATGAAGAATGGGAATACACTGCAAAAGAAGAAGACGGCACGTTCGGTGTGTTCGTATTCATCGGCTATCAGCCAAAAACGGATGTTTTCAAAGGTCATATCGAGATGGACCGTGCAGGCTACATCTTAACAGATGATGATATGAGAACAAATGTCAAAGGTGTTTATGCAGCTGGTGACCTTCGTCCGAAATCATTGCGCCAAGTAATTACAGCTGTTGCTGACGGAGCGATTGCGGCAACGGATGCAGGTAAATATGTATCAGAAGAAAAAGAACGTCTTGGCATTAAAGATGAGCCGGTTGAAGAAGCAAAACCTGCTAAAAAAGAAGAAAAAGCAGCTACTGCAGCTGGATCAGGCAAAAGCTCGTTATTATCTGATGCAATCCGCGGTCAGCTAAAAGGCATTTTCGCTAAAATGGAAAACGATGTAACATTAGTGTCAATCGTTGACGAAAGCCTACCTAAGTCTGTAGAGCTTCGCGACTTCTTATTAGACGTTGCCGAGCTTGGCGATAAGCTTCACCTTGAGCTATATAACAAAGGTGAAAATCCGGATATGGAGGCTAAAATCCATGCCGATAAATACCCTGTTGTTTCATTATTGAATGCAAACGGCGAATATAGCGGGGTTAAATACCACGGCGTACCAGGTGGACATGAGTTGAACTCATTCATCCTAGCTATTTACAACCTAGCTGGTCCTGGGCAAGCATTGGATGCAAGCATTATGGATACAATTAAATCAATCGATAAAAAAGCAAACATTAAAGTCATGGTTTCACTTGCATGCCACTATTGCCCAGATGTAGTGGTCGGCGCGCAACGCATTGCCATCGAGAACCCTAATATTGAAGCGGAAATGGTCGATATCAGTCAATTCCAAGACATTAAAAAGGAATACAAAGTAATGAGTGTTCCAGCGATGATCATCAATGACGAACAAGTCGTTTTCGGTGCTAAAAAAATTGACGAAATCGCAGCTTTATTAGTATAAGAATAAAGGAAAAGAAGCAATCTCTTGTCGGGAGGTTGCTTCTTTTTATGGTTGTTTTTGGATAAATGTTCTTTTGGTTGGAGAGGAGGGCGGCGACTCCTGCTCAGAGGAAGCTGGCAGGCCGAGACAGCAATGAAGCTTAGCAAAGTGGTGGCTTGGTGCCTTGCCCCGCGGAAAGCGTCCATCCGGAGCGAAAAACCAATAGAACAAACCAAACTAAAAGCCTCTCGCTATAAACGAGAGGCTCGACGTCCAGTTCCAGGGACCGATGACGTTTTTCTAATCCTCCGGCACAGCTTTATTTTTAAGCATGAACATATAGATAATGAGCGCAACCGTTAATATAGTATGACCCATACCCGACATACCGGAAATCGCGCTGTCTAATCCGTTTGACATTTCAAGTGTGCCGTTAATGACAAGCATACTGGTCATGCCGCGAACGAACATAAAGGTGGCAGTCAAAATTACGCCAATGTGATAAAGGATATAAAACACTTTAAACTTAGGCGCCTCTGAAACATGAAAGTTCTTTTCCAGTAAAATAAAAATCATGAACATCATAAAACCTAATGCGAATAGGTGTGTATGCACAGTCCCTAAGGCAGTAGGTTCTGAAATATCCATTATCTTTGTAATTTCTCTCCAAAGTATACCGCTGCCTAGAGCGGCAAGTAAGTATATGAAAGCGGAATTAAATAGTTTTTTCATTCTTCTTTACCTCCCCTAGCTTTCCTTACAGTACTTTACCTCTTCGTGTATACAGTAAAACAAATTTGTGATGTGCTTACTTAGCAGAATAACGGGAGAATAGTTACTAGTAAGAATTAAGAGAAAATTGTCACAAAAACTTCACAGAATATTCATAATAGCTGAAAGCGTTTGCTTTTTATTGTGATATAGTATTTTGGATAAGTTAACCGCTTAACCAATGTTAACTAGTTGATGAGGAAAGGAAGAAAAATCAAATGTTTAAGTATTTGCAACGTATTGGTAAAGCAATTATGCTTCCGATTGCCGCTTTACCGATTGCCGGTATTTTACTGGGTATCGGTGGTGCCTTGATCGGAATTGCTTCTTTGGAAAATGCACCGTCCATTTATAATCCGCTTATTTCATTCGTAAATTTAGATGCAGTTAAAGCTATACTTCAAATTATGAATGATATCGGTAATATCATTTTCGGAAACTTGCCGATTTTATTCGCAGTCGGTGTTGCAGTCGGCTTAGCTAAAGACGATAAAGGTACTGCAGGTTTAGCTGCGATCTTCGGATATTTAGTTATGAATCAGGTTATTTCTACATTATTAGGTTTAGGTTACACAACATTAGGTGTTGTAACAGCTGATAATGTTGGGGAATATGGTACATATGTTACGACATCGCTTGGTATATTTACATTAAATATGTCAGTGTTCGGTGGTATTATCGCAGGGATTGTAACAAGTATACTGCACAATCGCTATTATAATATTACTTTTAACCCTATGTTCTCATTCTTTGCGGGATCTCGTTTCGTTCCAATCATTACGTCTTTAGTAATGGCGCTTGTCGGTGCTTTATTGGCATTTGTCTGGCCTGTTGTTCAAGACGGCATCGCTTGGTTATCTGAGCTTGTTCAAGGTTCAGGCTTAGTTGGCACATTCTTCTATGGTTTAATCGAACGTTCATTAATTCCGTTCGGTCTTCATCATGTTTTCTATACGCCATTCTGGTACTCTTCTTTCGTACAAGCAGATGTTATCATCGATGGTACTAAAACAGTTATTAGTGGAGCAAGCCCGGCTTACTTCCAACAATTAGGCTCAATGAGTGATTTAGTAGGCGCTTCTCAAGGAACAATGAGTGAAATTGTTTCCGGAACGACACGTTATATGGCCGGTAAGTTCCCATTCATGATGTTCGGTCTGCTTGGTGCGGCACTTGCAATGTACAAATGTGCAAAACCTGCTAAGAAAGTATTAGTCGGTTCACTGCTATTCTCAGCTGCGGGTACTGCTGCTTTAACAGGTATTACAGAGCCAATTGAATTCACATTCTTATTTGTTGCTCCTTGGTTATTCGTGATTCACGCAGTATTGGCCGGTCTGTCATTCATGTTAATGGATATGTTAAACGTATTCATCGGTATGACATTCTCTGGCGGTCTGATTGACTTTACATTATTTGGTCTTTTGCCGGCAGGTGCAGGGGTTTCAACTAACTGGTATTATGTACTGCTTGTCGGTGTTGTCTACTTTGTTCTTTACTACTTCATATTCAGTTTCGTGATCAAGAAGTTCAATCTGAAAACACCTGGTCGTGAAGAAGATGATGAAGAAACGAAACTATATACAAAAGCTGATTATCAAGAAAAAACAGGTCAAACAGGCACAAAAACAGCTTCAAAAACCTCTGGCAATGATGAGCTTCGCGAAATCGCTCCAAACGTGTTAGAAGCATTAGGCGGAAGCGACAACATTGAAAATATCGATGCTTGTATCACCCGACTTCGCGTTGAAGTAAAAGATGCAAAAAAAGTTGATAAAAACCAATTGAAAAAGCTGGGTGCTGCGGGTGTACTCGAAGTATCAGGCGGTGTTCAAGCAATTTTCGGCGGCAAATCGGATACGCTGAAAAATTATATTAAAGAGATTATGTAATCGTTAAAATGGGTCTTTCTCAAAAGTGATCAAATCATGAATGAGAGGCCCATTTTTTTCTGATTAAGTATAAAGCTATAGAACTTAGATAGTTGTCTGACCATACACCTGCCTTGCTTGCGGGCCGCTTCTGCATTTCGGTTCCCGCATGTCTCCCTTTTTCATTCAAGTGAATTCAAGAGGCGAATACAAAAATGAAAAAGGACCGGTAACGGTTTTTCTTATTTCTATTTACAAATGCAAGGATAGCGGTAAAATTAGGTTTATTGACATGTTGTGGAGGAAAAAATGAAGACGCATAAGGTGACAATAGCTGATGTGGCAAAAAAAGCGAATGTTTCAAAGGCTACCGTTTCGTATGTCTTAAATGATGTCGATAAAGTATCAGCTGAGACGAAAGAGCGAGTCTTACAAACAATCAAAGAGCTCGGATATGTGCCGAACAGTTCGGCCAGAAATTTAGCACTTCAGGCTTCTGAATCAAGAGAAGAACCGCATCCATTTTATCACGATTTCATGCAATCATTTATAAAAACTAAAATCGGTTCATTACCGGAACAAACAAAGAAAAAACTGCAAAAAATCATCCGTGAGAAGGGATATTTACCAAGTGATCGCCTTGACCAGCTCATGAATACCTTGCCTTCGACCTTGGCGATTTTTATTAAGATGGAGAAAGATTACCGTCATACATTAATCGAAAGCAATCCATTTTATCAAGAATTTATTAGCGGGGTAAAACATACGGCACAAGAAAATAATTTATCAATTAAAATATTTAATACACTGGAAGAACAATCATATAGTGAAGTGGCGAACCATCATTTTTTAGGTTTTATTATAGTGGGGCAAATCCCCGAAAATCTTGAGAGAATACTATTAACTGTGGATGAGCCGGTTGTTGTCGTTGATGAATATGGCACTCATCCAGACTTTGTGAATTTAACTTCTGAAGATCAAAAAGGAACGTTTAATAGTGTTGAATATTTAATTTTGAAAGGTCATAAAAGAATTGCATTTGCCGGTTGCGAGAATGATTACGGTAATTTTATTGATAAGAGGATTGAAGGATATAAGGAAGCTCTTGAAGCATATGGTATTGAGTATAAGAGCGAAGATATATTTATCTCGAAAAATAAATACAGTTATGATGAAGGAATTAATCTTGCTAACATCATAGCTGAGAGCGGCAGGAACTATGACGCGGTATTTTGTCCAGCTGACATTATGGCGATTGGATTAATGAAGGGTTTTTTGAAAAGGGGATTTCGTATCCCACAGGATTTGTCGATTATGGGATTTGATAATATTTATTTCAGTCGCTATTGCAATCCGGAACTGACGACGGTTGATCAAAATATATTTTTGAAGGCAGAAACGGCTGTTACGATTGTGATCCGTAAAGCGAAGGGCGAAAAAGTCCGGAATAGTTATATGTTGCCTGTATCTCTAGTCGAACGGGAATCGGTTATAAATAGGGAAGAGAAAAGGATGTAATGTGAATAATTTCGTCCTTTACTGCTTTATTAGGTAGCATTCAAGAAAAAGGACCGGTAACGGTTTTTCTATATGTGAATTATCATGGTGGAAGAATTGAATAAAATCGGACAATGCTTCAAGTCAGCTTGAAGAAGGCAAGGCAATCTATTAAACTAAAAGCAGGGTTTGACATGATTCTACTAACAATTATTTAATTTACTACAAGAAGTAAACTCCAGCTGTTGCTGGAGTTTATTTTTGTGCTAATAGCATATTGATCAATTCTGAAGGTACATTCATCGTTTGATTATCAATCTTTAATTGTTGATTAGTATCTTCTTTAATTTTGCCTATTTCCTTATGAAGCTTCTCCATCTTCTTGTCGAGTTCTGAAGCGGTATAAGCAGCTTCTTTTAGTTCTTCTAACATATTCTCAGGAATTGCATTCTGATATTTATAATAGATTTTATGCTCGAGGCTGGCCCAGAAATCCATCGCCATTGTCCGAATTTGCAATTCTACATATACATGCTCTTCTCTGTCAGACATAAAGACCGGTATCTTAATTATAAGATGCAAACTTCTGTAGCCATTTGGCTTCGGATTTTTAATGTAATCTTTCAGGCTGACTAATTCGACATCTTTTTGTTTTTGGATCATATCGCTGATTCTGTATATATCAGAAATAAAGGAGCAAATGATTCGTACGCCCGCAATGTCCCGAATATTTTCCTTCAATTCATCTAATGAAACAGTACCTCCGTTTTTACGGTACATTTTTTGAATGATGCTCTCCGGAGATTTCAGCCGGCTTCTGACATGCTCAATCGGATTGTATTCATGTATATATTGAAATTCTTGTTTTAATACGTTTATTTTTGTTTCTATCTCATCCATCGCACACTTATATGTCATCATAAAGCGTGTTAATTCTTTCTTCGTTTCCATGAAATGCTGTAAGTCTAAGTTTGTTTTGGAACTCATCGTTGCTGTGTTTTTCCTTTCCTCTTTTCAAGATAGTTCCATTATAAAGCAAACAGTCAGGTCAACCAATGTTAGATTGTAGCAATCGCTTACTTTAATATCCCTTTTCTGAAACCTTCTGCAACCGCATGTGAGCGATGATTGACACCGAGTTTTCTTATAGCGGCGGTCAAATAATCACGGACTGTGAAAACACTAATGTTCATCATTGATGCCATTTCTTTAATGGCGTAACCATTGGCTAAATGTTGTAAAACTTCTATTTCTCTTTTGCTCAAAACGGGATTTAACTGGGGAAGATGAGATAAACTGTGGAATAGCTGCTGGAAATAGTGAAAGATTTGCTTTAATTGCTGATCATCAAAAGGCTGCTTTCCGGTGTATCGATCAATGAAAGCACAGCCAACGACGGTATGCTGCTTACTGATTGGTATGATGGCCAACGATGTTAAGTCGAAATAGGGCTCATATTCCGGGGGTAGTGTGTACTGCAAGTTTTCATTTTTAATATACAACGGCTGATTATGGGTGATGGCATAGTGAACGAGCGGGAAAGTACGAATATCTTGCTTCAGCCAAGACATTTTGCTTAATTTGTCTTTTTCGATTTGGTAAACCCCTTCTCCGATGAAATTGATATGCGAGAATGAGAAGAGTGAGGCTCTTTGGAAAGGGAAATATTCGATGCAGCCGCGAATCATCATTTCGATTTGCTTTTCGGCATTTTTAATTGATGCGACATCTTTCATATAGTCTTTGAGTGTTTGACTTAGCATTCGACGATTTTCCCCCCTATATTTTCAGATATTCATATACATATAAGTTCATATTACAATACTTGTAAAGCGCTTACAATACGATGCGTCAATATGAAGGGAGAAGTTGCTATGTCTAAGGAGAGAGTGATCATCACAACTAGTGCGAAAGGATTAGATGAGGAATCATTTCCTTACAAATTGTATCAAAAGGCAAAGAAATTCGGCATTTGGAATCCTTCTGATATAGATTTTACACAAGATGCGAAGGATTGGGCGGAATTAAGCGATGCGAAGAAGGCCGGCATTTTGCGGCTGATTGCTCAGTTTCAGGCTGGTGAAGAAGCGGTAACACTTGATTTATTGCCGTTAATCATGGCGATTGCCAAGGAAGGTCGTCTGGAAGAGGAAATGTTTCTGACTACGTTTCTCTATGAGGAAGCAAAACATACGGAGTTTTTCAGGTTAGTTTTGGATGCAATTGGGGAGAAAGACGACCTCTCACATTTGCATACAGGAGCATATAAGGAAGTATTTTATGAAGTGCTGCCAGAGGCTATGGAGCGATTGAGTGAAGACCAATCTCCTCGGGCTCAGGCAGAAGCGGCAACCGTTTATAACATGTTTGTAGAGGGGGTTCTCGCTGAAACAGGTTATTTCTCCTTCTATAATGCGTTGGAGGAAGCGGGCATAATGCCAGGGTTGCTGAAGGGCATCGGCTATTTGAAAAAAGATGAATCGAGACATATCGCTTATGGCACGTATTTGCTGCAAAGATTGATTAAAGAACAGCCGGAATTGTTCGATGTTGTCACACAGAAAATGGAGGAATTGGCAGTCTATGCTTATAAAATTAATCAAGAGGGAGCAGAAGCGAGTGAAGATCCGGATAATAACCCGGAGCTGACTTTGCATTTTATGATGCAGCAGCTGTCTGTCCGTATGCAAATTTTAGCGAGGGCTAAAGATCAGGAAGTTGATGAAATTTTGATTGATATTTAATTTGAATAAGCAGATGATGGGGCTGCTCTACAGTCAGCAATGACTTTTGGAGTAGCTCTTTTGGCTTGTTTTATGTCATTCCCGATAGGAAAAGGTCGATAAATGGCATATGATGGTATCCTTTTTACTGCCATTCTTTCTGGCGAAAGGACAAGCATCATCTGTGACGGGTAATACTCTGATACATATAAAGAGGGAATACCGCATTCGGGAATTTATGTAGGGGATAAAAAATTTATTAGTGCAACAAGCATCGGCAATTATTAACCGCATTTTAAATCATAAACCGAAGAAGCTGGAGTATTTCCAGGATGTTAATGGAAAACATACTTTTGCGAAGGATATCGCTGCTATAAAAGAACTGGGTGTCATCAACTGTTTCCCGGACGAGACATTCCGTCCGAATGAAAAGTTGACTAGAGCGCAAATGGCTGTAATTGTTAAGAATGAAATTTAATATTAAAACGACAGGAGTTGAAAGTGCCAACTCAAACCTGTTTATAAAGAGGTGCCTGAAATTGGGCTTATGACGCGATTGCAACAATGAACAGCATCGACCGTACAGGCGGTTTTCATACCGGGTGAGTGATTATGCAACTAGAGCAGACTTCACTGTGGCTGTCTATAATGGTATTCATGTAAAATAACGTGGAACGGCGGAACGACAATAAAATATCACATTAATAAGCAACTCAGGCCTGCAAAATAGTCTTCTTTTGACTTTTTTTGTAGGCTTTTTTATGCAAAAATCATGATAAAAAAGGACCGGTTCCGGTTTTTCTTTGCAAATAAGAAAATGAATATTTTGGAACTAAGATAGATGTCTAACCTTACACCTGCCATACTTGGTCCTTAGCTGCCTCCCCCAAGAAACCAAAAACGGGTTTCTCGTGTGATTCATCTTCGTCCTCCCGCATGTCTCCTTTTTCATCGAGGCGAATCTATGCAGCATATTCATGATAAAAAAGGACCGGTTCCGGTTTTTCTTTTTAATTTTTGGAAATGTCTCATAACTATTTTTTTTTTGCTAAAATAAAAGCATATTAATTTGGTTTTTATAAGATAGTAAATACATGAGTGAAAGTGAGCATTGTCGCAGGAGGGAGCTGTTTTTATGGATTATTATCGCAACAATAGTGAGGATGTTTTGAAAGCAGTAGGCAGCACAGAGGAAGGCTTATCCTCGGCTGAGGTAAAAGACAGGTTAACTCGGGACGGTTACAATGAGCTTGCTGCAAAGAAGCGGGATCCGATTTGGAAGCTGTTTTTGGATAACTTCAAAGATCCGATGGTAATTGTTTTGCTTATTGCTGCAATTGTTCAAATAGTTTTAGGTGAAATAATGGAATCGATTATTATATTTGCCGTACTGATAATTAATGCTGTTATTAGCGTTATTCAAACGAGGAAAGCTGAAAGCTCGCTTGATGCGCTTCGGCAGCTTTCGGCACCGGAAGCAAAGGTTGTGCGTGATGGCGTTAGACAAACATTGCCGGCGCGCGAGCTGGTGAAAGGCGACATTGTTCTGCTGGAGGCCGGGGATTATGTACCGGCTGATGGGCGGGTGCTGGAGTCCGGCAGCTTAAAGCTGGAGGAGGGCATGTTGACAGGAGAATCTGAGCCGGTTGAAAAGCATTCTAATATAATCGAAGGCAATGTTCCTCTGGGCGACCGCTTCAATATGGTATACAGCGGTGCAATGGTCGTATATGGCCGCGGTACAATTGTTGTGACAGGTACAGGCAGTGATACAGAAATCGGGAAAATTGCCGGCCTGTTAGAGAGTGCAGAGGAAAAGGCTACGCCGCTGCAACGGAAGCTTGAAGTATTCAGCAAGAAGTTGGGAGTAGCCATTCTTATTTTATGTATCGTCATTTTCGGGGTTGAAGCAGGAAGACTATGGTTTTCAGATAATACAGCTGATATGACAGTCGGTATTTTAAATGCATTAATGTTTGCAGTGGCAGTGGCAGTGGCAGCGATTCCTGAAGCTCTATCTTCAATTGTGACGATTGTGTTGTCTGTCGGGACGAGCAAAATGGCTAAGCAGCATGCTATTATCAGAAAGCTGCCTGCTGTAGAAACGCTCGGCTCGACTAGCGTTATTTGCACAGATAAGACTGGTACGCTAACGCAAAATAAGATGACGGTTGTCGATTATTATTTGCCTAAAGGAAAGAAAGAAAAATTCCCTAGTGATCCAAATGTTTGGACAGATAGTGAAAGAGCATTAATACATATAGCAGTTCTTTGCAATGATTCGCATATTAATGAAGAAGGCAAAGAGCTTGGCGATCCGACAGAGGTTGCGTTAATTACGTTTAGCAATAAGAATAATAAAAACTATAATGAAATCCGCGATAACTTTCCGAGAGAAGCGGAAATTCCTTTTGATTCTGACAGAAAGCTGATGACAACAATTCACATATTCAATCAGCAAAAGGCAATGCTTGTAAAAGGCGGTCCGGACGTGATGTTCGAGCGCTGCAGCCAAGTATTGATTGATGGCGAGAAGCAGCCGTTCACTCGTGAAATTCTCCAACGTTTTCAAGAGGCGAATGAAGACTTTTCGAACAAAGCGCTTCGGGTTTTAGCTTATGGATATAAAGAAATACAATCAGAACAAATTGAGGTTGGCCTTGAGGATGAGTATGACTTAGTGTTGGTCGGATTGACAGCTATGATCGACCCTCCACGTGAAGAAGTTTACAGCTCAATTGAAGAAGCGAAGAAAGCCGGGATTCGTACGGTGATGATTACCGGTGATCATAAGACGACAGCACAGGCAATTGGCCGTGATATTGGCTTAATGGAGGAAGGTGACATTGCTGTAACAGGCCAAGAGCTGGATGCAATGTCAGATGAAGAGCTTGACCAAAAACTGAAGCACATTTCGGTTTATGCTCGTGTTTCCCCGGAAAATAAAATTCGGATTGTACGAGCTTGGCAGAAAAAGGGACGAATCACAAGCATGACTGGTGATGGCGTAAATGATGCTCCTGCTTTAAAGCAGGCAGACATTGGTGTAGCGATGGGAAGTGGTACCGATGTAGCCAAGGACGCAGCGGCAATGATTTTAACAGACGATAATTTCGTTTCAATCGTTAAAGCAGTGGCAGTTGGCCGAACGGTATTTGATAACATTAAAAAGGCGATTGCTTACCTTTTTGCCGGCAATGTCGGCTCCATCATTGCGATTTTATTTGCGATGATTATCGGCTGGGTTAATCCGTTTACAGCTTTGCAGCTATTGTTTATTAATTTGGTTAATGATTCTCTGCCTGCGATTGCTCTCGGGATGGAAAAATCAGAGCCTGATGTCATGAACCGGAAGCCGAGAGATATTCGCGAAGGCATCTTTGCCGGCGGAACTATGCAGGATGTACTATTGCGCGGCCTAGTCATCGGTATCGCCGTTATCATCTCGCAATACATCGGTTTGCAGCATTCAGAAGAAATCAGTGTAGCGATGGCATTCACAACATTAATTTTAGCCCGCACATTGCAAACGTTTGCCGCACGCTCCAATAAGCAAACGATTTTTGAAATCGGCTTATTCAGCAATAAATATGTTCTTGGCGCAGTGGGAGTTTGCTTAGTTTTATATACGATCACGACTTTGCCGGGAGCTCGCGATGTATTCTCGATTCCGGATACATTCGGATTCAATGATTGGGCGATTGCAGCTGGTCTTGCGGTTGGTGCAGTCATATTGATGGAGCTGAAGAAAGTCGTTATGCGTTTTGTCAAATAAGAAGAAAGCTGTGATGTTGTCGTCACAGCTTTTTTGCTTTTGTCACATGCCAATCCTCCTTCGCCAACAATATTAAAAAGAGTGAAAATAAGTTTTAATTATATTACTATAATATTATACATATATGAAGGAGCATTTTTATGAAGCTGAATAAAGATCGCAGACACTTCTTTTTAAGAAAAATTATCGAAGAGCATGAGGTTGAAAAGCAGGAACAGTTGGTGGAATTGTTGAATGCGAATGGTATGGAGGTCACACAGGCAACAATCTCACGGGATATTAAGGAGTTAAATTTGGCTAAGGTTCCAACAAAGAATGGGACTTTAAAATATGCTTTTATTACGAATAAAAATGTCGATGCTCAATATCAAAAATTACTTCGGAAAATTCAAGAAGTAGTAGAGAAAATCGATTGCGTCGATCATCTTTTAGTCATCCGTACAATACCAGGCAATGCCCATGTGATAGGCGCTTTGTTAGATGAAATGCAATGGGAAGAGATGATGGGCTGCGTATGTGGCAATGACACATGCCTAATTATCACCCGCACTGAACAGGATACAGAAACCCTTTATAATCGGTTAATAAAAAAAAGTTAGCAAATGGCTAACTTTTTTTTATGCTATTTTATGCATTCTGTATGCAGTAAAATGCAAGAATTTAACTTGAGGGATGAGTACGTCCTGTCAAGAAAACGCTTTCTTACCTGAGTTTCTCTATTTTGCCCACTTTTACAAAAGTATATGTTTACAAAAAACTGTATACTCTATTAAGTTTTACGTCAAATATTTAACGTTTTCTTTGTTGGATTAACCACAGTTTACTATTCCGAAATAACTTATTATTAGCTTGTAAGAACAATTCAGCTAGTCAAGGAGGAAACATCTGATGAACAACCCAATTCATGTAACATCAGAAATTGGTAAACTAAAAACTGTTTTACTGAAACGTCCTGGTAAAGAGCTTGAAAATCTAACACCAGAATATTTACCTCAACTGTTATTTGATGACATTCCTTATTTGAATGTTATTCAAAAAGAACATGACTTCTTTGCTCAAACGCTTCGCGATCAAGGCGTTGAGGTACTGTACCTAGATGACCTGGCAAACGAAGCTTTACATACTGAGGAATTGCGCACTGAATTTGTTGAAAGAATCTTAGTTGAATCAAAAGCACATGTTAATGGTTCTGCTAAGCTATTAAAAGAATATCTGCTTACTTTTGAAGGTATTGAATTAATTGAAAAAGTGATGGCGGGCGTTCGCAAAAATGAAATTGAAGCGAAAAAGAAAACACATCTATATGAGATGATGGAAGATCATTATCCATTCTATATGGATCCGATGCCAAACCTTTACTTCACTCGTGACCCGGCAGCTTCTATGGGTAACGGCTTGACTATTAATAAAATGCGTCAGCCGGCACGTCAACGTGAATCCTTATTCATGGAATATATCATTAAACATCATCCTCGCTTTGCAGGAAAAGATGTGCCGGTATGGTTAGACCGTAACTATGATTTCCCAATCGAGGGCGGCGACGAGTTAGTCCTAAGCGAAGAAGTCATTGCAATCGGTGTATCTGAACGTACATCTGCGAAAGCAATCGAACGTTTAGCGAAAAACTTATTTGCTAAACAAGATAAAATCAAAAAAGTATTGGCAATCGAAATTCCTAGATGCCGTGCATTCATGCACTTGGATACAGTATTCACAATGATCGACTATAACAAATTTACAATTCACCCAGGTATTCAAGATGCTGATGGCAGCATGAATGTATATACGCTTGAAAGAGGCATTGATCCTGAAAATGTAAATATTACACATAGCAGAGATCTGCATAAAACGCTTAAAGAAGCATTAAAACTTGATGAGTTAGTACTAATTCCTTGCGGCGGCGGCGATGAAATCATCTCAGCACGTGAACAATGGAATGACGGATCTAACACATTAGCAATCGCACCAGGTGTTGTTGTGACATATGATCGCAACTATGTATCAAATGACTTATTACGCAGTCATGGTGTGAAAGTAATCGAAGTCTTAAGCTCGGAATTGTCTCGCGGTCGTGGGGGCCCACGCTGCATGAGCATGCCGATTGTGCGTGAAGATATTTAATAAACTAACTTTTTGAAATAGGGCGGGCTCTATCAAAGGGCTTATGCGGCAGATTTAATACTAACAGGAGCTAACGAGACTAGCCTGCTTGCCGTTCCTTAGTATAGCGTCCGTCTACTAACTATGAATCTCTTGAAATAAAAAAATTAATCAATAAGGTGGGCAATAAACAATGTTAATGACTAAACCAAATTTAAAAGGCCGCAGCTTTTTAGCAGAAAAAGATTTTACAGAAGAAGAGTTCTTATATTTCATCGAATTAGCAGCTGATCTTAAAGATAAAAAGAAAAAAGGTATTCCACACCGCTATTTAGAAGGTAAAAACATCGCGCTTCTATTCGAAAAACCATCCACTCGCACACGCTGTGCATTCACTGTTGCAAGCGTCGATCTAGGTGCACACCCTGAGTACCTAGGTAAAGATGACATTCAACTAGGTAAAAAAGAATCTGTTGAGGATACTGCGAAAGTACTTGGCCGCATGTTTGACGGTATCGAGTTCCGTGGATTCTCTCAAGAAACAGTTGAAAGCTTAGCAGAACATTCAGGAGTGCCTGTTTGGAATGGTTTAACTGATGCTTGGCATCCAACACAAATGCTTGCGGACTTCTTAACAATTAAAGAGCATATCGGCCATTTAAAAGGCGTTAAATTCGTTTATGTCGGCGACGGCCGCAACAACATGGCTAACAGCTTCTTAGTTGCTGGTGCTTTAGTGGGAATGGATATGCGCATTTGCTCACCTGAATCATTATTCCCAGAACAAGAAATTGTTGATTTAGCGAAAGATATCGCGAAAAAATCAAACGGCCGCATCACTGTTACAAGTGACATTGACGCAGCTGTATCTGGCGCAGATGTTCTTTACACTGACGTTTGGGTTTCTATGGGTGAAGAAGATAAATTCGCAGAACGTATTGAATTATTGACTCCATACCAAGTAAACATGGAAATGATCGAAAAAACAGGTAATGAAAATGTAATTTTCTTACACTGCTTACCAGCATTCCATGACACAGAAACAGCTTATGGTATGCAAATGTACAAAGAACACGGTCTGAAAGAAATGGAAGTAACAGACGAAGTGTTCCGCAGCCGCCATTCTCATGTATTTGATCAAGCTGAAAACAGAATGCATACAATTAAAGCGGTAATGGCCGCAACTTTAGGCGATATTCAATAATTTACAAATAATGATGACAGGCAGTTACGGAATTATCCGCACTGCCTGTCTAAATAAAAAGAGGTGTAAGAATCATGTCTGACGGTAATAAGAAACTCGGTCTTTTTTCATTAATGGCATTAGTAGTCGGCTCCATGATTGGTGGAGGGATTTTCAATCTAGCGAGTGATATGGCATCAGGTGCCGGCGCAGTCGCAATTATCATCGGTTGGATCATCACTGGAATCGGGATGATATCCCTCGGCTTCTGTTTCCAAAACTTAAATATGAAACGACCTGACTTGGACGGTGGCGTATACAGCTATGCCAGAGCCGGATTTGGAGATTTCATGGGCTTCAACAGCGCATGGGGGTATTGGGTATCCGCATTTTTAGGAAACGTTGCTTATGCAACATTACTATTCTCATCAATCGGTTACTTTTTCCCTGTATTTGAGGGCGGTCAAAATATTGCATCTGTTATTGGTGCAAGTATTCTACTATGGTGCGTACATTTTTTAATTTTACGCGGTGTTCATTCAGCTGCAATTTTAAACTTAGTTACGACAATCGCAAAACTAGTACCGGTTCTTGTCTTCATCATTGTAGCAATTTTCGCATTTAATATTGATACTTTTGTCGGCAACTACTGGGGTGATGCAGGCTCATTCTCTTGGAGCGCAGTTGGATCACAAGTTAAAAATACTATGCTTGTAACATTATGGGTATTCATCGGTATTGAGGGGGCAGTTGTTTTCTCAAGCCGTGCGAAAAACCGTAAAGATGTAGGACGAGCTACTATTTTAGGTTTAGTAGGGACATTAATTATCTATATGCTGGTTTCATTATTGTCAATTGGGGTAATGAGTCAAGCAGATGTTGCTAATCTTCCCAACCCATCTATGGCTTACATTTTAGAATCTGTTGTTGGTAAATGGGGAGCTGTCCTGATCAATTTTGGTTTAATTATCTCTGTATTAGGAGCTTGGCTTGGCTGGACATTGCTTGCGAGTGAAATTCCATTCCTTGCGGCAAAAGACGGCATTTTCCCTAAATGGTTTGCGAAAGAAAATGTCAACAAAGCGCCAGTTAATGCACTTTGGTTAACAAACGGCTTAATTCAGCTGTTCATTTTAACTTTCATCATTTCAGATCAAGCATATCAATTTATGTATTCATTGGCATCATCTGCGATTTTGATTCCATATGCTTTCTCAGCATTCTATCAATTTAAATATAGTTTGCAAACAAAAGAAGCAGATCGCACGAAAAATCTTGTTGTTGGTTTAATTGCGAGTATTTATGGTGTTTGGCTTGTTATTGCAGCCGGTTTAAGCTACTTGCTGCTAACAATGCTATTGTTCGCACCTGGTATCATTGTTTTCCGTATTGTTCAAAAAGAAGAAAACAAAAAAATATTCACAAAACCAGAACTTATTGTGGCGATTGTATTCGTCGTATTAGCGGTATATGCGCTATTTGAACTAATTACAGGAAGCATTACAATTTAATATTAATGGAGGAATAGAGTTATGAAAAGAAAAGTGGTCATTGCTTTAGGCGGTAATGCGATTCAAACTGGAGATGCTAGTGCAGAAGCACAGCAAGAGGCATTAAATCGTACAGCGGAGCAATTAGTTGGCTTTATTAAAAATGATGTGGAAATCGTAATCGCTCACGGCAACGGTCCACAAGTTGGAAATATCTTATTACAGCAAAAAGCTGGAGATTGTGAAAAAAATCCAGCAATGCCACTTGATACATGCGGAGCGATGAGCCAAGGCATGATCGGCTACTGGATGGAAAATGCCATCGATAAAGCATTGAAAAGACATGGCATTGAAAAAGATGTTGCGACAATTGTGACTCGTGTCGTTGTCGACCAAAACGATCCGGCTTTTGAAAATCCAACAAAGCCAATCGGTCCTTTCTATTCAGAAGAGGAAGCGAAAAAAGCAATGGCAGAAAGCGGCGCAGTGTTCAAAGAAGATGCAGGTCGCGGCTGGAGACGAGTAGTTGCTTCTCCAAAACCAGTAAGCATTCATGAACATCATGTTATCAATAGCTTAGTAGAAGCAGGAATCATCACTGTTGCTGTCGGCGGCGGCGGAATTCCGGTTATTGAAACAGAAGAGGAACTGCAAGGTATTGAAGCGGTTATAGACAAAGACTTTGCTGCTCAAAAACTAGCAGAACTAGTAGATGCTGATACATTAATCATCTTAACAGGCGTTGATAATGTATATATTAACTACAACCAACCAAATCAACGCAAGCTAGAGGAAGTATCTGTTGCTGAGCTAGAAGAAATGGTGAAAGAAGGCCACTTCGCTCCGGGCAGCATGCTTCCAAAAGTTGAAGCAGCTATCAATTTCGCTAACAGTAAACCAGAACGCCAAACAATCATTACTTCTCTTGATAAAGCGTTCGAAGCTCTTGAAGGAAAAGCTGGTACAATCGTATCAAAAAAGGGATCGGCCGTTTTAGCTTAAATTAAATAACTGTTTGGAAGGGGCGCAGACTTGCGCCTCTTCTTTAACTTATTCATGACAATTACTGTGGAATTTTTGTCTCTACTTGCTTTTTAGTGAAGTATACTAGAACTATATTTGTATTTTATTTGTATACATTTTCAGGTATATACATTATTGAATTTTATTACTTTATAATAGTGATAGTTGCTTCAAAATTAAGCAAGGAAGTGTAAGTATGAATCAATATTCTATTAAGGATTTAAAAAAGTTCGATTTATTCTCTGACCTTTCTAACGATCAGCTACAACTCTTTAAATCAACCGTATATTGGAGAACGTATAAAAAGGGGCAATTTCTATTTATTGAAGATGACCCGCGTGAACGCATTTATTTTTTGCTGAAAGGGTTTGTAAAACTGACACGCACTAACCAAAGCGGAAAAATGACTTATTGCGATTATGTCAAATCTTTTACAACGTTTCCGTGCGGGGGGCTATTCACTGACTCGACATACCACTTTTCAGCTGAGGCTGTCACTGATTTGGAATTATTTTATTTACCTACAAAAGTTTTTGAAGAACATATTAAGAAAAACCGCAGTCAGCTGATTAAGATTGTAACTTCTCTTTCTGACATACTTAAAACACATGAGAACCGCGTTCAACAACTTGCGAATGCTCAGCAACGTGTTATACAAACGCTTACATATTTAATGTCGGACTTAGGCGTTTATGGCAGCAAAGATGAAATCATTATCGAGTGTCCTATTACAACTACTGAAATTGCTTACCTATCAGGGACATCACGCGAAACAGTAAGTCAAGTGTTGAAGCAACTAAAAGAAGAAGATATACTATCCTGTAAAAATAAAATATGGACGATACATAAGCCAGAAACAATTGATGAACTGGCAGGGTGAACACAAAAAGAGCTGCAGAGAGTTGCAGCTCTTTTTGTGGTATTAATAAGTTTTGTATTGACGTCTTGCGCCTACGCTTTTGGGTTATTCAACCTTGCCTCCGTCATTTGCTTCCAAACGGAGCCTTGTGCTTCTTCTCCGTTTTCTATACGGGCGATGGCCATTTTTACTTGCAAAGCCACTTCGAATTCCGGATCATTTTCTGCCTGCTTCAAGGCAGAAAGGGCACTTTCATCTCCTACTTCATATAGAAACATCGCAGCACGCCAGCGGACGAGCTTATTTTTATCTTGAAGTGCTTTTGCCATTTCACTCATCGCTTCTTCAAAGCCAAGGTCAGACAAACAATCGCCTGCCGTCCGTCGCACAGCCGGACTTGCATCGTTCAGTCCTTTATACAGCCCCGGCAAAACGGCTTTGTCTTTAATCATCCCTAAATAGACAACAGCCAGTCGGCGGATGGAAACTTTGCTGTCATCAAGTGCCTTTTCAAGAAGTGGAATGTCCTCAAGTTCAGGATCAGGCATTTGTTCGAGCGCTGCATAACGTTTTTCCCAGCTTTCATCGGTAAGCATGTCGGCAGTCAGCTTTTGCTGAGGCTTTCTCGTTAAAACTTTAGCAGACTTTTCATCAGCTACTGCTTCAGTGACAAGTGTATCTAACCTTTCCGTATGATAAGCAGCTGTCAATTCATCGGTCACTTCTTTTCCGATTGCATCCATATCACCATAGCGATAGCCATAATCAGCCCATTTACGTAGCATGACTATATTATCATCAGGCTTTTGCGCTTTTGCCAATGCTTGTATAAATTGCTCCGGTAATGCAAATCGTTTTTCCGTTTGCCCGTCATTCAACTTAATTTGCATAGGTATTCCTTTAAATTGCTGGACTTGTACGGCTACCTCTCCATATGTCTCCAGCATCACATTTTGTCGTTGTTCATCAGCGGATTCCTCGCCAAATGCTTGTCGGACAGCTATTAAAATATCTTTCCAATCGTACTTAGGATTTCTCTCGACAGCGAGGAAATCAGCAACGTGATAAATGCCCTTTACACCGTCAATTTCCAGCAGCTCCTTAATAAGCGCCGGTGCTTGTTCGGCATGTTCTTTCTTATAATTATTGCTCTTGCCAGCAGGCATTTCTTGGTCTAAATTTATTTTCATCGTATTTGGACTTGGAGTCGGTTCAATCGATTTGATGTTCATAGAATGCACCCCTTCTTTATTCGTATGAATCTGTAAGTTCATCTTATCGAAAGGCTGTCAGATAAAGCAAACAGCATGCTTTCAATTAATTAGAAACGGATTAATAGTCAGAAAGAATTTTTTTTTGTACTATTAAATCAAACCGACGAATATTGGTTAAATGATAGGGGGAGAATTATATGTCTAAACAATTTCAATTAACACGCGGCATGCTTTTAGATTTTGTAAACGGTTTAAATGAAGAAACAGCAAAGGTTCAGCCAAAGGGATTCAACAATAATATTCATTGGCATATCGGACATTTGCTAGTGACTGCAGAATCTTTTATGTTCGGCTATCCAAAAAACGCAGACAATGTACCAGCAGAGTATGCGGCTCTTTTCGGTTTCGGCACGAAGCCAGCTGACTGGCAAGGCGATGTACCATCAATTGAAACACTTGCAGGAGCTTTGAAGGAGCAAGCAGGGCGTTTAGCTGAACTTCCGGAAAGCTGCTTTGTTCATCCGCTTCCGTTCAAATTCCCGAAAGAGGGCATTGATACAGTCGGTGATTTATACGACTTGATGCTGCACCATGAAGCAGAGCATCTTGGACAAATGAAAGCGATGAAACGCATTGTAGAGGCTTAAGAGCCAACATTTTATAATCAAGCTTGGGGCGTAATGCTTCAGGCTTTTTCTGTCTTTAGCGAGCTTAGCGAAAGAGTTTTTTGATAATTCTGTACTTTATTTTCATTTAAACTAAACAATCTCTTATAATTTTGGTAAAATACTATTAAAAAGAGAGCAAGGAGACGCACTGAATGAATAGTCATGAATTGTCTATACGAGAGAAAAATATTGTGTTTATCGGTTTCATGGGTGTGGGGAAGACAACGATAGGCAAGCGAGTGGCTGAGAAACTGTATAGAAGTTTTATAGATGCGGATGATGAGATTGAAAAAGCATTTGGTATGCCGCCAAAAGAAGTTTTCGAAAAATATGGTGAGAAAACATTCCGCGATAAGGAACGCGAGATAATTACTCATTTGTGCACTGAGCAGAAGCTGCATATCATCTCGCTTGGCGGCGGAGCTTTCATGCAAGAGGAAATTAGAAAAGCTTGCTTGGAAAACTGCATCGTCATTTATTTAGATTTATCATGGGAACATTGGAAAGACAGAATCGGCTTGATCATTGACAGCCGACCTGTATTGCAAGGGCGTTCTTTGGACGAAATTGAAGAGCTTTTCTATAAAAGACAGGAATATTATGAAGTACACCATTCGAAAATGGAGACAGATGAGCAGGATCCCGAGGAAGTCGCAACCCATATTGTCGACTCTTTAAAACTAGCCTGGGAATTATATTAAATGATTTATTAGAGAGGGGCTTTCTGAACTTTTTGGAGGCCCTTACTTATATCAATTGGAGCGGAGGATGTCGGGATGCTGATAATCAAGAATGTGACAATCGGAGAAGGAAAGCCTAAAGTTGTTGTTCCTCTTGTTGGAAGAACAGAGAAAGAGATATTGAGGGAAGCGGCCGTTGTCAAAACGTATGAGCCTGATATTGTCGAGTGGCGTGCCGATTTTTTTGAAGAGGTAGACAATATAGCCGCAGTTTTGAAATTGGTTCAGAAGCTGCGCAACCTATTCAACGATGAATTGCTGCTTTTTACATTCCGAAGCGTCAAAGAAGGAGGCAATAGGGAAATTGATGAAGACTACTATTTCGATATGAATCAGCTTGTCATTCAGAGCGGTGTTGTGGATTTAGTTGACGTCGAACTGTTCAGTAAAGAAGAAACAGTGAAGGCTCTGACTGCGAAAGCGAATGAATTTGAAGTGTATATTATGATATCTAATCATGATTTTTCTAAAACACCTTCCAAGCAAGAGATTATTGCCCGTCTGGAAAAGATGCAACAGTATGGTGCCGACCTTTTGAAGATTGCCGTTATGCCTCAATCTGTCAATGATGTGCTGACATTGCTGGATGCGACTAATACAATGAAGCAGCAGTGCGATGCACCGATTGTGACAATGTCGATGGGGAATTTAGGTGTCATTAGCCGACTGGCAGGAGAAGTTTTTGGCTCAGATTTAACATTCGGAACGGTAAAAGCAGCCTCGGCACCGGGACAAATTCCGATTGGAGAATTAAAGTCTGCCTTGCATATAATACATAAGTACAGCAACAGCTAATAATGAAAAAGTTGCGATTTAATCGCTCTTTTGTTAAAATTATCTCGAATAGAGAATATTTAAAATTGAGATATTTCAATTAAATTATAGGTGTGAAAAAAATGAAAAAAGAGCTTTCTTTAAAAACGTTGATTGTATTTATGCGTGCTTCGCAGGCTGTACAAGATATTTTAAGAAGCGATATGGAGAAGTACGGTGTCAATTTGACTGAGTTTGCGGTATTAGAGCTGCTGTACCATAAAGGCGATCAGCCAATTCAGCATATCGGCAAAAAGATTTTGCTTGCAAGTAGCAGCATTACGTATGTGGTCGATAAATTAGAGAAAAAACAATTGGTAGAGCGCAAAGCTTGCCCGAAAGACCGCCGTGTGACGTATGCGGCAATTACCGAAAAAGGCAGGACGTTCATTGAAGAAATTTTTCCTCAGCATGAAGAAACGATTCAAGGAATTTTCGCTGATTTGACGGAAGAAGAATTGCAGACTACGATGACGCTGCTGAAGAAGATTGGAAAAGCAGAACAGTAATTATTTTTCAGGCGAAAGCCAGACAGTGCGGTTTTTTAGCCTGAAAAATTTTGAGTAAAAATCTCGAAATAGAGATATTTTGCTTTTAAGAAAGCATATTTTTGAACGAAGATAACTGTCTAACCTTACACCTGCCATGCTCGGAGGCCTACAGGATGTAGGTCATATCGGCGAAGGCATGCGGACGTGGCGGTTTTAGCCGATGTTCCTTTCTTAGACTTTGTCTAGCTGCAGCGGCCAGCCCTCGAGGTCATAAGCCCAATCACTCCAGAAATTTTACAATTTCCTACGTGATTCGACTTATGCAGGTCGGAGGCTCTCAGGATGAGAGTCACAGCGACGAAGATATGCGGACGTAGCGTCCTTAGTCGCTGTTCCTTACTTGCGGGCCGCTTCCGCATTTCGGTTCCCGCATGGCCCCTTTTTCATTGAAGTAAATCGAGGAGTAGGTTCAAAAATGAAAAAGAACCGGTGACGGTTTTTCGAAAGGGAGAGATAGAGATGAAGCACATTTTCCAAAAAGGAAAAGATGACTCGAAGTCGACGCTGCTCTTATTGCACGGGACGGGCGGAGACGAATACGATTTATTGCCGTTAGCGAAGATGGTCGATGAAGAAGCTTCTGTCTTGAGTGTTCGCGGCGAAGTATTGGAGCATGGGATGCCGCGTTTCTTCAGACGTTTGGCTGAAGGGGTATTTGACGAAGCCGATCTGATTGCTCGCACAGCACAGTTGAATGACTTTATAACAGAAGCTTCAGTAAAGTATAGCTTTGACAGAAATAATGTGGTGGCAATCGGTTATTCAAACGGTGCCAATATTGCGGCAAGCTTAATGTTCCATTATGAAGCTGCATTGAAAGGGGCAATTTTGCATCACCCGATGGTTCCGCGTCGCAGCATCGTATTGCCGAATTTAGCAGGAACATCTGTGTTTATCGCAGCTGGTGTCAATGATCCGATTTGTCCGGCTGCTGAGTCAGAGGAACTGGAAAAGATGTTGGCAAATGCAGGAGCAGCAGTTGCTGTCCATTGGGAGAGCAATGGACATTCGCTTTCGCGTACGGAAGTGGAAGCGGCTGGGAGATGGTATAAAAGAACTTTTTAAGCAAAAAAAACGGACACCCTGGGGTATCCGTTTTTTTTTCGAATATTGAGGCGACAAACTGCGGGCCACATCCCTGCATTTCCACTGAAGGAGTGTTTGTCGTCTTACACAATTAGCTCATCGCTTTGCTACTATAACATAGGAAATGTGATGAAAGCAAGTAATTAATTATTCGACAATACCTGTTCCTTTGCAATCAGGGCAATCCATTACGGCCGGATAAAGTCTTGTGGCACGCTTGAATGCCGTATAATAGGAAAATTCTCCGCCATCGATTAGTCGGATCAGTTCATTATCTAATCTTTCATAATCAGGATGGCTCTCATCAATAATCTTTCCATCAAAGCACATGCTGCAATTAGCCATTTATAGGCCTCCTTACACTATTAAATTTTGAACTTCGGTAGCTATCTAACCTTACACCTGCCATGCTAGGGGCCTACAGGATGTAGGTCACATCGGTGAAGGCATGCGGACGTGATGCCTTTAGCCGATGTTCATTACTTGTCCCAGCAAGAAACCAAAACCGGGTTTCTTGCGTGGGGCTCTCAGGATGAGAGTCACAGCGACGTTGCTACAGGACGTAGCACTCTTAGTCGCTGTTTCTTCTTAGGTTTTGTCTAGCTGCAGCGGCCAGCCCCTCGAGGTCATAAGCCAAATCACTCCAGAAATTTTACAATTTCCTACGTGATTCGTCTTATGCAGGTCGGGGCTGAACGGGCCGCTTCCGCTTTTCGGTTCCCGCATGTCTCCTTTTGATTTGCTACATATTTAAGAAGGTAATCATCTTAAACTGACTGCAAACCACTCAAAAGGACCGGTGACGGTTTTTCTTAATAATAAGGGAAAGGCGGATTGAAGTGAAAAATTATGCTTTTTCGATAATATGTTGTACACGGCCGACTTGTCCGTCTGTCAGCTCGACTTTAATGCCGTGGGGATGGGTGCTTGAGTTCGTTAATAGACGTTTCACTGTTCCACGAGTCAGTTTGCCGGTTCTCTGATCCTTTTTTAGCACGATATCCACCAATGCACCGGGTGAGATATTGCTTCGTTTTGTATGCTCCATAAGATGCACCTCCCAAAAGTATGTATGCTTCATTGTAGCAGGAAGCTAGAAAAAATGCTTCTTCTTTCAATGAATCCGGTTTTATTTATTAATTCCCTCTAACGTTTCCACTACACACATGTTAGTAAAAATATTCAGACTATTGCGTATATTTTGTTATGGATGTATAATTTCCCATAACGAATAAAATTTAACAACGAGGTGTACTATGAAAGCATTAGAGCGTTTCAGTCAATTTGTCAGCAATACATTTGCTGTATGGGTGCTTATTTTTGCAGCCTTTGCCTTCTTTGTGCCAAGCGGTTTTTCATGGATTGCGGCATATATCACAATATTATTGGGAATCGTTATGTTCGGGATGGGATTAACGATTTCTGCAGCAGATTTTAAAGAAGTATTTACGAGACCGAAAGATGTGGCAATTGGCGTTGTCGGTCAGTTTGTCATTATGCCGGGGTTAGCCTTTTTACTGGTCAAGCTGTTTGATTTGCCACCTGAAATTGCGGTTGGGGTGATTTTGGTAGGCTGCTGTCCCGGAGGTACGGCTTCCAATGTCATGACATTCTTGGCGAAAGGCGATGTGGCTTTATCGGTCACAATTACATCGATTACTACTTTATTGGCACCATTTGTAACACCAGCACTTATTTATTTATTTGCAAGTGAATATATAGATATTGCGCCAGCATCTTTATTTATGTCGATTGTAAAAGTTATTGTGATTCCAATTGTCCTTGGCTTTATTGTCCAAAAGCTGTTCAATAAACAGGCAAAAGCAAGTGTGAAGGTCATGCCGCTCGTATCTGTTATTGCTATTGTTGCTATTGTTGCGGCAGTTGTTGCAGCAAATCAGCAAAAAATTGCAGAAACAGGATTGTTGATCTTCGCGGTTGTTATTTTACATAATGGCTTAGGTTATTTAGTCGGTTACTTATTCGGTAAACTATTCGGCATGAACTTGTCGAAAAAGAAAGCTGTTGCTATTGAGGTAGGGATGCAAAACTCTGGATTGGGCGCTTCGCTTGCAGTCGCACATTTTTCGCCTTTGGCAGCTGTTCCAAGCGCCATCTTCAGTGTCTGGCATAATATTTCCGGGCCGATATTGGCGACAATTTTCAGCCGCATGAAGGATAAGAATGAAACGATTGAACAGAATGAATCGAAAACAGTTTAAGAATAGTAAGAAGATGACTTCGGAAAAATCCGGAGTCATCTTCTTTTAGGCGCATTTTATAGCCTTTTTTCTATTAGCGAAGGTGTTAGAGGAGATTGGTACAACATGCAAATGATATCTGCCATTTCTTCCGGGCTCTCCTTTTTACCGCCTTTAATCCATTCAAATAAAATATTGTGTATGGAACCTAAATAATGACAGGCCTCATACTTTTGCATTGCGGTTGTAGTATTCTTTTTAATTGATTTATTAATGTGTTCTAGCATAATATTTGTTCGATTGGCTTGCAATAAGCTTAACAAAAATTCCTCATGCTTTAGCCAATGCTGAAAGAAGGAAACGATAAATGTCCGCGTATCCTTAATAATATTAAGATGCTTCGTTTGTTCCTCAAACTGATAACCCAGTTCATCCATATATTGTGTGATTATATCCTCTTTCGAATTGTAATTACGGTAATAGGTGACGCGCGAAACGCCTGCTTTCTTCGCAATATCGGTAATCGTGATATCTTCATATTCTTTTTCCTTCATTAATTTAAAGAAAGCAGTAGCGATGCAATCCTTTGCAAACGCATTCGCTGAATTCCGTTCTTTTTTCATGAAACAAAACTCCCTTTTTTGTTACAGTTGCTGTTCAAACTATTGAGTTTCAAAATTATACTAATATAATGAATATCTAGTGTAACAAGTGTTACATTCGGAATCAACCAACAAAGATAAACATTTATGCGAAGGAGTATCCAACTGTATGATTAAAATATTAAAACATTTGCAGCTGAAGGAATGGCTGCTTATTTTAGCTAGTTTAGTATTCATCGTCGCTCAAGTCTGGCTTGATCTGAAATTGCCGGATTATATGTCGGAAATCACCGGCTATGTGCAAACGGAAGGCAGCACAATGAGTCAAATTTGGGAAGCGGGCGGTTATATGCTTCTATGTGCTTTAGGAAGTTTGGCGGCGGCATTTGTAGTCGGATTCTTCGCGACAAGAATTGCAGCATCATTTTCAGCACGCCTTCGTTCGCTGCTGTTCAATAAAGTAGAGTCGTTTTCAATGGCGGAAATTAACCGCTTCTCTACAGCAAGTTTAATTACACGCTCAACAAATGATATTACGCAAATTCAAATGATTGTGACATTCGGTCTTCAAGTATTGATTAAAGCACCAATTTTGGCAGTATGGGCCATTGTGAAAATTTCGGGCAAAAGCTGGGAGTGGACAGCGACTACTGCCGCTGCTGTCGGTGCATTATTATTGTTCGTTGTCGTAGTCGGACTGGTTGCCCTGCCTAAGTTCAGAGCAATTCAATCATTGACGGACAATCTGAACCGCGTTTCGCGCGAAAATCTGACAGGTCTCCGTGTCATACGTGCCTACAATGCAGAAGGTTACCAAGAAGAAAAATTTGAAGAAGCAAATGATATTTTAACGAGAACTAACCTTTTCACAAATCGTGTTATGGCAGGACTAATGCCATTCATGATGCTGATTATGAGCGGGTTGGGCTTAGCTGTTTATTGGATTGGTGCTCACTTGATTGAACAAGCTGAAATGACTGATAAAATCGGTCTGTTCAGCGACATGATTGTCTTTTCCGCATATGCTGTCCAAGTCGTGATGGCTTTCGTGATGATGACGGTTATCTTCATTATGATGCCGCGTGCAGTTGTAGCTGCTAACCGTATTAATGAAGTTTTAGAAACAGAGATATCAATTACTGACGGTTCAATCAATAATCAAATGCCTTCTAAACAAAAAGGCCATGTTGAATTCCGCAATGTAAGCTTCAAATATCCTGATTCAGAAGAATATGTTCTGAAAAACATCAGTTTCACAGCGAAAAAAGGTGAAACGGTTGCCTTCATCGGTGCGACAGGAAGCGGGAAAAGTACGCTTATTAACTTAGTTCCGCGCTTTTACGATGCTACAGAAGGAGAAGTGCTTGTCAACGGTATTAATGTTAAAGAATATAAGCAAACGAATCTTCACGATAAATTGGGCTATGTGCCTCAACGCAATGTGCTGTTCAGCGGCAGCGTGAAAGGCAATGTCGCTTACGGAGTAGGAAATGTATGCGAATCGGCTGTCAAAAAAGCAGTAGCGATCGCACAAGGAACAGACTTCATTGAAAAAATGGAAGACCAATATGAATCGCATGTCGCACAGGGCGGGGCAAACTTCTCCGGCGGACAAAAACAACGTCTAGCAATTGCACGTGCGATATACAGAAATCCGGAAATCTATATTTTCGATGATTCTTTCTCTGCACTGGACTATAAAACGGACCGCGTTCTGCGCGCCGCATTAAGAAATGAAACAAGTGAAGCGACAAACTTAATTGTTGCGCAACGAATCGGAACTATTATGGATGCTGATCAAATTATCGTGCTTGATGAAGGGGAAATGGTCGGCTGCGGTACACATCGAGAGCTGTTGAAATCATGTCCTGTGTATCAAGAAATCGCGTATTCCCAACTTTCGAAGGAGGAGCTAGAGTATGCTTAAAAAGAAAAAACACCAACATCCCGGCTCTTCTGATGAGCCAAAAGCAAGCTTCGGCGACACATGGGGCAAATTGATTGCTTACTGTAAGCCGTATTTGCCAGTTATTGTTTTAGCGATCGTGCTTGCGATTACCGGAACAATTTTCACGATTATCGGTCCGGACAAATTGAGTGAATTGACTGATCACGTTACAGCCGGATTATTCGGTTCAATTGATTTGGATGCTGTATCGAAAATCGGCTTTTTGCTTGTAGCTTTATATGGTTGCAGCGCATTATTTTCTTACATTCAAGGTTTTATTATGGCGACTGTGACACAGCGCGTCTCCAAACAGCTGCGTACAGATGTTTCAGAGAAAATCAACAAATTGCCGCTGAAATATTTTGATACACATAACTTCGGGGATGTTCTTAGCCGTATCACAAATGATATCGATATTATCGGACAGACGATGAATCAAAGTATCGGAACACTTGTCAGCGCTGTTACATTATTTTTAGGTTCGTTAGTGATGATGTTCACAACGAACGTCATCATGACTTTAACAGCGATTGCCTCAACATTAATCGGCTTCGGTTTAATGGGGTTGATCATTAAAAAGTCACAAAAATATTTCTTGAGCCAACAACAAGAGCTTGGTGCAATGAATGCTCATATTGAAGAAATTTATGCGGGTCACAACATCATTAAAGTGTATAACGGTGAAGCAGAAGCGAAGAAAACGTTCGATGAAATTAACGGACGTCTTCAAAACAGCGTGTGGAAATCACAATTCTTATCTGGGTTAATGATGCCAATCATGATGTTTATCGGTAACTTTGGCTATGTTGCTGTCTGTGTTGTCGGTGCAGCACTAGCGATGGACGGAAAAATTTCTTTCGGTGTTATCGTAGCCTTCATGATGTACATTCGCTTGTTTACACAGCCGCTTGCACAAATGGCACAAGCTGCTACTCAACTGCAGTCGACTGCTGCTGCTAGCCGTCGTGTCTTCGAATTTTTAGAAGAAGCTGAGCTAGAAGATGAAAGCCATAAAACAGCTGTACTGACTGAGGTAAAAGGCGACGTTGAATTTAAAAACGTTAAATTCGGTTACAACGAAGATAAAGTCATCATCAATGATTTCTCTGTTCATGCGAAAGCCGGGCAAAAGGTGGCTATCGTTGGACCGACCGGTGCCGGGAAATCAACAATGGTCAACTTGCTAATGCGTTTCTATGAAGTGAACAGCGGTGAAATCAAAATCGACGGTGTACCGACGCATACGCTTACTCGTGAAAATGTCCATGATTTATTCTGTATGGTATTACAAGATACATGGCTGTTCGAAGGAACAATTAAAGAAAACATCATTTATAATAAAAAAGGTGTGACAGATGAAGAAGTGGTGCGCGCCTGTGAAGCAGTCGGCATTGATCACTTTATTCAAACGTTGCCGCACGGTTATGACACGGTATTGAATGATCAGCTAAGCTTATCAGCAGGTCAAAAACAATTGCTGACGATTGCCCGTGCAATGGTAGAAAACGCGCCATTATTGATTCTGGACGAAGCGACAAGCTCTGTCGATACACGCACAGAATTGCTGATCCAGCAAGCGATGGACAAATTGACAGTCGGACGCACATCATTTGTTATCGCCCACCGCTTATCGACAATTAAAAATGCTGACCTGATTCTAGTAATGAAAGACGGTGACATTATCGAAAGCGGCAACCACGATACATTGCTTGCAAGACAAGGCTTCTACGCTGATCTGTACAATAGCCAGTTCAGTGAAGGTACATTTGAAGAAGAAATGGTCGTTTAAAGCTTAATAGATTAATAGACTCTCCTGGGAGATTGCTTCCGGGGGAGTTTTTTTGTAGCAGGAGTTCGGTTGGACTGATTGATTGGAAATGGGGCTCGATTATTTTTGAAAGTGGACTGATTTGATTAGAGTCTGGTCTTGTCTGTTATCTATAAGGATTTATGAGAAGAAAGTATTTTAATCATTTGAGTAAGAAAATTACCAAAAATGTTGTTTATTTACAGTTGATGTAATATAGTACATTATAACAGTAATGCACTGAGGTAGTTGGAGGTGTTGGCATGATTTTAAACAGTGATGATTCAAAACCGATTTATGTGCAAATTGCCGAATGGCTGGAAACGGAAATATTAAGCGGCCATTTTCAAGTAGATGACAAAGTGCATTCGCAATATCAGCTGGCGGAAATGTTTACGATTAATCCGGCAACAGCCGCGAAAGGACTGAATTTGCTGGCAGAGGACGAAATTCTTTATAAAAGGCGGGGACTCGGAATGTTCGTTGCGGATCAGGCAAGGGAAAGAATTTTGCAGAAAAGAAAAGAACAGACGTTGAAGAAATTAATAGCTGATTTAGTCGATGAGGCAGAACGTCTTGATGTCGATGAGGCGGAGCTGATTTCGATGATTCAAAATGTCAGAAAGATGAGGGGGAAATAGCGTGGCGATTATTCAATGCAATGATTTAGTGAAAAAGTATCGAGGCAATAAGGCGTTAAATGGATTTACCTGTGAGATTAAAGAAAATAAAATAACTGGCATTATCGGCCGAAACGGGGCAGGAAAGACAACATTCTTAAAAATTATTTCCGGCTTCTTTCAGGAAAGTGCCGGTGAAGTGAAAGTATTTGGCGAGAGACCATTTAATAACCTGAACGTATCAGCTAATTCAATTATGGTCGATCACGAAATGCCGCTGCCGACAATTTTGAAGCTAGGCGAAATTTTAGAAGAAGCGAGCCGTTTTTATCCGAACTTCGACCGTAAGTTGGCGTTTCGACTGTTGTCTTACTTTTCGCTCGATGAAAAATTGTACGTTAATGATATGTCGAAAGGGATGAGAAGTACGTTTCACAGCATTATCGGCCTGTCTTCGCGCTGTGCGCTCACGATTTTCGATGAACCGACACTCGGTATGGATGCAGCGGTGCGAAAAGATTTTTACCGTGCGCTATTGAAGGATTTCATCGCGTTTCCACGGACAGTTTTATTTTCAAGTCACCATTTGGAGGAAATAGAGGATTTGCTTGAGGACGTTTTATTGATTGACAAAGGCAAAAATCAATTACATATCTCGATAGATGAAATGAAAGAGTGGGCGATTGCTGTACAGGGACCAACTGAGAAAGTAAAAGATTGGACGGCGAATCGCGAAGTACTATTTGAGAAGCAACTTGGTGGCAGCATGACGTATGTTGTTGTGGATAATAATTTGTCAGAACAGGAACGTGAGTCGATAAAAATGAACGGTTTGACGGTACTTTCAGTTTCTGCGACTGATTTATGCGTGTACTTGACGAATAAGAGTAAAGGAGGAATTGATGATGTCTTTCGTGCAAACGACGAAGAGTGAGATTGTGAAGAAGCAATATTTGTACAAGCTGAAGGCGTACAAAGGATCATACAGTTCGCTGATGGCTGTTCAGATAATTGGTTTATTGTTTTCAACGACGGTATCAGGCAGCATGGGTGGTTCATCCTCAGGTGATTTTTCATATGAGTTCGATATTTATTCGACTAATATGGTATTTGCTTTTACTTTGTTATGGGCATTTGTAACAGGCATGACGATTACATCTAAAAACTATCGATATGATGATTTCTCCTTTGTTGCTAATCGTCAAACAAGCAATCTTTCAAATATGTTATTTTTACTTTCAATAAGCGCAGTTGCAGGGGCGACAGCTATTTTGATAGGGTTTGCATATCGTTTGTTATTCCCATTAGTTATTTCAGCTGAAATATTATCAGCGCCTTACACAGTTACAAACTTAGCTGTCGGCATTATGGCAACTGTTTTGTATTGCCTTTTACTAAGTGCGTTAGGCTACCTTGTCGGAACTATCTCCCAATTGAATAAAGCCTTTAAATTTATTCTGCCGATTTTACTGATTGGCATGCTGTTCGCAAATTCTGAGATGATAAGTTCAATGCTGCAATTTTATCTTATGGAAACATCGTTTTTAAATTTTATGTTTAAAGTGATCATCCCGACTTTTATCTTTTTTCTACTAGCGAGCGTCATTTCTAATCGAATGGAGGTTAGGAAATGAGTATCATATTGGTGATTCTTTTATTTTCTATTTTGCTTTTCTTTGTTCAAATTTCGAAAAAAGCACTGTTTTTGAAAAACGTTAATATTGTTTTGGGCAGTTATATTTTTAGTTTAGTCATTTTTACAATCGTCTACTTTATTTTGTCGAAACCAGATGTTCAAATAAAAGCACTCCAATATGAAGGGCAGTATGAGGAGGAATATGAGAAGGTCTATACCGATTTAGAAAGCGGAAGAATTGAACAACTAGAAGACTATATTATCGATGAGCAATCTTTTGAATACAGCGGTAAAGAGCTGATTCTCGAGCAATCACCAGACATGAATGAGTGGTATGTTGCTTTTATTGAGATAAAGGATGAGAATGATGGAATCGTTAATGTCAAACAACTGCATACGGGTGCATATGTGAGTGATATAGATGTTTCAGGTTATCTAAAACCGGCGAAACTTAAATTGGAAGATGAACAGTTAATGTTTTATAGCTCAGAGCCAGTGTATTTAAAAAGAATAGCCTTTAACAAAGAATATCCGATTACACAGTTTTCGGGGGATAAAGATACTGCTCTTAGTTTCAGTGGTTCTAATATAGGAAGCATCGTCACATACATTCAAGTACCAAAGAATGTTGTGGTTAAAAATGAAACGAGATTTGAGACGCAGTATGTTGAGTGGTAAGGTTATAAATTAGCAATCGAGGTCACTAGACCTTTCATTGCCTTTTCTTCTTGCAAATAATTCGTCCGACACTGTAACTAAATTTCCAAAGCTATTATAAGGGAAGAGGCTCGCTTTAATTGATAAGCGAGTCTGTTTTATTGACGTGAAAGATTGCTAGAATTAATATTAGTTAGTAAAACTAACTACTTAAAAAGAGGGATGGTTTTTGAAAAAGGAGAAACTGTGGACGAAGGAATTTGTAACTGTATCCGTCATTAATTTTCTTTTAATTCTGATGTTTTACTTGTTGATGGTTACAATCGCTTCGTATGCAAAGGCGGAGTTTGATGCTTCGACAAGTACGGCAGGGCTTGTTTCTAGCATATTTATCATCGGTGCGCTTTTTGGGCGTTTGGCAGGAGGCCGCATCAGCGGAGAAATTGGAACGAAGAAGACACTTTGGATCGGGTTGATTGCATTTACGGTTACTTCTGTTCTGTATTTTGCTGCGGTCAATGTCGGTCTTTTACTTGTTAATCGTTTGCTGCAAGGAGTAGCAGTAGGTCTTGCCTCGACAGCAACGGGAACGATTATTGCGCAAATTTTACCGCTTGCCCGTAAAGGAGAAGGGATTGGCTATTATAGTTTAAGTTCAGTTTTGGCAACTGCAATCGGTCCGTTCATCGGCATCTTGATGATTAATATCGAAAATGGATTTACATTGATTTTTGCTATGAATGTTGTGCTGGCTTTTATTTGTATCATTTTTTATGCGCTAGTGAAAATTGATGTGCCGAAGCTGCCTGCTCGCAAGAATGAGGATAACAATGGAGGCTTGCTGTCGAAATTTATAGAACCGAAGGCAATGCCGATCTCATTCATCGTACTGCTGTTAGGATTCGCTTATTCAGGAGTTATGTCATTTTTATCGTTTTACGCCGAGGAAATTGACCTTGTTACAGCATCAGGTTACTTTTTCTTAGTGTATGCGATTGCGATTATATTCTCGCGGCCATTCACCGGCAAGCTGATGGATGTGAGAGGAGCGAATGTTGTTACCTATCCGAGTCTTTTGCTGTTTGCTGTCGGAATGGTTTTGTTCAGCCAGGCGACTGCCGGATGGATGCTATTGTTATCAGCTGTGCTGATTGGGCTAGGCTATGGAAACTTCAGTTCAATTGCCCAAACGATTGCTGTTAAAGTGACGGAGCCACATCGTCTTGGACTTGCGACATCAACGTATTTTATTTTACTTGACATTGGATTGGGAGTCGGACCTTTTATTCTTGGGTTTGTTGTTCCACATACAGGATATCGCATAATCTTTATGGCAATGGTTGCTTTAATTGTCTGCTCGGTTCCATTGTATTACTTGCTGCACGGACGAAAAGACCGAGAGTTGCTGAAAGTGCCGGTTTCTAGAGGCACTCAAATGAAATAAAGGGAAGGTGTCACATATGTTTTCTTTTCTAACGACGTTTACGTATACGCATCGGATGTATCACAATCATCTAAATGAATTGCTGTCTAAGTATAATTTTTCATCGACTCAATGGGCATTGCTCCGTTATTTATCAGAGGCAGGTCCGGCGAAGCTGAGCGAGGTCGCTTCTTACTGGCAAGTGGAGCGGCCGACTGTGACACCGATTGTGCAAAAACTTTACGAACGCGGGATTATTTTTGTCGCACCCGGCAAAGACAAACGCCAGAAAGTGATGCATGTATCAGAAGCAGGATTAGAGTTACATAAGGCGATTAAAGCAGAAATGGATGCTTTTCAAGAGGAACTGTTGCAAGGAGTCACCGGCGAAGAACGGGAAGTGACCGAGCAAGTACTGGAAAAAATGCTCGTCAATATGATGAAGCGAAAAGGATAAAGCCCGCGATTTGCGGGCTTTCGTCACACTATAGGAAAGTAGATAATTTGGTAACAGGCTTAGTGCTCCGCTCTTAAGTTCTCCGTGAACGATCTCAAAATTGCTGTGACCGCTCACATATTTCTCGCGGCGACTCTCAAAATTGCCGCGACCGCTCTCAAATTCATCACGAAGGCTCTCAAGTTTGCCGTGACCGCTCTCAAATTCATCGCGAAGGCTCTCAAGTTTGCCATGACCGCTCTCAAATTTCTCGCGAAGACTCCCAAATTGCAAATTTTCTCATCTCTTCACTTTAAAACTTTAAAAATAAGCTCAAATAGCAAGTTTTTTAACGAAAATGAATCGATAATTAAAGGATTTAAGCTCAAAAAAGGGATTTTGATATACCTGCCGTGCTCGGAGCCTACAAGATGTAGGTACAGTCGTCGAAGGCATGCGGACGTGACTACTTTAGCCGATGAGTATTATTTGTCCCAACATATATACCAAAACCATGTTTCTTCGATGGTTCACTTAGTCCTGCCGCACGGCTCATTGTTGCAAATAATCAAGTGTAACGGTCAGCAACACTTTCGCTGCAATTAACATCGCTTGTTCATCAATATCAAATTTGCCGTGATGGTGCGGATAGGTGATGCCTTTTTCTGCGTTGCTAGCTCCGGTGAAGAAGAAAGTGCCTGGCACTTTTTGTAGATAGTAGGCAAAATCTTCACCGCCCATGCTAGGGTCGATATTGATTGTTTGCTCAGGACCGACTACTTTCTTGGCGCTTTTCATAAGCAAGGCTGTTTCATCCGGGTGGTTAATGACAGCCGGATAGCCTTTCGTATAGTTGAAAATATAAGTTGCTCCGGCACTTTCACAAGTGGTAGCGATGATCATCTCCATTTCGGTGATGATTTGATTTTGTACATCGATATCGAATGTGCGAACAGTTCCAGTGATACTGGCGGCACTAGGAATGACGTTGAATGCGGAACCGGCATTGAAGCTTGCTACGGTCAACACAGCCGGTTTCAATGGATTGATGCGGCGGCTGATGATTTGTTGCAGCTGCTGGACAATCGATGTACCGACTGCAATCGGGTCAATTGTTTCGTGCGGACTCGCGCCATGACCGCCTTTCCCAATGATTTCTAGTTCGAAGCGGTCAGCGGCAGCCATGAAAGGACCAGCATTGTATCCGACTGTTCCAATCGGCATTGGCGACCATAGATGCGTACCGAAAATTGCATCAACTCCATTTAAGCAGCCGTCTTCAATCATAGAAATCGCTCCACCCGGCGTAATTTCTTCGGCGAACTGATGAATGAGCACAACCGTTCCTGCCAATTCTTCTCTATGTTCTGCGAGCACTTTTGCGACAAATAATAGGGTGGATGTGTGCGCGTCGTGACCGCATGCATGCATGACGCCATCGACTGTTGATTTATAAGGAACATCTTTCTCGTCCTGAATAGGCAATGCATCAAAGTCAGCACGCAAGGCAACAGTCTTGCCAGGTTTGCCTCCGCGAATGTAACCTACAACACCTCGGCCGCCAACTTCCGTTTTGACTTCTATCCCAAGTTCGCTCAAAAACTGTGCAATTTTCTTCGGCGTGTGAACCTCCTGAAAAGAAAGTTCCGGATGCTGATGGAAGTAGCGCCGTAGCTCAACCATTTCAGGATAAAGCTCTTCAATTCTCGCAAACAATTTTTCCATGATCACCCTTCTTTCTATAATTTTACTTAACTGTATAGCACATTAAACCGATATTCAAGAAGAAGTGCGAAGAGTGACAAAAAAATTTGATGATTCCCACTTTACTTTTTTCTATAATGGTAGTCACATATAATAGCTGGAGGGTACAGACTATGGAGCGATTTGAGAGGGAAAGGAAAACAATCATGGTGATGCTGGATTTATACTGCAAATCCGAGCATGGACGGGAGAAATTGTGCGATGATTGTACAAAATTGAAAAACTATGTTTTTTTCAGATTGACACAATGTCCTTTTCAAGCAGAAAAACCATCATGTCAAAATTGTGTTATTCAATGTTTTAGACCGGATATGAGAGATTTTATGAAGAAGGTAATCCGCAAAACTGGCACGAGATTACTGCTCAAGTATCCAATTTTGGCGGGGATGTTCGTATACGATATGTTTTTTCAGGCGCCTGAGTTGCCGGAAAGAGAGAAGGAATCGGCATTGTAGGAAAGCATTAACAGTATCTATCAATTTGTTGCCTGATTTTACTTGATGGTAAAATATAATTAATAGAATATTTAGTGTATTTCAGGAGGGTAGATACTATGGGCCGTTTAACTGATAAAGTAGCAATTGTGACCGGTGCCGGTGGAGGAATTGGTAGAGAAATTTCTGAGCTGTATGCTAAGGAAGGTGCAAAGGTTGTTGTTGCTGATTTGAATATTGAAGGGGCAAAAGAAACAGTTGCTCACATAAAAGCAAATGGTGGGCAAGCAATCGCCATTAAAACAAATGTGACGGTTGAAGAAGATATCGATGCTATGGTTAATGCAGCAATAGAAACATACGGATCATTGGATATTTTAGTGAATAACGCAGGAATCATTGACAATATGTACTGTGCAGCCAATGTACCTGATGACGTATGGGACCGTGTGCTTGAAATTAATACAAAAAGCGTTATGCGTACGATGAGAAAGGTGTTGCCGATTTTCGAGGAGAAAAAAGCAGGTGTAATTGTCAATATGGCATCGCTTTCTGGAGTGGAGGGAGGAAGAGGAGGACTGGCGTATACAGCTTCAAAATTTGCTGTTGTCGGTATGACGAAAAACGTCGCTTCTCATTATTCTCCACTCGGTATCCGATGCAATGCCATCGCGCCGGGTTCTATTCCGACAAACATCACAGCATCTTTAACTAGTCCTGATAAATTCGGGATGGAAAGAGCGATAGCTGGTACAAACCTAATGACAAGAGCAGGCACTAAGGAGGAAATTGCTAATATTGCATTATTTTTAGCTTCGAGCGAATCATCTTTTGTAAATGGTGTAGTCATTAAAGCTGATGGTGGCTGGTCTGCTTATTAATACAATTTATAATCTGAAGGCGTGCGAATGAGCACGCCTTTTTGTATAGCTCTATTCCAAGGATAAAAGGACCGATACCGGTTTTTCCTATAATCCACTGGCCATTACTCTTACAATCTCATCAATCACATACCCTGATCCTTCTTTGTTTTGCACTAGTACACTAAAGATATATTGCTTCCCACTGCTGCTTTCCAGATAACCGCTTAAAGTGCTGACACCGTCCAGAGATCCTGTTTTTGCGATAACTTTCCCGGCTGTCATCGGATCGTTTAATCTTTTTCTAAGTGTTCCTCCAACCATCTTTTCGGGATTTCCGGAGACAGGTAAGCTCTTGTAAAAGCTGGGGAACCAGTTCTTTTTTTGTACTTTAAATAACAAGTCGCTTAATTCATTGCCGGATACATTATTGGCATGTGACATACCTGAACCATCCTCAAGGTACCAATTATTCATGTGAAGACCAATTGACTTACAGAAGCTTCTCACAGCCTTTAATCCGGTATGTGTGCTTCCATATTGAATTTGAACCTTGCCGATTGTTTTGATTAAAATATCTGCAATCCCATTATTGCTCATCTTCATGTAAGGAATCAGAAGCTGCTCAAGAGGCATGGATTTTTTCATGGCTACTAGCTTTGCTTTTTTCGGAGTTGCTTCTCTAAATAACTTTTCGCCTGTATATTCAATTCCGGCTTCCGATAGGACTGCTGCAAACATGGTTAATGTGTGGGCAGTAGGATTCTGAACAGTGACTACACCTCCGCTTGTCTGATTGACCGGTAAATTCCCGCTAATCATAATACGGTTCGTTTGATAAGGCCGTGCAATGGTAACGGTATTGCTATTACCGGCCGCAACTGTTACGGCTTCGTTTACGATTTCTAAATCTCCTTGATGGGGTATCACTTGAACTGCGGGCGGCTGTCCTATTGTTGAACTGGAAACATCTATAATAACTGTACCGGAATCGTAGTTACTATTTGGGGAGGTTGTCAGGGCGGAAATAGGAGCTGCAAAATAATACGGTTCGTCTTCTGCCCAAATGCCCGGAGTAAGCCGTACATTATCAAACCACTTATCATCTCCGACGAGTCGGCCATCGATTTTGTTTATCCCTTTTGATTTGAGCTCCTGTGCAAATTGTTTTAAATCTTCTATAGATAAGGTGGGATCCCCTTCGCCTTTTAAATAAACATCGCCGGTTAACACACCTTTGTTCAGTGTTCCGTTGGTATAGAGGCCGGTCGTAAAGCGATAATCTTGGCCTAATGCCTCTAATGCCGCAGCTCCGGTAATCAGCTTCATATTAGATGCGGGTTTGATAGGTTTCTCTCCGTTATATTCATAGAGTAATCTCCCGGTAGTCCGGTCTCTGATGGCAATACTAACATCTCCGCCAGCTAACTTCTGCTCCACAATCTGTCTTATTGATTGATTTATTTGTTCAGTTCGAGCGGCCTCAGCTTGTGCTGGCTGGCTAAGTCCGATTACAATCAGCAGCATAGCCATTGCGGCTATCCAGCTTCCCCATTTTTTCTCCATGGATTACTCCCTTCATCAATTGATTTAGATATAATGAAATATATTCATCATTGAGTGAAATTTTCCTTTAGTTAATGGTTAAAAAAGGTAAAATAAAGAAAGGGATATATTTTTAAATATTCAAAAAATATATTGAAAACTAAAAGTATTGATGCTTTAATAAGTATAGGATTTATAAATTTTGGAAGAAGTTATATTTTTTTGAAACTAATCAGAAACATTGTTTGTTATTACAAAACAAAGTGATGTATATTTTTTTGCAAAGATAAAGAAACATAGTTGCGTAATACCAAACAGATAACAAGGGGAGGATTTAGAAATGAGCAATTACGTAAAAACAGGTCAGTTACAAGTAGCAGAGGAGCTGTTCAGCTTCGTTAACAAAGAAGTAATTCCGGGAAGCGGCGTGACAGAAGAGCAGTTTTGGGCAGACTTTGAAGCAATCATTACAGATTTAACCCCAGTTAATAAACAATTGCTTGCAGAGCGTGATGAATTGCAGGCTAAAATAAATGCTTATCATAAAGAAAATGGCGGCAAAATCAAGATTGAAGCATACAAAGCATTTTTGACAAGCATCGGTTATTTGGAAGAAGAAGGAGAAGACTTCCAAATCGGCACTGAAAATGTCGATGAAGAAATCGCTTTGCAGGCTGGTCCGCAACTAGTTGTGCCGGTCAACAATGCACGCTATGCGATTAATGCGGCAAATGCCCGTTGGGGAAGTTTATACGATGCGCTGTACGGCACAAATGCCATCAGTGAAGAAGACGGAGCTGATCGTGCCGGCGGATATAATCCTGTTCGTGGCGGAAAGGTTATTGCGTTCGCAAGAAATTTCTTGAACGAGACAATTGCTTTGCAAGGTGGGTCACATAATGATGCGGTAAGCTACAGCATAGAAGATGGCAAACTGGCTGTCACTTTAAACAACGGAAGCGTTGTCGGTTTAGTGAATCCTGAGAAGCTTGCCGGTTTTCAAGGTACAGAAGAGGAGCCATCTGCGATCCTTTTCAAAAATAACGGCCTACACTTCGAAATTCAAATCGACCGTAATCATCCAATCGGTAAAGATGATGATGCTGGCATAAAAGATATTTTAGTAGAATCAGCAATTACAGCAATTATGGACTGTGAGGATTCAGTAGCGGCTGTTGATGCGGAAGATAAAGTAGAAGTATACCGCAACTGGCTTGGTTTAATGAAAGGTGATTTAGCGGCGACATTCACGAAGGGCAGTAAAGAAGTGACAAGAACGTTAAACCCTGATCGTCAGTACAATGCTGTTAATGGTGGAGAGTTTTCATTAAACGGCCGTGCGTTAATGTTTGTTCGTAATGTTGGTCATTTAATGACGAACAGTGCGATTTTGGATGCTGATGGCAATGAAGTGCAAGAAGGCATCATGGATGGTGTTATTACAAGCTTGATTGCGAAGCATACATTGCTTGGTAATGCGAAGTATAGCAATACGTCAAAAGGCTCGATTTATATTGTTAAGCCGAAAATGCACGGACCGAAAGAAGTAGCGTTTGCGAATACATTGTTCAACCGTATTGAAGATATGCTTGGATTAGAGCGCCATACGCTGAAAATTGGTGTTATGGACGAGGAGCGCCGTACCTCTGTTAACTTGAAGGCATGTATACGCGAAGTAAAAGACCGTGTCGTATTCATCAACACTGGTTTCTTAGATCGTACAGGCGATGAAATTCATACATCAATGGAAGCAGGCGTTATGATCCGTAAAAATGAAATGAAAGCGTCGCAATGGCTGCAAGCTTATGAAAAAGCGAATGTATTCACAGGCTTGGATACAGGCTTCAAAGGCCGCGCGCAAATCGGAAAAGGTATGTGGGCTATGCCAGATTTAATGGCGGAAATGATGGAGCAAAAAATCGGCCATTTGAAAGCGGGAGCGAATACAGCGTGGGTACCGTCTAATACAGCAGCTACGTTACATGCACTTCACTACCATCAATTAAATGTGCCAAGTGTACAAGATGAATTAGCGAAGCAGTCTGCTTCTCAACTTGATGCAATTTTGAACGTTCCATTAGCGGAAAATCCAAATTGGAGCAAGGAAGAAATTCAAGAAGAGCTAGATAATAACGCCCAAAGTATTTTAGGATACGTAGTTCGCTGGGTTGAGCAAGGAATCGGCTGCTCGAAGGTGCCTGATATTTACAATGTTGCATTAATGGAAGACCGAGCAACGTTGCGTATTTCTAGCCAAATTTTAGCGAACTGGTTGCACCACGGTATTTTGACTGAAGAACAAATCGAGGAGTCATTGAAGCGTATGGCGATCCTTGTTGACAAGCAAAATGAGGGTGATGAAGCATACTATCCGATGAGCCCGAACTATGATGATTCGGTTGCTTTCCAAGCAGCTCGCGATCTAGTTTTATTAGGCTATGAGCAACCAAATGGCTACACTGAGCCGATTCTTCACCGTCGCCGCATTGAAGCGAAAGAAAAATTTGCAATTAAACAATAATATAGAAAAACCGTTACCGGTCCTTTTTGGTGAAACGCAACATATATAATTAGGTGCAAATTCAAAATGAGCATCATTATTATTATTCCGCTAATCAAAAAGGAGCCATGCGGCAGATGTAAGACGGGACGGATGGGAAATTCGCCCTTTGATTTCCTAGCCGGCACGGGAAAAGAGGAACATCGGCTAAAGGCGCCACGTCCTGTGGCAACGCCGATGGACCTACATCCTGTAGGCCTCCGAGCATGGCAGATATAAGGTTAGACACCCACCTCCTTCAAAAATATATACTTTTATTTTGCATAAACAGCAGGCTGGCTTGAAAACATTGCTTTTTGAGTCAGCCTTTCTTGTTATAGAGACAATCATAATTTTGAGATGACTGCTAATTATTCAATATTTGCTTCAACCAAAAGGAATCAGTGACGGTTTTTCTATTATAATGATATAATATTTAGAATGGTTAGATTATTTTGGGCGGTGGTGGAATTTGACAAGAGAGAATATGGTGAAATCTGTCAGCAGGGCGCTTGATATCATTACGATGCTGAGCCTGAAGAAGGGCGGTCTTGGTGTGACGGAAATAGCCAATAATATTGATATAAATAAAAGTTCTGTGTATCGTATATTATCAACGCTTGTGCAGTATGGGTATGTGGAGCAAGATGAGGAAACGGGTCGATATAAGCTTGGTTACAAGTTTCTCGAAATTAGCTCAAAACTTCTCGAGTCGATTGATTTGCGCGGTGAGGCACGACCATTTTTGCAGGAGCTAGAGAGTGAAACGAATGAAGTAATTCACCTTGTCGTGTATGACCAAGGTGAAGTTGTCTATATTGAGAAGCTTGAAGGCAATGAGACGCTCCGTATGCATTCGAAGGTCGGAAAGCGCGCTCCAATGCACTGTACATCAGTCGGCAAGGCAATCCTTGCGCAATTGCCGGACAATGTGATCGAAGGCATTATTGAGCGAAAAGGGATGCCGGTACATACAGTTCACACGATTACGGATAAAGAAGTGCTTATGAAGGAGATAGAGCAAGTTCGTGAACGCGGCTATGCGCTCGATTTAGAGGAGAATGAACTCGGTATCACATGTATTGCGGTTCCAATCTTTGACCATACAGGCAATGTCGTTTCGGCTGTCAGTATATCGGGGCCGACAATCCGGATGACAGAGGAGCGGCTGGAGCAGCTTCATAAGCGAATGATTACGATTGGGAAACAAATTTCCGAGCGGTTAGGGTATAGTCAATAGCAGAAGAAAAGCGTATTCGAAGTCGAGTACGCTTTTCTCTTTGGAACGTTATTGAATATTAATGGTCAGTTCTTTCAACGGAGCTTTCTCTTTTAGCCTGAACCATTCTTCTACTGCTTCGATGGAAGACTCCTCGATGTCGGCTGTGACAATCTCAATCGTATCGTCATCTTGCCATTTGGATTCTTTAATCGGTCGGTCCTGATATTGCTCGAATCCGGCAGGTTGAGTCAGCGACAAAGTTTGTAAATCTATTAATGCTAATCTGTCTTGATATAAATCGAAACCTGAATTCGTAACTAAATTTGCTCGAATCTTGATCATTGCTTTCTTTCCGTCAGGAGAAATCAGCATTGAGTCAGAGGATTTTCCATAGCCAATTAATGTTGATTGAGTTTGTCCTTGTGTTTCTTTTATAAATAGTAACGTGCAAATGTCGTCTACGCAGTTGAATTCCAATATGCCATATTCAGCAGAACTACCTTTCACAGCAAAAGGGAGATAGATGAACGAGATGTTTTGAATATTTTCACTGATGCGATTTAAGATAATTTGTAGTGTCGGGTGTTCATCTAAGTTAACAGTCTGATTTTCATTTGTTTTAGCATTCAATGCAGTGATGGTTTCCGGTAGATTGGCATACTTTTTTGGATTAATTGATGACTCTACTGATTGAAGCTCGCTTACTATGTCCGAGTCGTCGCTAAAGGAAGTGACTTTTTTTACTATCCCTTCATTCGGTACATAGTAGACGTGTTTTTCACCGCTTTCTAGAGGCTCTGATACTTTTATAGCATTGTCAAAAGACCCGATTGGTGTCTCAATTTTTTCAAGATAGGAAACGGTTTTACCATCAAATGTCTCGTCGTCTTTAACAGTTGTTTTTAACATAACAGAGAGGACAGGCAACTGATCTAAAGCAGCTAGTTCAAAGTGAGCAGGGTATTGTTCGTAATTACCTTGATAAACAAGCTGGATCTCATCTTCTGTTATTCGGTAAATCTCTTGTGTAGATGTGCCTTCATAGGCGATGATGTGCAGTACGTAATTGTCAGCGAGCCATGTTGTTTCAATAGTATAATTAGAAGAATCACCGTAATTACCGACAAAGTGAGCGATGTCTCCGGTTTTTCTGAAATAACTTTTCAGTGCTTGTTGGTTAACGTTAGCTACGGAAACAAGCTCGCTTACGACTTCATCACCGTCATTAAAGGTGTAGACAGTTTTAACAATTCCTTCATTCGGCACATAATAAACATGATTGACGCCGTCTTCCATTTGCTCTGATGTTTTAATGGCATTATTGAATATTCCAATTGGCGTTTCGACCATTTCAGGGAAGGAAACTGTTTTTTTATCAAAAGTATCTCCGACTTCAAGTGGTGATTTTAACAGAACCGAGAGAACAGGCAATTGTTCTAGTTCATCTTCTTTGAAGTCAGCAGGTTCAACAACTTCTTGATTGTAGACGAACTGGACTTCCTTGTCTGTTATCCGGAAAATTCTTTGGACAATAGCACCGTCATTTTCAATGACATGTTGCACATAATTGTCGGAAAGCCATGTTGTTTTCACGGAATAAGTCGCTATGTCGCTGCTGACGCCCTCATAATAAGCAATCTCTCCTGATTTTCGGAAGTAGCTTTTCAAGTCATCTTTGACAATTATAGACTCTTCAGCAGGGTCGTCTGATGTGGTTTCTTGGAAGAAATCTAAAGGATTCATAAGGAAGAATAATATGATTAAAGCAGTGAAGGAGCCTAAAGTCACATAGTATGGAATACTGGATGGAGCTTTTCTTTTATGGTGACTTTGCAGCTTTTCTTTGTTAATTTTGGTTATGAGATTGTTGGCCTTCTCTTTTGTATTGCCCATTTTTTCATCAAGCTGCCGTTTAATTTCATTCATTCCGAAAGCACCTCCCATTCCGTACTTGGCAGTTGGTTTTTCAAAACTTGACGAGCACGTCTCAATCTTGTTTTTACGGTATTGTCTGAAAGCGAAAGCAGCTGTGCTACTTCCAGCACTGGCAGTTCATTGTAATAGTAGTGGATAATCACCTCGCGCAAATGCAATGGCAGTTTCAGGACAGCGTTGGCGATATCGAGACGCTCAGTTTGCTCTAATAATGCTTCACGGTCTTTCTTCGCTTGAAAAAATTGATTGGTAAGAACATTTTTGCGGTAACGCCAGCTTTTTAAATAGTCTTTGCATTTATTGATTGTCATCCGAACGAGATATGTTTTTAAAGATGATTTCGCTTCGAATTGTTCGAACTTCTCATAGTAGGTTAAAAATACATCCTGCACAATGTCTTCTGCCGCTTGCCAATCTTTCACATACAAGTAGGCAATGCGCAACAAATACTCTGTTTGACCTGCGACAATTTCATCAAAAATTCGCTCATCTGAATAGTTCAACAAGTGCCCTCCTTTCTGCCTCCATCCATTAGACGAGGAATAAGTACCCTACGTTTTATGTTGTGTGAAATTTCTGTAAGATTATTATCTCATAAATAAACAGGCAGAGAAATTTGATTCTCTGCCTGTTCGCTGTCTAACCTTATACCTGCCATGCTCGGGCCTAAGCCATCCCACCCAAGAAACCAAAACCGGGTTTCTCGGTCGGTTCGTCTTAGTCCTGCCGCATGGCTCCTTTTTCATTGAAGTAGAATCGAGAAGCATAATCAAAAATGAAAAAGGACCGGTAACGGTTTTTCTATTTATCTCGAACGGAGTCGAGTATGTTGATTGTATTGACCAGCTGATTGCTGAATATTTTTTTTGCGACCTCAAGCAATTCGAGGATCATCGGGTCGCTCAGTGAATAAACGACTTTGTTGCCGTCCTTTGTTCCCGTTACGATGTTTTTGCTGCGCAAAACCATAAGTTGCTGGGAAACAGCTGATCCTTCACTCCCTATTAAGCTTTGCAGTTCATTGACATTTTTATCACCCTCTGCAAGCAATTCCAATATGCGTATACGTAATGGATGGGAGAGTGCTTTAAAGAAGTCGGCTTTAAACTGCTGCATTTCTAGGTTCATTATTTCTCCTCCGTCTCCGGTCTTGGGCCACTCTTCACATTAGAAAGCTTTTGACACTCTTTAAAGGCAAAATGGTCACACCCTTTGCAAACATCTTTTGAAATAAGGGTTGTTCCATAGTGAATAGCTGATTGAGTATCTTTGAAGAAGTGCTTTTCACCCATTTTATCATATAGACCTGTCAGTTTCACCATTTGCAATGGTTGTCCTCTCAGCCCGGAAATGAGTACTGTCGAGTTGTTCTTCTCCAGTTGTTCAATAATGTGTTTTAGATTGTTTTCGCCGGTTGTATCAAGGTGAATCAATTTATTCATCTTCAGGATGACAACTTCCGGATGATAATTAATCGAATCCTGTACATAGTACGCAAATGTTTCGGCAGCGCCGAAGAATAGCGAGCCCTCTACATCAAATATATTGATTTGCGGACAGAAATGCGCTTGTGAAACAGCAGATGACGTTACTTTACCTTTGATGTCATCGCTAAGCTCAGGAAGCACTTTGTTTACTTGGAAAACTTCGCTCATACGTTTTACGAACAAAATAACGGCTAGTAGCAATCCAACTTCTACGGCAACTGTCAGGTTAACGAAAACAGTCAGCAGGAATGTAAGAAGTAAGACGATAGAATCGCCGGTTTTCGTTTTTAAGACGTGCATGAATTCTTTGCGTTCACTCATGTTCCAAGCAACAACCATCAGTACTGGAGCCATGCTCGCTAATGGAATGACGGATGCATATGGAGCAAGAATTATTAATGTCAGCAGCACGACAACACCGTGAATGACACCGGCCATACGAGTTTGCGCACCAGTTTTAATGTTAGTTGCTGTACGGGCAATCGCACCTGTTGCCGGAATACCGCCGAACAGTGGTGTTACCATATTGGCGATACCTTGCCCAATTAACTCTTTATTACTGTTGTGACGAGTATTTGTCATGCCGTCAGCAACGACAGCCGATAGCAGGGACTCAATCGCACATAGCATCGCAATCGTGAAGGCTGGGCGAATCAAATTCACTACTTCGTGAAATGACGCATCAAAGAATGAAAACTTCGGTAATGAGCTCGGGATATCTCCGTAAGCTGAACCGATTGTTGCGACTTTGTCCGGGAAAAAGATAAGTGCAAAAACAGTAGAAACAATAATCCCGATAATGGCACCCGGAACCTTTGGAGCAATTTTGGGTGTCAGTATAATTGTCGTTAAGCAAATAATTGCTGTGAGGATGCTATAAATATCAATTGTAGAAAAATGAGTAATGATTTCGTGCACCGTTTCGTGAAAATATTCTTTGCTGGCAACACCGTCCAGTCCCAGGAACTTCGATATTTGCCCGACAAAGATGGTGACAGCAATACCTGTCGTAAACCCGATTGTCACGGGGCGAGGGATGTATTTAATTAAGGCGCCTAATTTGAAAACACCCATTAAAATAAGAATAATACCTGCCATAAATCCGGAAATAAGGAGACCATTATAGCCATATGTAGCGACTATACCAAATAATAGCGGGATAAACGCTCCTGTAGGACCGGAAATCTGAAAGCTGGATCCGCCGAAAATAGAGACTAAAATACCGGCGATAATTGTCGTGTAAATACCATATTCAGGTTTGACTCCTGAAGCGATGGCAAATGCCATACCGAGTGGAATCGCAATGACACCGACAATGATACCGGAGAGTAAGTCTTTCTTGAACATATCGGCATTATAGTTTTTAAACCAATTTGAAAACAAGCTTTTCATCTCCTTGTATTTGCATATTCAAATATTTGAACATACAAATATTACTCCTGTTGTTAGCTTATTTCAATATGTTTTATTGTGGATATTTTACCCAGTTTTATATGAGGAAAGAAAAGGGACAGTTTGATAATTCTCCATTTAATGGAGGAACCAAACTGTCCCTTAATTATAAAGATTATATTTTGATTGTAGTTGCTGAAAAAGGACCGGTGACGGTTTTTCTTATTGTCTAACCTTACACCTGCCATGCTCGAGCCTAAGCCGTCCCTTTTCGAAAACCAGAAGCGGGTTTCCTTCAAGGTTCGTCTTAGTCCTGTCGCATGGCTCCTTTTTCATTGAAGTAATTCAAGAGGAGGATTCAAAAATGAAAAAGGACCGGTGACGGTTTTTCTCATTGTCTAACCTTACACCTGCCATGCTAGGTCCTAAGCCAACCACTCTGTGAAACCAAGATCGGGTTTCACGGCGCGGCTGTCTTAGTCCTGTCGCATGGCTCCTTTTTCATTGAAGTAATTCAAGAGGAGGATTCAAAAATGATAAAGGACCGGTGACGGTTTTTCTTAGTTCCTATATTCCGTCAAGGCTTCGATTACTTCCGATTGTCTTTGTTTCGCGCGTTCATAGTTGGTGCTTAGGGCATAGGCGCTTGGGGCTTGAGGCAAACCGGCAAGTAGTGTCGCTTCATCATAATTCAGTTCTAATGGCATTTTACCGAAGTAGTTTTCGCTTGCTTCTTTAATGCCATAATTGCCGTCTCCGTAATAGATGACGTTAACGTACAGCTCAAGAATTTCGTCCTTTGAATAGATTTTTTCAAGATTGTAGGCAACGAATAGTTCGGCAACTTTTCGGACAAAGTTTTGATCGTTTTCAAAGTAAATGTTTTTCGCAACCTGCTGTGTTAGTGTGCTGCCGCCTTGCAACACCTCTTTTTCGCGCAGGTTAATAAACGTGGCGCGAGCTAAAGCGATAGGATCGACTGCACCATGCTCATAAAAACGATGATCTTCGATAGCGACAATCGCATCGGTGAAATCGGCCGATATTTCATCTAAAGGTGTATAATTGCTGCTTTCTTGAATAGAAGCGACCTTTTCTTCAATCGGAATTGCTTTAATCGCTTCTTTGTATTTGAAATAGCCGGTCAGTCCGATAAATGCACCAACTAAAATCGCTGCAATCAGTATTAATTTGATTAGCTTACGGATAAGTTTAAACATTTGATTCCCTCGTAATTATTGTGACTTCTGCTCTTAGTATGCCAAAAAGACAAAACCTAGAGTGTATATTGCTATTTTAATGAATACGATTGAAAACTGCTATGGATTCATCTGACAATTATCTATTGCTTATAAAGACTGAAAAAAACAAATTGTAATTGATAATAATTATCGAATAGAAAATGGCTAATTGAGGATAATTATTGGTTGTAATTAACACTCGTTCTCAATTAGAAAATAATTTTATCAATTAGATTGACTAGGATGTTTTTCTTTGTTAAGGTTAACTTAGATAGATAACAAGGAAATTATTTACTTAATTACTGGAAATGATTTTGAGAAAGTGGGGGATTCCTATGGATGCATCAGTAGGGGTTTTACGTAACCGTTGGGAGAAATTGCGTGAGCATGCCGAATTGATTGCGGCTTTACTTAGCGGTGTTCTGATTTTGGTTGCATGGCTCTTGTCAGAAAATAAAATTGAAACGTGGTCAATCATTACTTTCCTTTTTGCCTTTGCGATCGGTGGATATGCCAAAGCGAAGGAAGGGATTTTGGCGACAATCGAGGATAAGAAACTGAACGTAGAAATTCTCATGCTTTTGGCAGCTGTCGGTTCAGCAGTCATCGGCTATTGGACAGAGGGCGCAATTTTAATTTTCATCTTTGCATTAAGCGGTGCGCTTGAGACGTATACGATGAATAAGAGCCATAGAGAGATTTCTGCTTTAATGGATTTGCAGCCGGAAGAAGCGGTGAAGATTGATGATGATGGCAAAGAAACCGTTGTGTCAGTGGCAGATTTGCAAATCGGGGATATAGTTTTAATTAAGGCCGGGGAACGTGTCCCTTCAGATGGCATGATCGTTAAAGGTTCGACCAATATTGATGAATCGGCCATTACTGGAGAACCAATCCCTGTCATTAAACAAATAGAAGATGAAGTTTTTGCAGGAACGGTGAATTTAAGAGGTACGATTACGGTTAAGATTACGAAGGGTCAGGAAGAGACTTTATTCCAAAAGATTATCGAACTCGTACAATCAGCACAAAGCGAAAAATCGCCTTCACAGCTATTCATTGAAAAATTCGAAGGCGCTTATGTAAATGGCGTATTGATCTTTGTGGCAATTATGATGTTTTTGCCGCACTACACATTAGGCTGGAGCTGGAACGAAACGATCTACCGCGCAATGGTTCTGCTTGTAGTAGCATCGCCATGTGCCTTGGCAGCATCAATCATGCCAGCTACGTTATCAGCGATTTCTAATGGAGCTCGCCGTGGCATTCTTTTTAAAGGCGGTATCCATTTGGAGAACTTGGGAAACTTAAAGGCAATTGCTCTTGATAAAACAGGAACGTTGACGAAAGGTAAACCTGAGGTGACAGATGTTATTTTTCGTGACGATTTAACGGAAGAAGTATTCCTTCAACACGTTGCTTCTGTTGAGAAATATTCTAATCATCCGCTAGCGCAGTCAATTGTGAAATACGCAGCCGAGCATACTGAATTGCCGCTGATTTCGCCTGATTCATCTGAAGATATTTCTGGAAACGGTGCACAAGCAATTTTAGACGGAAAACAGTGGAAAGTCGGCAAAAAAGATTTTGTAGGAGCGGAGGAAGCGGTGCAGTTCCAAGATGGCATTGCATTGAAGCTAGCAGCAGAAGGAAAAACAACAGTGTTTGTACGCGATGAGAAAGGTATTGCCGGTTTGATTACATTGAAAGATATGGTTCGACCTGAAACGATTGCGGCAATTGAAAAGCTGAAATCAGTAGGGGTGCATACTTTCATGCTGACAGGTGACGGCAAGGCGACAGCGGAGGCAATTGCAGCAGAAAGCCACATAGACGGCTTCGTAGCAGAATGTCTTCCGGAAACGAAGGTAGAGGAAATTAAGAAACTAAAAGAAAAGTACGGAACAGTGGCAATGGTCGGTGACGGCATTAATGACGCGCCGGCACTTGCGACAGCATCAATTGGGATTGCGATGGGTGAAGGTACAGACGTCGCGCTTGAAACAGCAGATGTCGTATTAATGAAAAATAATCTTTCATTAATTGCGGAAGCGGTTGTGCTTTCAAGAAAAATGAATAAAATCATTAAACAAAACATCATCTTCTCAATTGCGGTCATCATGCTGCTGATCTGCTCAAACTTCTTGCAATTTATCAGTCTGCCATACGGTGTCATCGGACATGAAGGCAGCACGATTTTAGTCATTTTGAATGGTTTGCGCTTGTTGCAAGCTATACGAATGGAGAAAAATTTATAACTTAAACAAAAAAGTTGTCCAAAGCGAGTGCTCTGGACAACTTTTTATTTAGCTAATCCTTTGTTCTTTTACTGTTGAGTTTGTTTTGTCAGTGCGAACAGGTCGTGTAATTGAGTAAACCGCGCATAAGAATGCGATTGCTACAACCGCACTGCCAAAGTAGGAAGCATTAGAAACCGGTGCGATTTCAATAACGATTCCGCCTAATGCAGAACCAAGTGCGATTCCGATTTGCAGGGCGGACGTATTGAAGCTTTGCTGAATGGCCGCTGATTCAGGTGCCGTTTCAATCAAATAGCTTTGCTGCGGCGGACTTAGAGCCCAGCTTAGCATGCCCCAGATAATCAATACCGGAATGAACAGAAGCGGTACATGTGTTGAAAATGGCAAAACAATTAATGTAACGACAAGTACGCCGACAATGATTAAAATACTTTTCTTCGCTCCAAGTTTGTCCGAAAGAACACCGCCGAAGCCTCCGCCAATGACAGCGGACATTCCGAACACAAGATAAGCAGCGCTAATCCATGAAGCGCTTAGAGACATCGTTTCTTGTAAAAATGGCGTGAAATACGCGTAAATCATGTAATGACCAGCTAACGTAAAGACAGTCACTAGATGCGCACTTATAATTTTGTTGCTTTTCAAGGAAGCAAATTGTTTTCGAAGCGGCACCGTTTTCTCCGGCTGAATCGGATCTAAATAACGATAGATTACAAGCATGGAAACGAGCGTCAACATCGCAATAATTAAGAAAAGAATGCGCCAACCAAATGCGTTGGCAATCATTACGCCAACCGGCACACCAAGCACTAGTGATGCGCTGATACCCATCGTGATGATTCCGATGGCTCTCGCCTGGAATCCAGGCTGAACGACTTTAGCTGAAATCGTCAAGGATAAAATGATCAGCAATGCTGCCGCCGTTGCCGTAAATACACGTGCAACCATCATCATTGTAAAGTTTGGGCTGAAATAGGAAAGGATATTTCCGATAAAAAACATAAATAAAGCTGATATATACAGTTTTTTTCGTTCGACTTTTGCAGTTGCAGCCAACGTTGTCGGTGTTGCAATCGCTAGCACGAGGGCGAAGACAGTAATAAGTTGTCCTGCTGTACTGATCGAAACATTTAAATCTGCCGAAATAAGCGGTAAAATCCCGCCTACCATCAACTCGACCATGCCTACTACAAAAACGGAAATAGCCAAGATGTATACTTTAAAATTCATGAAAAATTCCGCTCCTTCATTTCTTTTACCACTGCTGTAGTAAAAAATCACTCTTTCAATGCTAACTGAAATAGGCGAGAAATTCAAGACCTAGATTTTTAATGTGGATAAATTCTTTTATAGGTGGAATGATTAACAGGAAATGCTGACCGATTAACGAACAAAGGCCTGCCATTTCGGCAGGCCTTTGTTTCAAAGTGTATATTTTTGAACGAAGATGAGGACCGGTAACGGTTTTTCTTATTAAAACCGTAATTTCGTCACAGTATTTTTAATTTCCGGATCTCTCATGAGCGTATCGCTATATTTGCTTAAAATTTTTGTTAAAACGACGTCATGGTAGAAAAACTCAGCGAATATTTTAACGAAGGGAGTAGACATTGTACGGATAGCTTGCCATGATTCATCTTCGTTCGTTGCGAAAATGATTTCTTGATCATCAACAATCAGCAACTGGAAACGCTCCAGAAAAACATCTTCTTCGGTTGGAATAAAATAATGTATTTCCTTCAGTTCAGCTTGCGGTTCACCGACAATGTGTACTTTTACGTCAACACCTTCTGATTCTTTTTCTTTCAGCATAGGCAAATAGAAAGCGAAATCATCATTCCATGCAGAGAAGCGGATTGATTTTTTGGCTTCTCGGATGAGCTGTTTGATCTGCATCCTAATCGTTGCCTGCACTTTGAAGCTCCAAACGCGATCATCGCGAAATGTTTTTTTTGTTGTGCTTGTTTTGAATTTCTCAATATTAGCTTGAAATTCAGCTGTCAGACGTTCAACGGCTTGATTGAGCGGCAGGGCAGTATACATTTTTTTCTTTTCTGAAACGGCCTCCATAATCATGCCTTTTTGTACCATACGTGCAAGGACTTCGTAGATTTTAGCCTTCGGGACGCTGGAATGTTTGGCAATCATATTGACATCTATGGGTTGCTCGCTTGAGACAAGAACCTCATATATTTTGCTTTCGTATTGAGAAAAGCCGAACTTTTGTAGCATATGTCCTCCTAGTAAAATGTTGGTCTTTATATCATATGTGTATGTTGTTTTTTTTACAAGCAGCGTTTTTAAACTTATACACAATGTAGATTTTTATAATTTCCTAAACAATTAAAGAGGCTTCCTTTGCTTGGAAGCCTCACTCTTTATTCGGTATGAATGGGTGGCAGGTTGCTTTCTCTGTTTATTTGAGTCTTGTGTGCTTATTTTCGCTACACCCTCTTAAATGATTAGTTAATTCATCTTTTTGCTCTCAAAACGTTCACTATTGTTAGCAGCCTCTTCATTCGCTCGCAGTGAATGTTGATAAACTGCCGATTGATTTGAATCGCGTTCCTATTTGTTATAACGTTTTCAGGTTTTCGAATACCCCTTGTTTAACGGATCGTTCTCCCGATTGTTATAACAATACCATTTGCTCCAGAACGTCTGAACGTTCATCAAACCGTTTTGTCACATACAGATGTTAACGAGTTTGCTTTAACAATCTTGCTTAAAAATTACACCCTTTCTTTACAAGGTGCAATGCTGTAAGTTAAGCAACCGACCACCGTTTATCTTCAACGGAATGTTTTATCATCCCGTTACTAATATATACCCGGTGCACAAAACAATAACCCTTATTTACAAAAAAAAAAATGAAAAAAATATGTGTGAGATTCTAATAATACTAGAATTTTTCTTGGTATAATAAATTTATAACGTATTTAGTTGTTTAAGATGTAGTCAATGATAAATAAAAATTTTTTTGATATATAGATTTGAGGTGGCGAAAATGCTTGAAGTTATTGCGATGAGTGTGGAAGATTGTGTAGCGATCGAAAAGGCGGGTGCAGATCGAATTGAATTGGTGAGCGCGCTTTCAGAGGGCGGATTGACACCGAGCATCGGCATGATTGAGCAATGCGTTGAAGCTGTATCGTTGCCGATTAGGGTTATGATTCGGCCGAAGAGCAGTAGTTTTTGCTATTCTTCTTATGATCTGGAAGTAATGAAGTATGATATTGAAGCGGTGAAGGAAATTGGAGCTGATGGAGTGGTGTTTGGCTGTCTGCAAGCAAATAGCCGCATTGATGTAAAAATGCTCGAGAAATTGCTTCATGTCAGCAAAGGGCTTAATGTTACCTTTCATCGGGCTTTTGATGAATTGTTTGATTTAGAGGAAGGGTTGCGGACGTTAATGGATTATCCGTCTATCAATACGATTTTGACATCAGGCGGATATGGCGACTTGAATGAACGAAGCGCAAAATTGAAACAATTGATTGAGCAATCTGATTCCTCAGTGGAAATATTGATTGGCGGCGGGATTACTAAAGAAAACGTCGATTCCGTCAAAGCTTTGACGAAGGGGAAATCTTATCATATTGGACGAAGTGCACGAGAAAATGCTGACATATATGGTAAAATATCTATTGAACAGATCCGACATATTAAAAATATTATAGGGGTTTAATGGGGTTATATGAGAATAAAATTAATGGGATTGATTATGTCTGCGGTACTGGTATTGTCAGGCTGCAGTATTCTGGCTGACAATGACTTAACAGGCAGTGCGCAAGTTGATAGTGTTCCACTTGTTCTTCAATATCCGGAGTTGCCAAGAGGTTGCGAGATTACTAGTTTAGCCATGATTTTGCAATACAGAGGCTATGATATTGACAAAATGGAGCTGGCGGATGAAATCGTTTATGAACCGTTTGAAAGTAAAGGCTTCAAAGGAAATATGCATGATGGTTTTGTCGGCGCAATGGATACACTTGATGAGGACGGCTTAGGTGTGTATGTCGAGCCAATTATAAAGCTTGCAAAAAAATACACTTCGTTTTGGAAAGTGAAAAACTTGACCGGTGAAAAGCCTGAAGCTTTGTATGCTGCTCTTGAAGGTGGCAATCCAGTTTGGGTGCTGACAAATGCCAGATTCCAACAACTGCCGGATGAGCAGTTTCTCACATGGGAAACAGAAGAAGGATCGATGCAGGTGACATATCGCCAGCATAGCGTCGTAATGACCGGTTATGATGATAACTACGTATACGTCAATGATCCGATGAAATCAGAGACGAATATTGCGCTTGATCGCGCAAAATTTGAAGAGGCTTGGGTGCAGATGGGCAGTCAGGCGATGTATATTAGTGAATAATTGAAATCCCTCATTCTGCCATAGCGGGCTGAGGGATTTTTTTGCGTTCACGAAAGGTTGGTTAAAATACTGAAAATTGTAACATTATGTCGATTTCATCTATTAATTTCCAGGTATAATTATAGATGAAATACTTCACAAGTTTTTCAAAGGGGGAAATAAAGATGAATTCGACAGAAGAAAAGAAAGAGAGAAAATTCCTTTGGCTTTTTGCTGCTACGGCAGCGATGATTATTATTCTATTATTGCCTACTCCTGAAACACTCCCTGAAATCGGCCACCGGGCATTGGCCATCTTAGTATTTGCAATAATCTTATGGATGTCTGAGGCAGTCTCTTATCCGGTAAGTTCGGCGATGATTATTGGTTTAATTGCTGTCATTCTCGGAATGGGCCCGACACTTGAAGATCCGACTGCAGTTCTTGGTACAGGTCCGGCGTTGAAGATGGCATTGGCCGGTTTCAGTAATTCCGCTGTCATGCTTGTAGCTGGGGCATTGTTTATTGCTGCAGCGATGCAGGCTACTAATCTCCATAAACGAATCGCGCTTGTCATCCTTTCCAAAGTCGGCTCGAAAACGAAAGCAATTATTGTTGGGGCAATTCTCGTTTCTTTTATTCTCGCTTTATTTGTTCCAAGTGCAACTGCCCGAGCAGGTGCGCTTGTTCCGATTCTGCTAGGGATGGTAGCAGCGTTCGGGATGGAGAAAACAAGCAAGCTGGCTGCGCTTCTTATAATTACAGCCGCGCAATCGATATCGATTTGGAATGTCGGAATTAAAACAGCAGCTGCTCAAAATATGGTCGCTCTCGGCTTTATTGAAGAAAAATTCGGCGTCACCATTTCGTGGGGTGAATGGTTTATATACGCTGCACCTTGGTCGGTCATCATGTCAATTCTCCTCTATTTCATTATGCTAAAAGTCATTCCGCCGGAAACGGATGAGATCGCAAACGGACAAGATCTCGTGAAAAAACAATTGGATGAACTCGGCATTTTAACGAATGTCGAAAAACGATTAATCGGCATATCTATATTATTGTTATTCTTCTGGTCAACAGAAGGGTTTGTCCATAATATTGATACAACGACAGTAACACTGATTGCAGTTGCAATTATGCTGACACCTAAAATAGGGGTGTTTGATTGGGCACAGGCTGAGAAAACTATTCCGTGGGGGACAATCATTGTGTTCGCTGTCGGTATTTCATTAGGGACGATTTTATTATCAACGGAAGCGGCTACTTGGCTGGCGAATGGTTTCTTTGATTTATTGGGCATCGAAGGAATGCCGATTCTTGGTCTGATCGCTTTACTATCAGTTTTTAATATCATTATCCATTTAGGTTTTGCCAGTGCGACAAGCTTAGCCTCTGCTCTAATTCCAATATTCATTGCTCTTGCAACAACGATGAATGGCGATTTTGATACAATCGGTTTAATTATCATTCAGCAATTTGTTATCAGTTTCGGCTTTCTATTGCCGGTCAATGCGCCGCAAAACATGCTGGCTTATGGTACAGGCACTTTCACTGCAAAAGACTTTCTGAAATCCGGTATCCCGCTTACGGTAGCAGGCTTCCTGTTGATTCTGCTATTCTCAGCTACATATTGGAAATGGATCGGTTTATTGTAAATAATAGATGACCAACTCGAAATGAATCGGGTTGGTCTTACTTAATGTTGTTTGTTTTTCCGGTTGTATATAAATAAAAGAGTAGTAATGACGAGTACGACAAAACTTGTTGAAGCGAAAATAATGCTTAACACAGTCTCGGAGTCTGTGTACGCTTCATAAGCAAAAGTAGCCATCGCAAAGGCAATAATGAAATTGCCTATCATCAGCAATGAAGCATTTCGAATATGAATCACCTCATAATTAAAAAATTGTTTCTAAATAATTATATACTAATGAAATGGTTAATAGAGGGAATTTTGGTATAATTTAAATAAAATAAAAATATTGAGGGAGACTGTATGGAGACGACTAGCATCAGCTTAAATATAGGAGATATATTATTTCAATTAATATCATTAGCGATTCCGATTGTTTTTATTGTCCTTATCATATACTTTTGGCGCGCATCTAGACAGAAGAGAGAGCAGTTAAATCGCATTGAAGAGAAATTGGAACAGATACAGAAGGAAAAGAAATAGCCCAATAAAGCAAGAAGATGATTTCTTTATAGAACGGAATCATCTTTTTATTTTTCCTTTAAAATATTTGATGTATTTCAATCTTACCTTCCTCAAATTCTTGAATCCTCGTTTTACTTCGACATCGCTTCCATGAGTTCTAGGCTCGGGAGTTTACCAGCTTCTGAATTCTAAAGCTTTTACAATCAGCATAAAGAGCATAGAAATCTTCTTCTTTTTAGTTTCATAATAGGAATATGTAACGTAATATCTACAGAAAAATCAAGAAATGGGGAAAAATGGGTAAAATGTCGATAAAGTCAAGAACTTTGTCAGTTATTGCGGTGAAAAGATTTGTTTGAAAGAAGGTTTTACCACCAGAATGTTAGAAATGTATAGAGTAGTATTAAAACTATCAATCTGGAGGGGTTTTGTATGACAACTAGCAATTTGCAATTATCACGCTCACTATTGGTTGGGGAAATCGTTAAACGTGCAGCTCATCAAGTGCCGGACAAAGAAGCGTTTATATTTGGCGATGAGCGCCTCACATACGGACAGCTAGAGAAGAAGGTTGAAAATCTTGCTGGTTGGATGAAGCATGTCGGAATTAAACATGAAGATAAAATTGGCTTACTGCTGCTAAATGGACTGCCGTTTGTTGAAGCATTTTATGCGACTGCTTTAACTGGAGCAGTATCTGTGCCTCTTAATTTTCGCCTGAATTCAGATGAATTGGCGTTTATGATTAATCACTCAGATTGTCGTCTTTTATTTGTCAATCATCAATATGTAGAAATGATTGAATCAATTTTATATAAATGTCCGAAGCTTGAAAGAATGGTTGTAGTCGGTGATCCAATGATGCCGGAGAGCTTGAACTATGCGTCAATTTTTGACCGTACGTATGAATATAAGCCGAATCCGCAACTGAATGGCTACAGCGAATGTTCCATCATTTACACATCAGGTACGACCGGACAACCGAAAGGCGCTGTTTTGACGCACCAAAATTTGTGCATAAACGGCATGAACAGAGCTTCGTATGCCAATATGGATGATTCCAATAAGCAGCTTCTTGTTGCGCCATTATTTCATATTGCGGCTCTTTCGACACTAGTTTCTCCGGTAAAGGGGACAACTGTCATTCATACACAATTTCAGCCGACATCTGTTTTGGAAACAATCGAAAAAGAAAAAATCAACACGATGTTTATGGCGCCGACAATGTGGCATATGCTCGTCAGTGTGCCGAATATCGGTGATTATGACTTGACATCATTAAAGTCTTGTTATGCCGGCAGCGCGCCAAGTCCGATTCTGTTAAAGGAAAAGATATTGAGATGTTTCCCGAATGCGAAATTATACGATCCGTTCGGCCAAAGTGAAATGAGCCCGGTTACGACGTGCCTGCTGCCGGAGGACGCCATGCGCAAAAATCTGTCTGTCGGCAAGCCGATTGCCAATGTCGAGGTGCGCGTCGTAGATGAAGCGATGAATGATGTACCGCTTGGTGAAGTCGGAGAGATTGTATACCGCGGCCCAACTCTAATGAAGGAATATTATAAAAATCCGGAAGCGACAGAAGAAGCTTTTCGCGGCGGCTGGTTCCATAGTGGAGATTTAGTGCGCATGGATGATGAAGGATTTATTTATGTCGTGGACCGCAAGAAGGATATGATTATAAGCGGCGGCGAAAATATTTATCCGGTTGAAATTGAAAACATATTGTACGGGCATCCGGATATTCACGAATGTGCTGTGATTGGAGTGCCTGATGAGACGTGGGGCGAGGTTGTGAAAGCAATCGTCGTCAAAAAAGATGGAGCCGAGCTGACAGCGCAGGAAGTAATCGCTTATTGTCAGGAAAAAATGACCTCCTATAAAAAACCGAGAATTGTAGAATTTACAGATGCACTGCCGAGAAATGCAGCCGGAAAGATTTTGAAAAAAGCTTTACGGGCAAATGTGTAGCGTGATTGAAACCTAAGGACGTGGCACTTTTAGCTGCTCCGTCCTGTCTTGCATTCGCAGCATATCTTCTTTTCTAGTGAAGTGAATTCAAAATAAAAAAGGACCGGTGACGGTTTTTCGTAAAAAAAGGATAACTTTGAACCTAGAAATCTGTCTAACCTTACACCTGCCATGCTCAGAGGCCAACAGGATGTTGGTCATATCGGCGTTGTCACAGGACGTGACGGGTTTAGCCGATGTTCCTTTCTTAGTCCTCCCGCATGTCTCCTTTTTCATTGGAGTGAGCTCAAGGAGCAGAATCATAAATGAAAAAGGACCGGTGACGGTTTTTCTAATTGAATGACTTTCCTACAGCTAAGTTTTGAAAGTGTCCGAAAAGTGCACAAGGGGAGTGAATTTGTAACAGACGTTTTACTGCAACTCTATAAATAGAAATATATGATGGAAGCGCGAGCTCCATCTTTCGCTAACAATACAGTCCGTGTTTAGGAAAATATGAATTTATTTTTCTAATTCTATCAGTTTGGCACGATAAATGCATGATAGTGGTGTGGACACAAAGTTGATCGAAGCTGGAATACGAATCTTCGATAATTTAGCAGAAGGATGGTGTAAGCGCTTTATTTTGTGTTTTGAAATAATCATCAGATTCTATGTAGATAGTCGCTTCAAATAGATGAAGTGGCGTCTAGCTTCAGCACCTCAGCGTCTAGTGTACTTCGCCAATCTCCCTGCAATAAATAAACATCGAATCGCTATCGTTCTTCGTGTTTCTTTTATCTTGGGAGAATAGGAACAACGGCTAAATGCGCCACGTCCTGTGGCAACGCCGTTGTGACTCTCAGCCAGAGAGCCCTAGTCCATACGTCGCTAAATGAGGTGCTTCCGCATTTGATTTGTCCTAATACTGAATACGCTATGGAGGGAATGCAATGAGAGAGTATGCAATGATCAAGCAAACAGTCAATAAAAGTTCACTGCCCTATAATCTGTATCAAAAAGCGAAGAGGGCCGGTATTTGGAATCCGGTTGATATCGATTTTTCACAAGATAAAGAAGACTGGAAGAAGCTGACTCCTGATCAACAAAAAGAGGTACTTACTCAGTTTGCGCAATTCATTGGCGGCGAAGAAGCGGTGACAGCAGATATTTTGCCAATGATTATGGCTGTTTCCAAAAAAGGTTGGATTGAAGAAGAAATGTATTTGACGACGTTTCTTTTTGAAGAAGCGAAGCATGCCGAATTTTTCAGTCTGTTTCTTGAAAATATCGGTGTGACGGAGGATTTGTCGCATCTGATTACGCCTGGTTATAAGAAGCTTTTTGATGAAGTGCTTCCGACGACAATGGAGAAATTACTGGTCGATCAATCGAATGAAGCATTAGTCGATGCAGCTGTTACGTATAACATTTTTGCTGAAGGTGTTTTAGCAGAGACGGGGTATTGGTTCTTTTACGAAGCTTTATCGAAAGCGAACCTTTTCCCAGGATTCATTGCAGGCATCCGCAATGTAAAACGAGATGAAGGGCGCCATATCGGTTTTGGAACATTTTTAATCCAAAGGCTGATTAGTGAACAGCCTGAACTTTTTGAGCGCGTTCAGCTGAGATTGGGCGAGCTGATGCCGATTGCGCAAATGCTGACAGAAAGACCAGAAGGGCAAAAAGTGACTCCGCTTGGCATTGAAGAAGGCAAAGGCATGGAGTATGCGCTGAAGCAATTGACGGCACGTATGGAGGTGCTTTCAAGAGCAAAAGGAAAAACATTAGAGGAAATCTACAATACAGAATTAATTATGGAATAAAAAAGGAGGAGATTCGATGAGTACAGACGTGCAAGTACAAGTTTTTGCGCAATTCATTAATGGTGAATGGGTGCCAGGTTCAAGCGGCGAATTGATTGATGTCATCAATCCTGCGACTTCAGAGGTTGTAGCTAAAGTGGCTAAAGGTTCAGCTGAGGATGTTGAGAGAGCTGTCTCCAATGCGAGAGAGGTTTTCGAATCTGGCGTATGGTCGAAGAAAACGCAGGCTGAGCGGGCGCAAGTAATGCTTCAGTTTGCCGGCAAAATCAGACAGCATGCTCAAGAACTGATTTATTTAGAGGGAATCAGCACAGGCGCGACATTGCGTAAGCTTGGCGGCGCTGATATCGGACAAATGGTTCTATGTCTGCATCAAACAGCCAATATGTCATTGAAATATAATTTTGTTGAAACGCTTCCAGTAGTTGAAGCATATGGCGCAAACAGAAGTCAGTTAGTGCGCGAGCCTTTAGGAGTCGTCGGTGCGATCACACCATTCAATTTCCCACTTGTACTGGCAATGTGGAAAATTGCTCCTGCAATTGCGATGGGCAATTCCATCGTTGTGAAGCCGGCCTCTGACACGCCGCTTGGTACATTGAAACTGGCTCAGCTTGCAGTTGAAGCAGGCTTGCCTCCTGGTGTCCTAAATGTCGTGACAGGACCTGGTTCAGAAGTTGGATCGGCATTGGTTACACATCCTGAAGTAGATAAAATTGCTTTCACAGGTTCAACAGAAGTCGGTAAAAACATTATGGCGCAATCAGCTGGCACGCTGAAAAAAGTAACACTTGAATTAGGAGGGAAAGCCCCGTGTATCGTGCTGCCAGATGCTGATTTGGAGCTGGCAATCCCGGGCATTTTATTGGGTGTGTTTTTCCATTCAGGTCAAGTTTGCGAAGCGAGCACACGATTGCTTGTCCATGAGTCGATTTACGATGTAGTTGTTCAGCAATTAGCGGAAACGTCGAAGAAAATTAAGCTCGGCAACCCGCTTAATCCTGCAACAGGCATGGGTCCGGTCATTTCTGAGTCGCAAATGGAGAAAGTTCTCGGCTACATTCAATCAGGCATTGATGAAGGGGCAAGATTGGTTTGCGGAGGCAAGCGTGCATCCGGTCCGGAAGTTGACAATGGCTACTTTATTGAGCCGACAATTTTTGCTGATGTGACGAATGACATGAAGATTGCCCGTGAGGAAATTTTTGGTCCGGTCCTGGCAGTCATTAAGTATTCGACTGAGGAAGAAGCGATTCAAATTGCCAACGATACAATTTACGGGTTATCTGGCGGCGTTTGGTCTCGCGATGTGAACAAAGCAAATGAAATCGCGACAAAAATCAAAGCAGGAACAGTTTGGATCAACGATTGGCATGTATTCCGAAATGATGCGCCATTCGGAGGCTATAAGCAAAGCGGAATCGGCCGTGAGCTAGGTATTCAAGTGTTCAATGAGTATACGGAACTGAAAAATATCACAACCTCGTTGACTGCAGAAAACAATCAACGTCCGGCACTTGGTCTTATTTTTTAAAGAAAAACCGTCACCGGTTCTTTTTCATCATGAGTATGCTTCTTAGATTCACATCGATGAAAAAGGAGACATGCGGGAACCGAAAAGCGGAATCGGCCCGTTCGCTTATGACCTCGAGCTGTCAAATTCATCACTTATCAGTCATGAATTTGACAAGATACTCTAAGATGAAAACTGGCTGGCCGCTGAAGCTAAGAACGCTACGTCCGCATATCTTCGTCGCTGTGACTCTCATCGTGAGGGCCCCACACGAGAAACCCGGTTTTTGTTTCTTTGGGGGAGGCAAGAGGGGAACATCGGCTAAGGGCGCCACGGCCGCATGTCTTCGCCGATCTGACCTACATCCTGTAGGCCTCCAAGCGTGGCAGGTGTAAGGTTAGACAGCAGAAAACTTTTATAGTGTAAAAATATTTTAGATTAGGAGAGATGGTATGAAAACTACTTCATATTTTGAATTTGCCCATCGTACAATCGTTAAAAGCGGTTCAGGAACGCATATATTAGTACCGGATTTGATTAAAGATTTAGGCGGCACAAGACCGGTTTTGTTTGCTGATAAAGGGATTACGGCTGCCGGCTTGACGAAGAAAATCAAGAATATTTTTGAAATCGTGCCCGGCATTCAATTGGCTGGCGTGTTCGATGATATCGACCAAGATGCGAAGTCTTCAAATATTAACAAAGGGATTAAATACTTCAAGGAATGTAACGGAGATTCAATTATTGCTATCGGCGGCGGAAGCGTGTTGGATACGGCGAAAGCAGTCAAATGGGCGTATAGTCGAAAAATCAATCATGTAGAAGCAGCCTTGACAGGCAATTTGCTTGAAACATCGCCTGAAGCCCAGCCGTTGGGTGTTCCGCACATTTCCATTGCTACTACGGCCGGTACAGGGGCAGAGGTTTCCTCAATTGCGGTTGTATACAATGAGCTGCTTGGCGTGAAATGTAACTTGATGAATCCGTATTTGAATTCCGATATCGCGATTCTTGATCCGGATTTGACTGTCGGACTTCCGCCGAAAGTAACGGCATTCACAGGGATGGATGCATTGACGCATGCGGTTGAAGGTTATTTTTCCAATAAGTCCACAACAATGTCGGATGCCTTTGCACTCCATGCTGCAAAATTAATCGTCAATAATTTAAAAACAGCTGTGAAAAATGGTTCAAATGTAGCAGCTCGTGCGATTATGCTGCAGGCGAGCACAATGGCCATCACAAGCTTCCAGCTGGCAATGGCGGCGATTCCGATTCATAATCTTGCCCACACATTAGGCGCGAAATACGGCATCCCTCATGGTTTGGCGAACGCCGTGTTAATGCCGCGCGTGTTAACGCATTTGCCTCAGCTTTATTTGCCGAAAATTAAAGAATTCTCGCAAGCAATCGGTGTCCAAAGCGATTCCGATGATCCACAAGTACTGTTAGCAGAAAGCATCGCCATTATCAATAATTTACGAGAAGAAATTGATTTGCCGGCTGATTTTGCTGACTTTAACATCGACCCTGCACACATCCCGCAACTAGTTCCGGCTGTTCTGGCTGACCCTTCAGCATTAAGCTTCCGCATCCCGGAAGATGTCATCGTCAAAGTGTGCCAAGACGTAGTTGGCTCAAAAGTCATCGTCAATTAAACCGCACCTCAAATAAGCCCTTTCAGCTTGCTGAACCGGCAGGATGAAAGGCGATTCTCTATTCCATTGGAGGTTGAAAATAATGAGTATTGTCGATTTATTGTGTAATTCTGCGGAAAGATTGCCGAATAACAATGCCATCCACTTCAGAAATCAATTCACCACATATAAAGAGCTGCAGGAGAAAGTTTTTCAAGTGGCTGCCGGCTTGAAAAATATCGGTGTGAAAGAAGGCGTCCATGTCTCGCTTATGATGACGAATCGCCCTGAATATATCGTGTCTTATTTCGCCGTTTTAGCGAATGGGGCAACGGTCGTGCCGATTAACCCGTCATTCAAGGAACAAGAAATCACGTATATTGTCAACGATTCAGAGTCACAATTTTTGCTGATTGAATCGATTGTCAAACCGGTGATTGATCAGGCAAAAGCCGGATTTAAGAATGTGAAGCAAATTTACTGTCTCAGCGTAGAAGATGAAGAATATGCTTCTTGGGAAGAACTTGTCTCACCGTCACCAATCAACGCGCCGCTGCAAGTATCAGCTTCATCTGTCGCACAAATCATTTATACATCAGGTACGACCGGCAGCCCTAAAGGAGCAATGATAACGCATGCTAATTTAAATTGGATGACAATCTCTGCTGCCGTTCTGAACAAGCTGACGACAGAGGACCGTATTCTTTGTGTACTTCCGCTTTTCCATGCGTATGCGAAGCTGCAAGGATTTTTATCTCCGATTGCTCACGGCTCGACGATTTACTTAGAAGAACGATTCCACCCTGTTGAAACATTGAAAGTCATTACTGAACATAAAATTACTGTGTTCCTTGGTGTGCCGACAATGTATGCGATGTTTGCACAAAATCCGAAGCTGGATGAAATGGATTTTTCAGCACTGCGTGTTGCAGGCTGCGGCGGGGCGAGTCTTCCGGAGCAACTATTGCATAAGACGAATAAATCATTTGGTGTCGATATTTCCGAAGGCTACGGCTTAACGGAAAGTACAGTAATGCTCATGACAACACCGCGCGATTTGCCGAAGAAAATCGGCTCTGTCGGTTCCGCGATCCCGGGTGTTGATTTGAAAGTCGTTGATGCTGACGGTAAAGAATGTCCGCCGCATATGGTCGGAGAAATCATTTTCACCGGTCCGAATATGATGAAGGGCTACTATAAAAAGCCGGAAGAAACGGCTAATACGATTAAGGATGGATGGTTGTATACAGGCGATCTTGCCTACTACGATGAAGAAGGCTACCATTTCATCGTCGACCGCAAAAAAGACCTCGTCATTCGCGGCGGCTTTAACATTTATCCGCGCGAAATCGAAGAAGTGATTTATAAACATCCGGATGTCGTAGAAGCTTCTGTCATCGGCAGACCAGACCCGGTTTTCGGTGAGAAGACGGTCGCCTATATCGTCTCGAAAAATCCGGAACTGACTGTGGACGATATTCGCGCTTACTGCAGCGAGCAATTGGCGGAATATAAGGTGCCTGATTATGTCAGCTTCCTTTCTGAAATTCCTAAAAACCGCACAGGAAAGATTTTAAAAACAGCTTTGAAGGAGCTGGATCAGCAAACTAGTAATCAATAAGATTATATAAGATGAGAGGCAGCTTTTTACAGCTGTCTCTTTGGTATGCATTCATACAATTGTCGGATAAATTTTTATGGAAAAATAAAGGAGTTTCTTAATGGATTATCGAAATTTTTATAGTGGTATATTTTGTAAAATGAGAAAGGGGGCTGTCAGTGAAGCTTGTAAGGGAAATTATGACACCGATGGAGCAGTGCTTGTTTCCTCACAATACCTTTTTGGATGCTGTAGAAATGATGAAGGATACGAAATGGAATACGATCCCTGTCATTAATTCAACCGGCAAGTTGATTGGTGTATATACAAGAAGCTCTCTCCATCAAATGATCATGGAGAATGTTGGTCACGAAACCCCGATTAGCGATTATATAAAAAAAGATGTCGGAACGATTTTGGAAGACGTCAATACCGAATTACTCAGCACGTTCATTATGAAGAGCCGCATCGGCACCGGCATTGTTGTCAATAAGCAAGGCGAGCCGATAGGTCTAATAACAAAGACGGATGTGGTCATGAACTATGTGCAGGAAACGCAATTTTTAAAGGAAAAGCTAGAAAAGGTACTGTTCACATCCAATCTGGGTGCAATTATGACTGATGAGGATCAGAACATTATTTTTGCAAATGAACGCATTGCCGACTATGTCGGCATTCAAAAAAATGAACTTCTAAAACACAGTCTTGCAGACATTATCCCTCAAATAAAAACAATGGAGGGCGATAAAGAAGCAACTTTTCGTATGCGCTTTCAATCAGAACATTTTATCGTCCGGGTCTCCAAATACAACATATCAGATGATCAACAAGGTTTCATTATACTATTGCAAAATGTTTCCGAGCTTGAGCATTTAACTGCCGAGCTTGAAAGCGAAAAGAAGTGGAAAACAATTTTGCAATCCGTTATCAATAATGCTTATGACGGACTTGTGATGATCAATGAAAAAGAGGAAATTATTTTTATTAGTCCATCTTTAATTGAGTTATTCGATTTAACTTCTGACCATGTTCAAAGGGCACAAGTGGAAAATGTTCTGCCGCAGCTGCAACTTGAGAAAGTGCTGCAGACAGGCGTTGCAGAGATAAGCGAATTTCTAGAGATTAAGGGCATTAAATATATGGTACATCGCATCCCTGTGTATCAAGATAAGGTGATAATCGGTGCAATCGGTAAAGTTGTATATCGTCAGCTTCATGAAGTAAAAGAGCTGCTGAAAAGCTTTGATAATTATGAAACGACGAAAGTGAAGGAAAAGGTTGAAACATCGCGTTTCACATTTGATCAAATAGTCACTCATGACCCGCTCATGGAAAAGCTGATGAGAAGCGGCATGAAAGCAGCAAAAGGCCGGACGACTATTTTGGTCCGCGGGGAGAGCGGCACCGGCAAGGAGCTGTTCGCACACGCTATACATAGTGCTAGCCTATTTGGTAAAGGTCCATTCATTACGGTTAACTGTGCGGCCATCCCGGAGCATTTGCTTGAGTCGGAGTTTTTCGGCTATGAGGAAGGCGCGTTTACAGGAGCGAAGCATAAAGGGAAAATCGGTAAGTTTGATTTGGCGCATGGCGGCACTTTATTTCTCGATGAAGTAGGCGATATGTCGCTTCAGTTGCAGGCGAAGCTGCTTCGTGTTTTGCAAAAAAGAGAGTTTTACCGAGTCGGAGGTACCGAAAGAATTAAGGTGGATGTCCGGATAATCGCCGCTACGAACCGCCCACTTGAGAAAATGGTTGCCGAGGGAGAATTTCGGGAGGATCTTTTTTACCGACTCAATGTCATTTCCTTTGAGATTCCGCCGCTACGAAAACGGAAAAAGGATATTTTATTGTTGAGCGAACTGTTTATTCGCGAACTGAACAAGAAGAATGGCACGAGTGTAACCGGTTGGGATCCGATGTTTGAACAGGCGATTGTGGAATACGATTGGCCGGGCAATGTCCGAGAGCTTCGCAACGTGTGGGAGCGGGCGATGGTTTTTGCTGAAAATGGCAAGGTAGAACTTGGCGATTTGCCGGATTATATTATAAAAAAAGCAGGCTATGACCTGTTTCTTGAAGATGAGGAGAGTGCATCTGATCAGCCGCTTCTCGAAAAAGCCGAACAACTGGCGATCCACCGGGCGCTACAAATGGCGAACGGCAATAAAAGCAAAGCATGTCAGCTATTAGGAATCAGTCGTTCTGTCCTCTATGACAAGCTGAAAAAATACCAATCTATTACGTAGGAGGAATGTAAGATGCATAATGAATTTTTAGAACAAGTAAAAAATGAAACGGTGTTGCCGGTGATTGTTTCTCCGATGTTTATTATTTCAAAGCCGAAAATGGTTATTGAAAGCTGTAAATCAGGTGTAATCGGGACGTTTCCGTTATTGAACGCCCGCACAGAAGAGCAATTGATTGAGTGGATGGAAGAAATCACTGGCGAATTGAGCCGCTTAAAGGTAGAAAATCCGGACGCAAAAATTGCGCCTTGGGGTGTCAATTTAATTGTTCATTCTTCCAATCATCGCTACGAAGGCGACTTGGAAATCATTAAAAAATATCAGCCGCCAATTGTCATTACATCACTAGGCAAGCCGGTGAAGGAAGTGGAAATTGTTCACTCATACGGTGGTAAAGTATTCTCGGATGTCATCAGTACAAAGCACGCGAAGAAAGCGGCAGAAGCTGGTGTGGACGGTCTTGTTTTAGTTTGTAACGGAGCGGGCGGACACGGAGGCACTTTAAATCCGTATGCGTTTGTTGCAGAGGTTAGACAATTTTGGGACGGCCTCATCATTTTGGCGGGCTGTCTGACTAATGGCCGTGACGTGCTGTCGGCTAGAGCGCTAGGTGCCGATTTTGCTTATATGGGCACACGTTTCATTACGACGGAAGAAGCGGCAGCTGATGAAGAGTACAAAGAAATGATAATTGAATCAACAACACAGGATATTATTTATACAGATGCAATCAGCGGTGTGAATGCTAATTTCCTTACGAAGAGCATCATTAAAGCCGGTCTTGATGTAAGCAATTTGAAGAAGAAGGACAAAGTTGAAGTCGTCCATGACGAGGAAGCGAAAGCATGGAAAAATATATGGTCTGCCGGACAAGGTGTCGGCTCTATAACAGAAGTGCAGCCGATTGCCGAAGTTGTTCGCCAATTGAAAGAAGAGCACGACCATGCGTTAGCAGAGCTGACGAAGGTCGGGATTACTAGTTAAATAGATTGTTGAGAAATGCATGGGGTGTGGGATTCTGTGCATTTTTTTGTTCAGTTTTAATGGTTGTGCCGATTATTTTGAAAAAGTGGCATTTCGAATTAAATAAGAGAGATTGTCTTACTTTTTTTACCTAATTTTAACATCGCACACAACTTGATTTTATTGGTGTCTTAATTTCATACAAAAATGGTTCGGTTGAAACGGGAATTTTAGCATTTTCTGTGTTGGCACAGTTCTTGCATCTATAAGATTAGCAGAACAATTTTAGTAATAGAGGGTGAAAAGAGGATGGCACATAAGTATTTAAAAGAAGAGCATGAGATTTTTCGCGAGTCTGTAAGGAAGTTTCTTGATAAGGAAGTCAGACCGTTTTTCCATGAATGGGAGAAGCAGAGGAGCACGCCGAAAGATTTGTGGGGTAAATTTGGCGAGCAAGGTTTCCTCGTACCGTGGGCGGAAGAGAAATATGGCGGTTTTAATGCAGACTTTGCTTATTCAGTCGTCTTAATAGAAGAGTTTGAGAAGGTAGCCAGCGGCATCGGAACAGGTCTTCATAATGATATTATCGTTCCATACATTGCGACTTATGGAACGGAAGAGCAAAAGGACCGTTGGATTCCAAAATGCGTCAGCGGAGAATGGTCGACTGCAATTGCGATGACCGAGCCGGGTGCCGGTTCCGATTTGGGCAACATCCAAACGAGAGCAGTGAAGAAGGGCGATCATTACGTCATTAACGGCGAGAAAACGTTCATTTCAAACGGTTTGAAAGCCAATCTTGTCATTGTCGCCTGTAAAACGGATATGAATGCCGGACATAAAGGGATCAGTCTCATTGTTGTCGAGGAAGGAACACCGGGCTTTAAGCGCGGTAAAAAACTGGAGAAAATCGGGCAGCATGCGGCTGATACGTCGGAATTGATTTTCGAAGATGCAATCGTGCCGGCAGAAAATTTATTAGGTCAAGAAAATAAAGGTTTCTATTATTTAATGGAAAAACTGCAGCAGGAGCGGCTAGTGTGTGTTATTCAGGCACAAACAGCAGCAGAAGAGTCGTTGAAAATGACGATTGAATATGTCAAACAGCGCCCGATGTTCGGCAAGACGCTATCAAGCTTGCAAAATACACAATTTAAAATTGCCGAAATGGCAACTGAGGTCGAGCTTGGGCGCATGTTCCTCGACGATCTCATTGTCCAGCATATGGCAAATAAAGATGTTGCAACACAAGTATCGATGGCAAAATGGTGGACGACAGAAATGGCTAAGCGTGTCATCGGCCAATGTATGCAGTTTCATGGCGGCTATGGCTACATGGAAGAATACCCGATTGCGAGAAGATACCGTGATATCGCGGTAACGTCAATTTATGCGGGATCTAATGAAGTTATGAAGCAAATTGTAGCGAAAAGACTAGGATTATAAGGGGGAAAAGAGAATGAGAGAAGCGGTTATTGTAGAAGGTGTCAGAACACCGGTCGGAAAAAGCAGAGGAGTTTTCAGTAACAATCGTCCGGATGAATTGCTTGCGGGTGTACTAAGTGAGCTGATGAAACGCGCAGGTGTTTCTAAAGATATCGTGCAAGATGTTATTATCGGCTGTGTATCGCAGGTTGAAGAGCAAGCGTTGAACATTGCGCGCTCTTCTGCTCTTATTGCAGATTTTCCGATTCATGTGCCGGGCACGACGATTGACAGACAATGTGGGTCAAGCCAGCAGGCGGTTCACTTCGCGGCTCAGGCGATTTTAAGTGGTGACATGGATATTGTCATTGCCGGGGGAGTCGAGAGCATGACGCGTGTGCCGATGGGCTCGACACGAAAAAATTCGAAAAACAGTCCGGAGCTGGCGTCGCGCTACGAGCTGATCAATCAAGGTTTGTCAGCGGAGCGAATCGCGGAAAAATGGGGCTACAGCCGTACGCAACTAGATGAATTTTCACTTGAAAGTCACCGCCGGGCCATTCAAGCGCAAAATGAAGGCCGTTTCGACCGTGAGATTATGCCAGTTGAAGTGACACTTGAGGATGGCACGAAAACATTAGTGACACAAGATGAAGGACCGCGCCGAGGTTCGACGATTGAGAAGCTAGCGACACTTCCGACGGTGTTTAAAGAAAACGGTGTCATTCATGCCGGCAATGCAAGCCAAATGAGCGACGGTGCAGCTGCACTATTAATTATGTCAAAAGAAAAAGCGCTTGAACTGGGCTTGAAGCCGAAGTTCAAAATTATTTCCCGGACAGTTGTCGGATCTGATCCTACTTTGATGCTGACAGGTCCAATCGAAGCATCAAAAATGGCATTAGATAAAGTCGGTATGTCAATTGAAGACATTGATTTATATGAAGTTAATGAAGCGTTCGCGCCAGTTCCGCTTTGCTGGATGGAAGAACTCAAAGCAGATCCAGCGAAATTGAACGTAAACGGCGGTGCTATCGCTTTAGGTCATCCGCTTGGGGCAAGCGGCGCACGAGTCATGATTACATTAATGCATGAATTGGAAAGAACAGGCGGTAAGTATGGTTTGCAGGCAATATGCGAAGGCGCCGGCATGGCGAATGCAACAATTATTGAAAGAATTTAATTAATAGGGGGCTAAATTTATGAAGAGTAAAGATGTAGTAGCGATTGTAACAGGCGGCGCATCCGGATTAGGAGAGGCAACAGTGAGACGTATTGTCGCCAATGGCGGCAAAGCGACGGTCATTGATTTGAATGTTGAGAGAGGCTTGGCGCTTTTAGAAGAGTTAGGACCTGAAGTGCTTCATTTTGTTCAAGCGAATGTCGCAAGTGAAGAAGACGTTCGCGCGGCTGTGCAGCAAACAATAGAGAAATTCGGCAAGGTCAATACAGTCGTCAACTGTGCCGGCATCGGAAATGGTGAAAAAGTAGTGAGTAAAGGGGTAGCACATGATTTGGGCCGCTTCACGAAAGTAATTGAAGTCAATTTAATCGGTACATTCAACGTCACTCGTTTAGCGGCAGAAAAAATGGTACAAAACGAGCCGAATGAAGAAGGCGAAAGAGGTGTCATCATCAATACAGCTTCTGTCGCCGCTTTCGAAGGTCAAATGGGGCAGGTCGCTTACAGCGCTTCTAAAGGAGGCGTTGTCGGTATGACATTGCCGCTGGCGCGCGATCTTGCCCGCGATGGAGTCCGTGTCATGACAATTGCGCCTGGACTGATTGATACGCCGTTATTCTCAAGATTGCCGGAAAAAGCGATTGAGGCACTTGGCGCAATGGTGCCATTCCCGCCAAGATTGGGCAAAGCGACAGAATACGCGCAGCTTGCGGCTAGCATTATTGAAAATCCTATGCTAAACGGCGAAACAATCCGCTTGGACGGCGCGATTCGTATGCAGCCTAAATAAGGAGGAATTGAGAATGGGAGAACTAGTAAAATATGAAATTGAAAATCGTGTAGCGACGGTCACAATCGATAATCCGCCTATGAATGTGCTGAGTAGCCAAGTGACGCAGGAGTTGGATGGAATTTTTACAGAGCTTGCTTCCAACCCGGCAGTCGGCGCTGTTGTATTGACAGGCAACGGCAGCAGAGCTTTCATGGCAGGAGCTGACATTAAAGAATTTCCGCAAAAAATGAATGCCACGAAAGCGGAGAAACTCGAGCGAAATGCGTCTGTACATGAAGTGTTGAATAAAATTGCGGATCTTCCTAAGCCGACAATCGCAAGCCTGAATGGTCTAGCGCTTGGTGGCGGTTGCGAGCTGTCATTAACGTGCGACATCCGTATCGCAGAAGAGCATGTGAAAATCGGACTGCCTGAAATTAAGTTAGGGCTATTCCCAGGCGGCGGCGGAACACAAAGACTGCCTCGTATCGTCGGACCATCTAAAGCGAAGGAATTAATGTTTGTAGGCGACCCGATTACAGCACAGCAAGCATTGGAGCTTGGCTTAGTGAACCAAGTTGTGCCAAGCGGGGAAGGGTTGGCGGCAGCACAGGCTTTGGCCGGCAAAATCGCGCAATACTCAGCTGATGCCTTAAGCTTCATTAAACAAGCGGTTAATAAAGGAGCTGAGAAAGACTTAGAGACAGGCCTTGCGCTTGAACGCGAACTATTTGCTGATGTATTTGAAACGGACAATGTGAAAGAAGGGGTAAGAGCCTTCTTGGAGAAACGTTCTCCGGTATTTAATCAATAAGAAAGAAGCTGTCCGGAAAGCATTGGCTTTTCGGACAGCTTTTGTTCTTTACCATAAAGGCTCTTCTTCGTTGCTTAATTCTAAAAGAAACGGGCTAAGGGTGATGCTCATGATGAGTGCGGTGCAGACACTTATGATGGTGAAGTAGGATGTTGCTCCTAGAAAGAGCGGAAGCAACCAAATTAGTTGTAGAATCATAGCGAAATTGATTGCTTTTTTACGAGCTTTTGCCGACATGTATTGAACTTGACCACAATGAGGGCAGTCCATTTTCATCTCGAAGGTAAAAGATTTTTTTGTGATCTCTTTCCAGCTCCACTGTTTGTGACATTTTTGACAAGCTGCCATATGTAGCGACCTCCTTTATTTGATTTTAACTAATTTTACCAACGATAAAAAGGGGCCGAGAAGGAAAATAGTTAAATTGGCGAATAAACAAAGAAAGTGGAATCTAAATATAGTTTTATATTTTGAGGTTTCCTTGATGGGGAATTTAATTTTAAGAAAAATAATTCCGTATATGTTAACCTGGTTTTATGATTGGAAATATTTAAATTTATTGGGAGGAATTATGAAGACGGACATTCATTTAGCGGCAGAGGAGCATTTATTTGATGTACATAGGATGATGAGGGAAGCGTTTGAGGAATACCGTAATTTAGTGGTGCCTTCAAGCGCTGTGACAGAGCCGCTCGATCAGCTGCTGAATGCTTATCGTTCAGGGGAGGAACAAGCGATTTTATGCTTAGTTGATGGTGTGCCAGCAGGTTCGGTACGGTTCAAACTAAAGGGTCAGGCATTATATTTTTCACGGCTATCTGTGAAGCCGGAGAAACGAGGAAAAGGATTAGCGAAAGCTATGCTTGCATGGCTCGAAAATTACGCGAAAGATTACGAGATAAAAAAAATCGAGTGTCTTGTGCGTGCCGAACTGCCTGAGAATATTCAATTGTACGAATCGATTGGCTTTCAGGTGACGAAAACGGAGGTAGCAACGAATCCAAATGGTTTTTCAGTTCCGGTCGCGACGATGGAAAAATATTTGAATTGTGAGGAGTTCGCCATCATTTTTGACATGGATGGCACACTTTTTCAGACGGATAAAATATTAGAGACGGCACTTCATGACACGTTCGAATATTTGCGGGAACGGGAATTATGGTCGAAAAAAACGCCTATTGATACATATCGAAAGATTATCGGCGTACCGCTGCCTGACGTTTGGGCAACACTTTTGCCGAATCAGCCTGTAACTGTACGGAACAAAGCGAATGAAATTTTTCATGAACAGCTGATTCGGCATATACAGGAAGGGAATGGCGCGTTATATCCAAATACGATAGAGATGCTTCAGTCTCTAAAAGAAAAAGGCTATGAGCTTATTATCGCAAGTAATGGTCAAACTGCTTATTTGCAGGCGATTGTCAGTTATTATCGACTGGATTGCTGGGTTACACAAACATTTAGTATAGAACGGATTGCGACGATGAAGAAGAGTGATCTAGTCGCGGCAATTAAGAAGAAATATGGTATAACAAAAGGTGCGGTAGTAGGTGATCGATTATCGGACATAGAGGCAGCGAAATGTAACGGCTTTTTGGCAATAGGTTGCCGTTTCGAGTTTGCTCAAGAGGACGAGCTTGCTCAGGCGGATTATGTGATTAATGACTTGCTTGAGCTTTTGCCGATTGTTCAAAAAGCATGATAATATTCGGGAGGAACTGAGCATTTCTCCCTTTTTTCTCTGAATTTAATGATAACTCTTCCGACATTAAGAGAACACCCCGCATTTGAAAAGGATTAAGCTAGAGAAGAAAATTTGGAAAAAAATAAAAATTTCCCAAAAACTTAGTTGACAACTAGGATTAATGAGTATTATAGTTTGATATAAGAAAATAAACTGTTGGCTGATCGGAAAACCGAAGGCTCTTAATATGCAAGGTGTGTCTTTCACTTTGCATGTTAGGAGCCTTTCTTTTTTCTCTAAACAGCAGCAATCAAACGAAAAATGAATGTGGGGGTTCCAAAATGAAAAAGTGGTTATTATCAGCGTCACTAGTTTTACTTATAGGGGTGCTGGCTGCATGCGGTTCGGATGAATCAGCAAGCGAAAATAAATCGAAAACTTCCGGAGAAGCTTCAAAAGAACCGGTTGAGCTATTGAATGTATCGTATGATCCGACCCGTGAACTATATGATGAATTCAATCAAGCATTTGCGAAACAATGGGAGAGCGAGCACGGCCAGAAAGTGACGATTAATCAATCGCATGGTGGCTCAGGGAAACAAGGGCGTTCTGTTATTGACGGAAATGAGGCAGACGTAGTGACATTGGCATTAGCTTACGATATAGACGCAATTGCGGAAGCGGGCCTTTTAGAAAAAGATTGGCAAGGCAAATTAGAGGATAATTCCACACCATATACTTCGACCATCGTATTTTTGGTGAAAAAGGGTAATCCGAAAAATATTAAAGACTGGGATGACTTAATTCGTGATGATGTTTCGGTTATTACACCGAACCCGAAAACATCAGGCGGCGCGCGCTGGAACTACTTAGCTGCATGGGCATTTGCTACAAAGCAATATGATAATGATGAGAAAAAAGTGAAAGACTTCGTGAAAAAGCTTTACAAAAATGTTGAGGTGCTAGATTCCGGAGCGCGTGGTTCGACACAAACCTTCGTTGAGCGCGGTATTGGCGATGTGCTGATCGCATGGGAAAATGAAGCATTCCTTTCCATCAACGAGCTTGGCGAAGATAAGTTTGAAATTGTCGCTCCGTCACTAAGTATTTTAGCTGAACCGCCTGTAGCGGTTGTCGATAAAATCGCCGAAAAAAAAGGAACGAGAGAAGTAGCAACAGCCTATTTAGAGTATTTATATAGCGAGGAAGGCCAAGAAATCGCTGCGAAAAATTATTACCGACCTCGTAATGAAGAAGTGCTGAAAAAATATGCGGATCAGTTCCAGGAAATCGAATTCGTCACAATTGATGAAGACTTCGGCGGCTGGACAAAAGCGCAAACAACTCACTTCAATGACGGCGGAACATTTGACGGAATTTATCAGCAGTAAAGGAATATAAAGACAATGACTTATAGGGGCGTATGCTTCTATAAGTCATTGTCTTTAGAAAAGTAGGGATGAGGATGAAGAGAAAAGTAGGCAGGAAAGCGACCGTATTGCCCGGATTCGGATTGACGATGGGCTTTACGATTTTATATTTGGGTGTGCTTGTGCTCATTCCATTGGCGATGATTTTTCTAAATACGACTTCGCTTGGGTGGAGCGGATTTTGGGAAACGGTGACAGATGATCGGGCTGTTGCTTCTTATAAGCTAAGCTTTGGGACAGCGTTTGCCGCAGCGATCATTAATGCGATTTTCGGTGTGCTGATTGCCTGGGTGCTGACACGCTATCATTTCCCGGGAAAGCGAATTTTGGATAGTCTTGTCGATTTACCGTTTGCTTTGCCGACTGCTGTCGCAGGGATTGTGCTGGCTACGTTATATGCAGAGAACGGTTGGATCGGGCAATTTTTTTCATTTCGAATTGCATTTACACCGCTTGGTATTATGATTGCACTTGTGTTTATCGGCTTACCGTTTGTCGTTCGGACGGTGCAGCCAGTACTTGAAAATATCGAAAAAGAAGTGGAAGAAGTGTCTTCGCTTCTTGGTGCGACGAGGCTGCAGACGTTTCGGAAAGTTATATTGCCGGAGCTGGTGCCGGCGATTTTAACCGGATTTACATTGGCGTTTGCGAGAGCGCTTGGGGAATATGGATCGGTTGTTTTCATTGCGGGAAATATGCCGTTCAAAACCGAAATCACGCCGTTCATTATTATGACAAAGCTAGAGCAGTATGACTATGTCGGAGCGACAGCGATTGCGACAGTTATGCTAGTGGCGACTTTTGTAATATTACTGTGCATTAATCTTTTGCAATGGTATTCAAGCAGAAGATTTATGAACGGATAAAGGAGGGGGAAAGACATGCAAATTCAAACGGAAGCAGGCAAAAAGGCGGTAAAAACAGCAGTGAAAAGCAGAACTTCAGAGCCACTATTTGTCCGCATTATATTAATCACTGTGTCGTTGTTGTTTCTTTCTCTTTTCCTCGTGCTGCCACTTGTTGCGATTTTTGTGAAGGCGTTTGAAAAGGGAGTGGATGTGTATCTTGCTTCAATTACACATCCGGATGCATTATCGGCTATAAAACTGACGCTTTTAGTGGCGGTGATTGTCGTGCCGCTCAATGCGATTTTTGGTGTAGCGGCTGCCTGGGCTATCTCTAAATATCAGTTTAAGGGTAAAAGCATTTTAATTACATTGATTGATTTGCCGTTCGCGGTTTCGCCGATCATTGCTGGTCTAATCTTTATTTTGCTCTATGGTCCGAACAGTTTTCTCGGTCCGTATTTGGCAGCGAATGATATTAAAATTTTGTTCGCGGTGCCAGGCATTGTACTTGCGACTTTGTTTGTCACGATGCCGTTTGTTGCCCGTGAGCTCATTCCGCTTATGCAAAGCCAAGGGTCTTCAGAGGAAGAGGCATCACTTGTGCTTGGTGCAGGAGGATTTAAAACGTTTTGGAAGGTAACAATGCCGAATATTAAATGGGGATTATTTTACGGGATTATTTTGTGTAATGCCCGCGCGATTGGCGAATTCGGCGCTGTCTCGGTCGTATCTGGACATATTCGCGGCCTGACGAATACGATGCCGCTGCACATTGAGATTTTGTATAACGAATACCAGTTTTCAGCGGCTTTTGCAGTCGCATCACTCATGTCATTAATGGCGATTGTAACGCTTGTTATAAAAAATATTATTGAGCGAAAAGGCAACTATCGTTCAAAGAAAGTCGGATAAGGAGGATGACTCATGTCGATTTCGGTTCAAAATATCTCAAAATCGTTTGGCAATACGCCAATTTTGCATGATATCAATCTAGAAATTAAGAGCGGTGAACTAGTTGCGCTGTTAGGTCCTTCAGGTTCGGGAAAAACATCGTTATTACGAATTATTTCCGGTCTGGAAGTGCCGGATGAAGGAAAAGTTTTATTCGATGAACAGGACTTGTCGCATGTCGGCATAGGTGAAAGACAAGTAGGCTTTGTATTCCAGCATTATGCGCTATTTCGCAATATGACAATCTATGAAAATATCGCTTATGGTCTTAGAGTACGCCCGCGAAAATTTAGACCGAGCAAGCAGGCAATTGATGAAAAAGTAACGGAGCTTCTTAAGTTGATTAAACTTGAGCAGTTCGGCGATCGTTATCCGAATGAGCTGTCAGGAGGACAAAGGCAGAGGGTTGCGCTGGCAAGGTCACTTGCGGTCGAGCCGAGAGTGCTGCTATTAGATGAACCGTTCGGCGCTTTAGATGCGAAAGTGCGTAAAGAGCTGCGTCGCTGGCTCCGTAAGCTTCACAATGATTTTCCGATTACGAGTGTGTTCGTAACACATGACCAGGAAGAAGCGATGGATGTTGCTGACCGTATCGTTATCATGAATGAAGGAAAAATCGAGCAAATCGGCAGTCCATCTGAAGTATATGAAAATCCGGCCAATCCGTTTGTATATGATTTTCTCGGCAGTGTGAATACATTCTCCGGACAGGTACGCAATGGCAAGTTGCAAACCGGGAATTATGCGCTAGATGTACCCGGTCTTGAGAAAGAGGAAGACGGTAATGGTATCGGCTATACACGTCCACATGATTTCTTGCTTGAGAAGGTAGCGTCTGATGACACATCGATTGAAGCGGTTGTCGACCATATCCATGCAGTCGGTCCGGTTGTGCGCGTTGAATTAAAACGTAAGGACAATGATGAAATGGTTGAGGTTGAAATTTCAAAGGAAAACCGTGAAGAACTGCAACTGCAAAAAGGCGATACAATCTATGTGAAGCCAAAAGAGCTCAAGGTATTTTTTGATTTTGTGATATAGCGAGAGAAAGGGCATTCGGTTCGGATGCTCTTTTGTTGTGCTATGATAAAGCGATATACATAATGAAAAGGAGATTTGATGATGGAAATAAACCAAATTTCTTTACCGATCGCGTATATGATTGAGACGTTGCGCAGTCATTCTGTCAGCAATCAAGAGTTGCTAACTCAAATCGAGAAGAAGGATGTCAGTGTTTGGGACGATATTGAAACGAACTTCGACTTCAATGTGCTCTTGGCAGTTTGCCGAGGAGGACAGCAAGTTTTTCCGTTCAATTGTTGAGGACGGCTATCAGGTGAGATTTGTGACGATTAACGGTTTGCAAAGGCTGCTGCAGCTGAAGTTCGGCAAGTTGGCTGACCGCGATTATAACTTGACTGAAAACGGTGTGGAACGTCTGCAAATCGATGTACAGCAACTCGCTATCTTGAAGCAAATTTTATCCGATAACTGGCTGATTAATGAGACTGATTTTGAGAATGGTGTGAAGGTTCAGTTGCGTTAGAAAGAGTGAGAAAAAAGGCATTCCGAATATTTTTGTTCGGGTGCTTTTTATTTTTCGTCTTTACGAAAGAAATGTCTCTTAAAAACGTTTACAGCTGGCGAAAAAACAATAAAAAATTAAAATGGAAAAGATTTCATTTTACGAAATTTAATTATTTTAATATAATATATGTAACTGGTAAACATAGTTAAAACTACCTATTCCTTATTAAATTATTCTAATTGTGTTCTACTGATTTATTAATCTCCTTCTCATATTCATCCACTTCTTAACGGTTACAAGCATTTTTTTAATGAAACAGCAAACTTTATTGATTTATTATTCTTGAAAAAAATTTATCATTAAAGATTGAATATTTGTATTTTTAGAATAGCATCACGAATTGCCGTATGAAGCAGTGAAATGGGAAGTCATATCTTTACAACTAAGAAAGGATGATGTTAATGAAATCAACGAAAAAAATTCTTCTTGCACTAGTTTTGGGTGCGTTGGTAGGTTTAGGATTAAATCTATATGCTCCGACATTATTCACTTATTTAGATAGTTATTTGTTTTATCCTCTTGGAAAAATCTTCACTAGCTCCATTAAGATGCTTGTAGTTCCATTGGTCTTATTCTCCATTATTTTAGGGACCACCGGTTTAGGAGATCCGAAAAAACTTGGAAGAATCGGTTTGAAAACTATTGGCTACTTTTTAACCACAACTGCGATTGCTATTATCATTGCGATGTCACTTGCGATTGTCATATCGCCGGGTACGAAAGGAACATTTGATACAGAAAATGCGAGCTATGAAGTAGCAGAAACAACTTCGGTTACAGATACATTACTAAATATTATTCCATCAAATCCATTTCAAGCGTTTGCTGACGGAAATATGCTGCAAATTATCTTGATGTCTGTTTTAGTCGGTCTTGCATTGACTGCCCTAGGTGAGAAAACGAAAGGGCTTGTCAGCTTAATTGAGCAAGGAAACGATGTCATGATGTATTTAGTGCAATTAGTAATGCGACTTGCTCCATACGGAACATTCGGTCTGATTGCGACAGCGGTCGGAAGTCAAGGAGTTGGCGCTATGAAAGCAATGGGCGCCTACATGTTTGTTGTCTTGATCGCTCTTGTGATTCATGGCATTGTCACTTATGGAGGCACGATTTGGTTCTTGGCTAAGAAAAGTCCAATTTGGTTCTTGAAGGAATTTGCACCGGCGATGAGTGTAGCATTCAGTACATCAAGCAGCAGTGCGACATTACCGGTTTCGATGGATCTTGCCCAAAATAAATTGGGAGTTAAGAAATCAATCAGCAGCTTTGTTCAGCCTTTGGGGGCAACAATCAATATGGACGGTACATCAATTATGCAAGGTGTCGCGACAATTTTCATCGCGCAAGTATATGGTGTTCAATTAGACTTCACGGCGTTACTGACTGTTGTGTTAACAGCTGTGCTAGCAAGTATCGGTACAGCAGGTGTGCCGGGTGTAGGTTTGATTATGCTAGCGATGGTGTTGTCATCTGTTGGCCTTCCGGTTGAAGGAATCGGCTTGATTCTTGGTATTGACCGTCTGCTTGATATGGCGCGTACGGCTATGAATATCATGGGGGATACAGCATGTGCTTTATTTATCTCTGAGCAAGAGAAGAGAAAGGAAGCGGAGGAAGAAGAAGCCGAAGTTGCGGTTTAATTCTCCACTGGGAAATTATGAATACAACGAAGCGGCAGGAGTTTCTAATCAGATACTCCCGCCGCTTTTTTTGAATCTAAGTAGTATATTCATGGTGAAAAAGACCGATTCACGCTCTTATGACAGTAATCTCAGATGTAATGTCCACATTGCCTTTTAGAGCACGGCTGATCATGCAGGAGCCTTCTGCTTTTGCAGCAAGTTTATGGGCAATGGCAATGTCTTCGTCTGTCGCGTCACTTTTTAGCGTAAGCAGCGGGCGATGGATGATTTTTTTGTAAGTAGGTGTGCCACCAGCTGAAACTTCGACTATTCCCTCTGATTCCATTGTTAAATCGACTTTCTCGAGTTTCTTATATTCGAGCATAACGGCAAGGGTAATGATGTAGCATGTCGAAGCTGCCCCAAGCAACATTTCATCCGGATTAGTTCCGATGCCGGGACCGTTCATTTCGGCCGGAATCGAGATTTGCGTTACGAGATTGCCAGCTTCAATATTGCCGGCTTCCTTGCTTGAATGCGGCCAATGAGCCTTTAAATGAAAACGATGTTCTGCCATTGTATTCCCTCCAAGTTTTTACACTAATTGTAGAATATAGAGGCAATAGTCGCACGCTTTATGCTTTACGCATACTGATAATCATGGTTTTGATTTATTATTCTGAAATTTTTGTGATTTAATATTGACAAATCTTATTAGTATGGTAGGATTAATTTAATCTTATGGGAAAATGCATAATATTGCTAAAACTGGATTATGAAAAGGAGGCGAACGACTCTGAAATCGTCTGAATGGGATGCTGTCGTTCAGCATCTGGAAAAAATGCTGGAGACTGTTAAATTCGGGTCAATTACCTTAGTGGTGCAAGACGGTAAAGTAATACAAATTGAGAAAAATGAGAAGGTTCGCCTTCCATCCAATAAAACGCGCTGACTAGACAAACTAGAGGCGGTCTTTTTTTACGTTATACATGAATGCGTGGGAGAAGACTGCCTTTTTATTAAGCCGAGGAGATGCGAGAAATGGTAAATATTGATTTGCAAAAAGTTTTTCCGAGTGATGATGAGACAAAGGGGGCGAAGGCAGTACTTCAGTGGGCGTACAACACGTATGAAGAAGGACAGCTCGTTTATGCCTCAAGCTTTGGGGCAGAAGCGATGGTGCTGATAGATCTGATTAGTGAGATTAAGCCAGATGCTGACATCGTTTTTCTTGATACAGGGCTTCATTTTCCTGAAACGTATGACGTCATTGAGGCGGTGGAGGCTCGCTATCCGAAGCTGAAAATCGAGCGGAAGCTGCCTGCATTGACACTGGATGAACAACGGGAACAGCATGGGCCAGCACTTTGGAAAAGAGAGCCGAACAGCTGCTGTCAAATACGTAAGGTAATCCCGCTTCAAGAAGCACTGTCTTCTAAGCAGGCTTGGATTTCCGGTTTGCGGAGAGAGCAATCGCCGACTCGTGCCAATACGCAATTTTTAAATGAAGACGCTAAGTTTCAAAATGTGAAAATTTGCCCGATTATCCATTGGACGTGGGATGAAGTGTGGACATATATCCGAGAAAAAGGATTGCCATACAATGCATTGCATGACCGCGGCTATCCGAGCATCGGCTGCTTTCCTTGTACATCACCAGTTAGCAATGACGGCGACAGCAGGGAAGGGCGCTGGAGCGGAAGCGGCAAAACTGAGTGCGGTCTGCATACCAATTAATAAGCAATAGAAAGGGAGAATAATAGATGAGTATACCGAAACCACATGGCGGCGAGCTAATCAATGCATATAATCCGTCATTCAATACAGAGACGATTGAAAAACAAATAAACATAGATGCCATTGCCTTGAGCGATTTAGAACTGATTGGCGTAGGCTTGTTTAGTCCACTAACAGGCTTTTTAGGAAAAAATGATTATCAATCTGTTGTAGAAAAGATGCGCCTTGAAAATGGTACGGTATGGTCGATTCCGGTAACTTTGCCGGTGACAGAAACGACAGCATCGGGACTTGAAATCGGTGAAACAGTCAAGTTAGTGCATGAAGGCATTACTTATGGCGTCATTACTATTTCCGAACTGTATACTCCTGATTTGAAAAAAGAAGCGCGCGAGGTTTACAAGACAGAAGAAGCAGCGCATCCGGGTGTGAAGCACTTGTTTGAAAGAGGCAATGTGTATGTGGCCGGTGAGGTTGTACTTGTGAAGAAGCCGGACCGCGGAGTGGCTGCTGATGTTTGGTTTGAGCCGGAACAATCACGCGCTCTATTCGAAGAAAAAGGCTGGAAAACAGTTGTCGGTTTCCAAACGAGAAATCCGGTGCATCGCGCACATGAATACATTCAGAAGGCAGCGTTAGAGACAGTCGATGGTTTATTTTTGAATCCTCTAGTCGGCGAGACTAAGTCGGATGATATTCCTGCTGATGTACGTCTGAAGAGCTATCGCGTTTTGCTTGAAAACTATTATCCTAAAAATCGTGTTCTGTTCGGCGTTTATCCAGCGGCGATGCGTTATGCCGGTCCGCGCGAAGCAATTTTTCATGCGATTGCCCGTAAAAACTTTGGCTGCTCGCATTTCATAGTCGGGCGCGATCATGCCGGTGTCGGCGATTATTACGGCACATATGATGCGCAGCATATATTCAGCGAATTTACGGAAGAAGAGCTTGGCATTAAGCCGCTGTTTTTTGAACATAGCTTTTATTGCCACGCTTGCGAAGGAATGGCTTCTGACAAAACGTGTCCGCATGGCTCGGAGCAGCGCGTAATTTTATCAGGTACTAAGGTGCGCGAATTGCTGCGTGCTGGCGAATTGCCGCCATCTACATTCAGCCGCAAAGAAGTGGTCGAAGTGCTTATTGAAGGCTTGAAAACAGAAGCGAGAGTATAGGAGGGGTAGTGTTGAGCAAATCAAGCAATATTACGTGGCATGAAGCTGCGATTACGAAAGAAGATCGTCATAGACATAACGGACATGGGAGCTGCGTTCTTTGGTTTACTGGCTTATCGGGATCCGGCAAATCGACAATCGCCAATGCATTTTCTAGCCATTTGTTTCAGGAAGGGATTAGTGAATATGTCCTTGATGGAGATAACATTCGTCATGGCTTGAATAAAGATTTAGGTTTTTCTGATGAAGACCGTTCGGAAAATATTCGTCGAATTGGTGAGGTGGCGAAGTTGTTTGTTGACAGCGGCGCTATTGTGACAACAGCATTTATTTCTCCGTTCCGGAGCGACCGCCAACTAGTGCGTGATCTGTTCGCTGAGGGAGAATTTATTGAAGTGTACGTTCACTGTCCGATTGAAGAATGCGAACGCCGCGATCCGAAGCAGTTATATGCGAAAGCACGCCGCGGAGAAATTAAAGATTTTACAGGCATCGATTCGCCTTATGAGGAGCCGCTAGCTCCTGAGATAACAATTCGCTCGGATTTGGCAAGTGTAGAGGAAGCTGTGAATATCATTAAACAATACTTAATTGAAAAGAAGGTTATATAGGAGGGAAACAATTTGGCATACGTAAAGCATTGGGCTGACAACGAGAAGCTGAACAAAACAGAACTATCAAAGTTAGAAAAGGACGGACTACGAATTTTAGACGATATCCCGCAATATGCGAAGGATGGTTTTGAATCGATTCCGCAGGATCAATGGGATTTGTTTAAATGGGCGGGGCTTTATTTGCAAAAACCGAAAGAAGCCGGCTATTTCATGATGCGTGTCAATGTGCCGTCAGGGATTTTGACAAAACCGCAAGTAGAGGCGCTTGCTGGCATTGCCCGTGATTATGGCCGCGGTGTATTTGATATTACGACACGTCAAGCTGTTCAGTTTCACTGGCTGACAATCGATCAAGTTCCGGATATTTTTAACCGTTTGGAAGCGGTCGGACTGTCAAGTGCAGGAGCGTGTGGCGATATTACTCGTACAATTGTCGGAAACCCGATTGCCGGTCTAGACCCGGATGAGCTATTTGATACGGCGCCGATTGTAAAAGAGGTTTATGATTTCTTCCAGCGCAATGAAGACTTTTCTAATTTGCCGAGAAAATATAAAGTGTCAATTAGCGCCAATTTGAGAAACGCATCGAATGCGGAAATTAACTGCTTGTCGTTTACGCCAGCAGTGAAAGAAATCGATGGTGAACTGAAAAAAGGCTTCCATGTTAAAGTGGGTGGCGGTCTATCTTCAAGACCGTTTTTAGCGCAAACATTAGATGCTTTCGTTGAGCCGGAACGTACACTTGAGGTAGCGATTGCGATTACAACGATTTTCCGTGATTACGGCTACCGCGAAAAGCGTCATCAGGCGCGCTTGAAGTTCTTGGTTGCTGATTGGGGACCGGAGAAATTTTTAGAGAAAATTACAGAACTAATCGGTCCGCTTCCGACAAAAGGTGAGGAGCCGGTTCAAGAGTGGAATGCTGGTTATTTCTACGGTGTTCATGATCAGAAGCAAGAAGGCTTGAAGTTCCTCGGATTCAATGTGCCAGTCGGACGACTAGATGCTGATGAAGTGTTTGAGCTTGCTAGAATTTCAGGGAAGTACGGTAATGGCGAGATTAGAACATGTAACTCACAAAATCTGATTATTCCAAACATACCGACTGAAAATGTCGAAGCATTGCTGGCTGAGCCGATTTTCAAGCGCATTACGATCAATCCGAATTCTTTCCTTGGCCATTCGGTTGCGTGCACAGGTATTGAATATTGCAATCTGGCATTGGTGGAAACGAAAGAGCGCATGCGTGTAATCGCAGAAGAGTTGGATCAGCGTATTGAACTGGATGTGCCGGTGAGAATGCATATGGTCGGCTGCCCGAACTCATGCGGTCAGCGTCAAATTGCTGATATTGGTCTGCAAGGGATGAAAATGCGTAACCATGAAAAGAAAATGGTTGAAGCATATGAAATATACGTAGGTGGCACATTGAATGCAGGCGGCAAATTCAATGAAAAGTTAAAAGGAAAAGTGCCCGCTGAGCAGCTAACGAATGTGCTTGAGAAATTGTTGATTCATTTCAAGTCGGAGAAAGCTGCCGGCGAATCATATTTTGACTTTGTGCACCGTTTAGGATTACCGGCGATTCAAGAAGTGTACGATGGGATATTGGAGCAGGTAGTTAATGGCGTATCTTTATAGATTTGAAGTGCAATTAGAAGAGAAGGAAGTGGTCGCCATCATTCATGCCGAGGATGATGATGCAGCTTTCAACCATTTGGATGTTGAGCTTGAGAAATTTTACTTGAGCACGCCGGAAATTCGCGATGTCACAATGCGCGAGAAGAAGCGAATTGGCAAGCGGAGTGGCTATATTTTAGACGAAGATGAGAAGGGGTGGTAAAGCATGGCTGGAAAAGTATATTTAGTCGGAGCAGGTCCCGGCGATCCTGATTTATTAACGGTGAAAGGCTTGCGTTGTTTACAAGAGGCGGATGTCGTGCTTTACGACCGCCTCATCAATCCTGAACTTTTGAAACTAGCAAAAAAAGATGCCCAGCTCATATACTGCGGCAAGCTTCCGCATTATCATACGATGAAGCAAGAGACGATTAACCATTTTCTTGTGAAGTATGCGAAGAAGGGCCTGAATGTTGTCCGTTTAAAGGGTGGCGATCCGTTTGTTTTCGGGCGTGGCGGCGAGGAAGCAGAGGCTTGTGCCAATGCCGATGTTCACTTTGAAGTTGTGCCGGGTATTACGTCTGGGATCGCGGCTTCTGCTTATGCCGGCATTCCGGTCACACACCGGACGCTTAGCAAAAGCTTTGCTTTCATTACTGGTCATCAGCTTGGTGATGAAGAAGCAAGCCATCAATGGGAGCATTTAGCGAAGGCTGTTGATACAATTTGTGTTTATATGGGTGTGTCGCATCTGCCAAGCATTGTGAGTAAGCTTGTGCAAAATGGCAAATCGGAAGAAACGCCGATTGCGCTCGTTCATTGGGGCACATACCGCGATCAGCAAAAAGTAGTTGGAACGCTTTCGAACATTGTGGAGCTTGTGAAGGAATCAGGCATTGCCAACCCTAGTATGATTGTCATTGGTGAGGTTGTCTCTTTACATGATAAATTGCACTGGTTTGAGGAAGAAATCGCCTCGCAAATACCGGTTGTGAGGTAAGCGAAAGATGCGGGCGATTTTATATGTTGGTCATGGGACACGCTCGAAAAAAGGAGCAGAGGAAGCGAAGCGATTTTTGCAAAGTGTGATAAATGAAGTGAATGAACCGATTCAGGAAATTAGCTTTCTCGAACTGACGGAGCCTTCAATTGAAGAGGGCTTCAAGCGCTGTGTCGAGCAAGGTGCGATGAACATTGATGTCGTGCCGATCTTCCTGCTGACGGCTGGGCATATGAAGCATGATATTCCTGATGTGCTGCGAACGTTGCAGGAGCAGTATCCGCATGTAAGTGTGAAGCTGTTGGAAGCATTCGGGGTGCAGGAGTCGATTTTGGATGCGATGGTTGAGTTGATTCTGGGAACAGCAGGACTGCTGTCTGCTCAAGATTCGTTACTGCTTGTCGGACGCGGCAGCAGTGATGCGGGTATTCAGCGCGATTTTGCCGTGATTGCTTCCGGGCTTCAATCACGGCTTGGTGTTGAGCGGGTTAATGTGTGCTATTTGGCTGCTGCGGAGCCAAGTTTTGCTGACGGATTGGAGCAGATTTGCGATGAAGCGAGCGGTTCGATTGTTGTCGTGCCGTATTTGCTGTTTGGCGGCTTGCTGTTATCCGAGGTGCAGAGCGCAGTGAGAAAGAAGCATAAATCAGGGTTATCGATTGTTGCAGCTGATGCATTAAGCAGACATGCGGCGATTAAAGAGTTAGTGGTAGCGAGAGCTTCAGGGAAAGGAAGTGTAGACATACATGCAGCCTCTAATTATTGACTTGAAAGATCGCTCGGTTGTGATTGCCGGTGGCGGCAGAATTGCTGCCCGCAAAGCACGAGTACTGGGCGGTGAGCAAGCAGCAATTACAATTATCGCACCACAATTCTCTGAGGAAGTACTTGCGCTAGCCGAGGAGCCTGGTTATCGCTTGATTGAGCGCAAAGCTGTTGCAGAAGATTTTGCTGAGGCGCTGCTCGTGGTGCTGGCGACGAATGACCATGAGGCGAACCAAGCATTGCGCGCGGCGCTTCCTGCTCATCAGCTCGTTTGCGTTGTTGATGAAGCGAATAGCGGCAATGTGCTGTTTCCAGCAACTGTGAGACGAGGCAACTTGCAAATCGCCGTCACATCAAGTGGAGCAAGTCCAAAGCTGACGCGTAAGCTGAAAAAAGAGCTAGAGCATCAATTTGATGCTTCTTGGATTGTGTATTCTGACTTTTTGGGGAAAGCTCGGGAGTTCGTGTTGCGTTCCGATTTGGGTTTTGAGCAGAAGCAAGACATTTTGCTCGAGATCTTAGATGACCGATACCGATTGAATGAGTTGCTATGCGATGAAAAACTGCTGGAATTAGAGAAATTGAGTAAAAAAGTAAGCCGCTGATGATGAATTGGCGGTTTTTTGCCGTATTTTTAAAGATTTATAGACTCTTGCTTGAAAAAATTGCGCCTTCGTGTCGGCGATAGCGCGCTGAAGAAGCGGATAGCGTCGTCGCTGGGAAAGATAGCGCGGTTATCGAAAAAATAGCGTCGTCACCGAGGACAATAGCGCGGTGGATGAAAAAATAGCGTCGTCGTGTAAGTCGATAGAGCGGTCAATTAAAGAATAGCGTCTTCGCGATGGGAATAGCACCCTCGAACAGCAATAGTAACCGGCCGTTCGTTCAATTGAAAGAAAATACCGCCGGGGAAAAGGAATTTAATGAAAAGCCAGCCAAATTTGTAAGTTTTCTCGAAGAAGGTGATCAATAAATAGTAGGATTTACGTTTTGGCTCGAAAAATTGCGATATTAATAGGATGATAGAGTGCGAACCGGCAATGATAGAGCGCAAAATCAAATTATAGGGCGCGAGGAGCTAATGATAGAGCGCGAAAGCAAATTATAGAGCTCGAGACTAGGATGATAGAGCGTCAATGCTTATTAAAGAGCGTCTGCATCCCGGATAGAGCACCGAAAATAAAACCGGCCTTTCGTTCAATTGAGCGATTTTGGAATAATGTCGGCAAAACTTTCGGTATGATAGGATAAAGTGGTAACTATTTGGAGGAGCATCCATGAGAGACAATTTAGTGCAAATTCTAGAGGTAATTAAGCTCGGCGAAAAGCTAAAGAGCGAGCTGCGACATAGCTGGCTGTCGGATGGCAGGCAAGAAAGTGTTGCAGAGCATACGTGGCGAGTGTCGCTGATGGCGATGCTGATTGAGCCGTATTTGGTTCGGAAAGTTGACAGCACGAAATTGCTGAAGATGATTATTGTACATGATTTGGTGGAAGCGGAGGCGCACGATATTCCAGCCTTTGATACGATGAATGATACCGAGCTGAAGAAGCAGAAGCAAGTGAACGAGCTAAAAGCAATCGAGAAAATACGCGATATGCTGCCGGACAGCTTAGGCGAGGATGTATATCAGCTTTGGATGGAGTTTGAGCATAAAGAAACGTTTGAGGCAAAGGTCGCCAATGCGCTTGATAAACTAGAAGCACAAATTCAGCATAACGAAGCGGATATTAGCACGTGGCTTGATGTCGAGCATCGGATGAGCTTCATGATTGGCAAGCATACCGACTTTGATCCGGTGATGACATTGTTGAAGGAACTGATTGAAGAGGATGCAGAGTTGAAGCTTCGTGATGCTGGGTTTGATGTTGAGCAGTTGAAGCGTGAAGTTGCTGGGGGATGATACTTTGTCCTATATTCGGCTTAATTATTTTGAAAAGTGGAAGAATTATTTCGGGATGTGGAGGAATTGTCTTCGAAAGTGGACGAATTCTTATGAAGCTCGGACGAATTAATTTCAAAAGCGGATGAATGATGATGAAATTCGGATGAATCCGGCAGCTAAGCGCAAACTGCCGGACTTCAATTCTTCATTTTATCCCTACTACACGCAATCTTTTATAGTCGGCAATCCATTTTCCGTCAACGAACAGAACAGGTTTCAGTTGCTCTTCGACTTTTTCAATAATAAAGGCTTGTTGCTCGGTAGAAATGCCTTCAAAAAAGCTGCCGGCGAACATGTCAATCCAGTTGCGTAACCCATTTTCGCCATCAAGCGGTGTTGGTCGGTCAAAATGACAGGCAAACGTGACGCGAAAGCCCGCTGTTTCCATTAATGTCGCGTATTCGCCGATACTCGGGTAGTACCATGGGAACTGGTTGGCTGCGAATTCCGGGAGCTGCGAGATAATGGCTGAAATGATTGCCTGAACATTGTCTTTGCCGCCGAACTCTGCTACAAATCTTCCACCTGGCTTTAGGCTTCGGTAAATTCCGGCGAGTGCCTGCTCCGGCTCTTTGACCCAATGAAGTACGGCATTGGAGAAGACTGCATCAAATTCATTGTCATACGGCAGCTTCGTCGCATCTTGGACCTCGAAAGCAATCTCCGGATACTTGGCTTTTGCTTGCTGTACCATTGATTCCGACTGATCGACACCAACTACTTCAACTTCTAATTCAGTTAACCTTTTCGCTAAATCGCCTGTACCACAGCCAAGATCAAGAATACGCTCGCCGGCAACTGGGGCAAGCAGGTCTACTAGTTCATTTCCATATTTAGAAACAAAGCCGTGCTTCGTATCATATAAGTTTGCATTCCAACTGGTTTTCATATAATACACCTTCCTCTATTCGAATAAAGCTACTTTAGGGTCTAGTTGATAACAATGAACGAGTATCGCATGCAATTGCCCGCGATGATGATACAGGTGAGCCAATATTTCCAGTAACCATTCGTATTTTGTATACGTCACACCCCAATAGGAGCTACTTTTTGTAAAAAGCTCATCTTCTGTCAGATTGGAATAATGTTTTTGTAGCACATAATAATTTTTCATGAGTGCCACTTTCATTTCTGCCAATGATGAATACGTTACTTCAGCGTAAAAATTTTGTATTTGCTCCTGTGAAGCTCCAGTGGAAATGAGCATGTCTGCACTGCAAATTGTTGTTATGTGATTCAGCAATTCTCCGACTGAATACTTGTCTAATGTTGGACGTTTATGCAAATCTTCCTTCTCTAATGTATCCATTACTTCAATTAAGGTCGTTACAGCGACTTGTATTTGGTGGAGAGTATTTCGACAATATTTATTCATCATAAAACTCCATATGCCCTTTTTCCTGCTTGTAATAATCCAATCGATTTTGCAACGTACCTGTGTGAAATTCGAATTTGTGACCGTCTAAATCTGTGAAGTAAATCGACTTCTTATCATGGATACTTCGTTCTCTGCCGGACAAAATGTTCACGCTCAGACGCTGTAATTTTTCATACATTGCCTCAATTTCCGACTCTTCAATAGAAAAAGCAATGTGCGTATATGACTGGGTGTTGCGTTCAATGTTCTTTTCTTCATTCAAGGCCAGCCATAATCCGTCTAAGTCAAAGTAGGCGGTGCTTCTGCCTTTTACTAATAGCTTTGCGTTAAATACTTGCTCATAAAAGCGGATTGATTTTTCTAAATCTGAAACAGAGAATAATAGATGGTTTATTTTCATAATTTCACCTCAATTTCCATGATAGCATAATTTTCCATAAGATAAATTTCAATGTGACACATATATTGCCAGGTTGTTTGCTAAGATTATTGTATAGGTATTTACGAGGAGGTTATATTTATGGGATTTATGGATGGATTGTTAGGGAACTCATCATCGGTTGATGTTAAAGCTGTTGCTGAGGATTTAAAGGATGTGCTGTTTCCGGGCGAGAATATTGAGCAAGCGTATAAGCTAATTCGCGACTTGATCATTTTCACAGATAAACGTCTTATTTTTGCCGATAAGCAAGGAATGACAGGGAAAAAAGTAGAGTATCATTCGATTCCGTATAAAAGTATTTCACATTTCAGCACGGAGACGGCCGGAACCTTTGACTTAGATGCTGAGCTGAAAATTTACATTTCAAGCTCAACGACTCCGATTGAGAAAACGTTCAAAAAAGGCAACAGCATTGTCGAAATTCAAAAGTTACTTGCCTACCATGTATGTAAATAATAAGCAAAAACTGACTAAGACGAATTAGTCAGTTTTTTCGTGTTCTTTTATAATACCACGTAATCAGATTCAGCTATGGAGCATTCGTTTCATAAAAAGGAATGCCGAGCTTATTTTGGCCTAGGACTGACACTCCTTGTTCTATAGCGCCTGCTTGAAGCATGGAGCAACCGTTTACTTCATGATTTTTCGCTTCCTATTTTGTTTTTTCGACATGTACCAGCGCAGCTCATTCCGCGCGCCCAAAGTGTTTCTTCGACTGTCCAGGTCGCATCTGGATTGCTGGCACCAGCCATTGCCGGTGTTTTGCTGGCGATTAGCTTGCAGCTTGGCTTTCTATTTCAAGCAGCCGCCTTCTTCATCTCGATTATCTTTATATCGTTTATTAAGCAAAAAGAATTAACAGAGAAGGTTCATGAAGAGAGATTGAACAAAACAGTGTTTATGAAGGATTTAAAGGAAGGATTCCGCACGATTATGAAGGAACCGATTTTACGGGGATTAATTTTTTATTTAGTACTCATTAATTTTATTTTTGCCCCAGTTGAAATTTTGCTGCCGATTTATGCTAAAAGTGCGGCAGAGCTTGCAGCGATTGAAATTGCCTTCTTCATTGGTATATTTCTCGGTTCCATCGTTATCAACTTTATGCTGCGGTTGCCTAAAATTGTACCCATTATCAGTGGTCTTGTTTGTATGTTCGCAGGATTTGCCTTATTGAGTTTTAGCGGTAATTTTGTACTAAGTTGTCTGTTGATTGCGATTGTCGGCATCGGAAGTCCATTAGTCAATATTTCACTTAGCTCATTATTTATGGTGAAAGTGCCGAGAGAGGTGATTGGACGTTCGCAAAGCACTGTCAATGTATTGCTCGAAAGTGTAAGCCCTGTCGCTTTAATGCTGACTGGATTCATATTAGTTGTCCTAAATGTACAGCAAATGTTCCTTGCGATTGCAGCAGCCGGCGCTATCATCGTGTTGCTGATGGTGCTTAATCCGGTTATAAGAAAGGCCAATTAAACTATGAAAAAGCAATACAGCCATCTCCAGATAGGGAATGGCTGTATTGCTTTGTTTAAGTAACTGGAGTCCTAAAATATCTCTATACCATTGCGCAGACAATTCCAAATCTTTTACAGGTATCCTAATATAATGTACTTGTTCAATAAATGATTCACTCATTGCCTTTCTCCTTTATTTAATCCATAATTATAGTTTTTTATGGAATAAATGCCTTGCTCGGCTCCAAATCTAGTAATTGTCTGTTCTAATTCCATACCTAATCTTTCTAAAAGCTTACAAGAGTTCTTGTTTGCAGTTTGTGTCTCAGCTACTACCTTTGTAAGGTGTAATTCGTTAAAGGCATAATTAATGATCATGTGGACCACTTCAGTTGCATAGCCTTTTTTCCACCAATTCGGTAATAATTGATATGAAATTTCAAGGTGTACGCCATCGTGATGAGGGTCAAGTGAAACTAAACCAATAAATGCATCCGTATTTTTTTCTCTAATAACCCAATAAAAGGAGGAACGATCACTCGAATTTAGCATATCATCAAATAATTCTTGTATGGATTCTTCTTGACGGATGCCACCGAGGAATTTTCTTACTTCGGCGTTTATGAATAATTTTTTGACATCAAGCAAATCTGTTTTTCCAAAAGGCATGATCAGACATCTTCCTGTTTCAAGCAACTATTTTCATCCCCCTAAGTGCTTATTTAATCCTCATAGTTCCATAATCAAATCTCGTTATTGAATCATAATGATAAATACAAGCACCACTATAAATAACGCTATGATCACTGAAAGCCATCCAACCTTCACCTTCTTTAGTATGCGGTCAACAATAAAGAATAAGATAGCAGAAACAAGACCGAGTGCTTTTAATGGTGCTCCTCCTGCACAATGAAATATGAAAGATATGATTTCACGAGTATAAGTTTTTTTAGACATTTCCTTGCTAAGAAAGTCACTAAAGAGGGAAACAAGAACTCCGAAAGTAATGACAATCATTAAGTTTAAATAATACAAAGTAAAAAAAAGATCCCCATCAAACCTAGCAGGTGTTGTAAAAAATAGTGCAAGTATTGTAAAAAAAAGAGCAAATAATAAACTACTTATAATAGCAGTTAATAGTTTTCTCCTTAAAGCGATAACAATTTCCCCTAGTTTGATTTTATTGCTCAAACAAAGCCCCCCTAATGCTCATCTATGCCTGTCTTTCGCTAACAATCCCATTAGTGGAAGGAAGCATCTCCATTTAATGGTATCACAAGAATGGTGTTTTTTCTTATTATTCCAAAATGATAGGTGCTGGTTTTTCCAAAACAAACTGGGAATAATGTTAGTAACTGATGCAAAGGAGTGTACGGTATGAACGGAGGAATTTTTGGTCCATTTAAAGAGCGTCAAGAAGTAGCAGAGCAAGTGCAGAAATTGAAACAGCAAGGGTATAAAGAAGACGAACTCATTATTGTCGCCGATACGGAGGAACGTATATTAGAAGAAGTGAATGGCGGGCTGCGATATGAAACGTTGGATGATCAGAAAGATTTCCTCGATCGTTTGAAGGCCGTTATTTTCTTGAAGACCGATCAAGAAGCGAATGTAGAGGAAGTGCAGCAGCTATTGGATGTTTCTGAAAAGGAAGCGGAAGTGTATTATGAACAACTGAAAGCGGGGAATATTTTTATATTCATTCTACCTGGAAAAATGCTCGTTTTTGAAGATACGTTGCATGAGGAACTGTTGGATGAGAACTTTGAAGGGACACCGGCAACACGGATACATACAAAATTTTTATAAAGAAGAGAGATGGCGGCAATACATAGCTTATGTATTACCGCCATTAGCATATTTCATAGGGGAAGGTCGTCAATATGGTTTAAATAATTGGATGTTAATGCTTTTAAATCAGGGTTGTTATATCCGTAGAATCCGATCGCGTTTACTTCGGCTGCTTCATGGTCATTAATTGAATCGCCTATTAAAATCGTTTCTGACGGATCGTAATTATGCTCAGTTAATAATTGCTTCACGAGGTCATTTTTATGTGTCGGAGAGCCGTGGATAGACAGAAAATACGAATCTACACCAAGCTCTTTGCATAAGTATTGCAGTTCTTTTTCATCTGCACCGGAAACGATATGTAAACGATATTTCTCGTGATTATTTTTAAGAAAATTGATAACTTCATCGACAAGCAACTCTTTGTTCGTCAGTTCTTGCTTCATCATTGCAGAAAACTTATCTGCATAACGCAGCACTTCATCTTCCTCGATCGGAGCGGATAAAATCTCTTCAAAGAAGTAGCGGATTTTAACGTATCTCGATAACCCTCCATTCAAATTATTGTAATCCAATATTTTTTGTACAGCCTCCGGATCGAAATCACTAAATATCCTTCTGAATCCTTCTGTTTTAAGCGGCATTGAATCGATAATGACGCCGTCAAAATCAAATAGTATGTTTTTTATCATGCTGTTCACTCCTAGTAGTCTTTATGTATATATTCTCTATTATAACGTTTGAAATGAAGATAGATTCTGACGGGTTATTGCTAAATTACGGAAAAACCCCGCTGAAGTTTGTTTCAGCGGGGTTTTAAGGCGACTAACAGCTTTCTGTTAGGCAATCTTTTTGTAATGCGAGACATCCTCATCCAGCGGCAAGTTATTGGCGCGCGCTTTGCGGGCAGCGATGAAGAAAATCGTAATCAGGATCGCTGCACCGACGAAACCGCCAATCCAAGCCGTGGTCCACGAAAGTCCAAAGCCGATTTGCGCGTTCAAAATGTAGGTAATAACCATGATGAGCATGAATGAACCCGGAATAAGTGGGATCCAGTAATTTTTCTTCGCGATATATAAGTACATTGCACCGACGAATAGGGCAATAACGGCTGTTGATTGGTTGGCCCAGTTGAAATAGCGCCATAAAACGTTAAAATCAACTTGCGTTAGAACAGCTGAGATTGCGAATAACGGAATCGCAATCCATAGACGGCTTGACAATTTCTTTTGGGCGATGTTGAAGTACTCTGCGATAATCATACGTGCGCTTCGGAAAGCAGTGTCTCCGGAAGTAATCGGCAATACAACAACCCCAAGTACAGCTAGTGTTCCGCCGATTGCGCCAAGCAACGTCGTAGATGCTTCTTGAACGATAGCACCAGGACCTCCATTTGCTAAAATTTCGTTCAAACCAGTTGACCCGTTGAACATGCTCATTGCTGCAGCTGCCCAAATCATTGCGATGACACCTTCTGCGATCATCATGCCGTAGAAAATTTTACGTCCTTCTTTTTCATTTTTTGTCGTACGAGAAATGATCGGCGTTTGTGTTGCGTGGAAACCAGATAAAGCTCCACAAGAAATCGTAAAGAATAATAATGGTAAAATTGGTGCGTTAGCAGGGTGGAAATTTTCCAAAGTCAATTCAGGAATATCCGCGCCTGTCACGACTAAGCCAATACCGACACCAGCTGCGCTAATTAATAATAGAGCGCCGAAATACGGATACAGGCGTCCAATGATTTTATCTACCGGTAATAATGTAGCTAAAATATAATATGCAAAAATTGCAACGATAATGATCGTAAGTGCCACTTTGCCGTCCATCACGACATGAAGAAGACTAGCAGGAGTAGAAACGAATACTGTACCGACTAATAATAATAGAAGTACTGCGAAAGCGTTTACGACATGCTTCATTACTTTTCCTAAAAAGCGGCTCGCAAGCTCTGGTAAATGAGCGCCGCGGTTACGGATGGAGATCATCCCTGTTAAGTAATCATGAACAGCACCGGCAAAAATACAGCCTACAACGATCCAAATGAACGCTACTGGTCCGTAAAGCGCTCCCATAATCGGACCGAATACTGGACCTGTCCCAGCAATATTCAGAAGCTGAATCAATGAATTCTTCTTCGTGCTCATTGGCACATAATCGACACCGTCCGCATTCACATAAGCTGGTGTCGCACGAGATTCCTTCACGCCGAATACTCGCTCTACAAACTTTCCGTAAGTAAAATAACCAATAATTAAAAGTGCAATTCCACCTAGAAACGTATACAAGTGTTTTTCCCCCTTTTATGTAAGTAGTTGTATTATAACAGAAAATTTACTAATTTGTCTGAAATTTTAATAAAAACATAGTAATTAAGTTGATGTTGTTGTTAAAATCATTAAAAATTAGTTTAAAAGAGTGTATATCTGTTATAAAACAACGAAATATAATACTTTCACAATATCGTAAAAATCTTGTCACATCATGTAAAATAATGGTATGAAAGTATGGTTATAATAGAGGTGGCTTTGTAAAAAAGGACTATTTGTCTGTTTTCGCAATCTGCCAAGCTAATCACAAAGGTGGAAAAATTAAATAAGAAGGAGTGGAAGTTTTGAAAGTCCAAAATCAGTATGCATTAAATGAAGCGACGATGGCATTTAAGTACGCACGCGTGATGCATTATGAAAGCATCATCTATGATGTCAAAGGCACGTATTACAGCACTCAAACCAATTACTCTCTTATTAATGAAGCGTGTCTCGAACGAAACACCACCTTTGAGGCGAAAAAGAAAATTAGCGCCGTCAAGTATAATCACAAAGTAAAACCGCCAATCATCATCTGTGCTTTTAACGGCATTTACTTCATCCCGACTATGTCGCCAACCTCAATCGACACCATCTGGATTAACCCAAGGCACGTCATCTCAGTAAGTGAAGACCCGATGCCAACACTCACCTTCGTTAACGGTGAAACACTCGAAATCAATTGCTCCAAACATACATATGACAAACAAGTAGAACGAGCCCAAGTCCAGCTCTACCACCACATCCCGCCGATTCTCTGGCAGTTCCTCAGAAACAGGCCGCTGGATATTCGGTAAACAAGACAGCCATAGGCGATTGTTGCCTATGGTTTTTATAATGTTTTAAAAAATATTAAAATCTACATTGCGTATAAATTGAAGAAATTGTATTGACGTCTAGCTCCAGCGCCCAGCACCTATTGCCCTTCGGCAACCTCCCTTCGATAAGTCAACATCGAATCACTGTCGTTCTTCGTGTTTCCTTTATCTTGGTCGGCGGCCTCCAGTTCATACGGTGCTAAACGGGACGCTTGCGCTTTTGTTCTGGGAAATTACACATACGACTAAAGTTTCGCTGAATTCCTTTAAAAATGCTTTTCATTTTTCTATACTAAAGGTAATGACAAACTTGAAAGGGTGTGCTGACATGCCGGTACATAACAAACTAGTGCGCGACTTGATCCCGCAAATTATTGAAAAAACAGGCAAGGAATTCTTTACTCGTATTTTAGATGAAGAGGAGTACGTGAAAGAGCTGAAAATCAAAAGCAAGGAAGAGCTAAACGAATATTTGGAAGCTACTACAGATGAAGAAGCTGTAGAAGAATTAGCTGATCTTTTGGAAATCATTCAAGCTTTAACTTATTGCCATGGTTCTACTCCGGAGAAGCTAGAAGAAGTACGAAAAGAAAAAGCTGCTAAACGCGGCGGTTTTGAAGAGAAGATTTATTTGATTGAGGTTAAGGATGAGTAGTCCAGTCCAACTCATTACCCATGATTTGCTCGCGAAGCTTGAAGAAAGCATTCGCGAGGCAAAATCATGTTACATACTGACATCTTTTGTGATGGACTCCGGAGTGAAACTGCTGGAGCCGCTATTGAAGGAAGCGGCTGAACGCGGTGCAGAAATTAAAGTCGTTACAGGAGATTATTTATATATTACGCAGCCTAAAGCATTGGAACGTTTGTTATTGATTCATCCGTCAATAGAGCTGCGTCTTTGGAGAAGTGAAGGGATATCCTTTCATCCCAAAGCTTATATTTTTGAAAATGAGGATGATGGGCGCTTTATTATCGGCTCCTCCAATCTTTCAAAATCAGCACTGACTGCTGGTGTCGAATGGAATATCTCAATGCAGGAGAGTGTTGAGGAATCAGTGTATGAACAAGTAGTTTCAGAGTTTTTGAAAGTCTTTTACCATGACTCTACTGTTTCGCTTAATCCCGAAACATTGAAGCAATACAAGTTTAAATATGACAGTTTTCATCAGAAAAATCCGAATTTAGCAAGAACATGGACTAAACGCGAGGAATTGGAAATGACGCTGCCGGTCGAACAGGTTCAGCCAGAGGAAGTCGCTGATCCGCCAGCGCCATATACATTTATTTCACCGCGCTTTGCGCAAATTGATGCATTAGCCGAGCTAGAAAATAGCCGTGAAGAAGGTTATGACAAAGCAATGGTTGTGATGGCGACCGGGCTTGGGAAAACATATTTAGCAGCTTTTTTCGCCAAACATTTTAAGCGAATCCTATTTATTGCGCATTTAGAGGAAATACTGCATCAAGCAGAGTCATCGTTCAAACGAGTAATTAGTGATAAGACGACAGGTATTTATAATGGAAAGCAAAAAAATCCTGATGCGGAAGTGATTTTTGCTTCAATCCAAACATTGAGCCGTAAGCGACACTTGGAGATTTTTGATCCAGAGGATTTCGATTTAATTATTGTCGATGAATTCCATCATGCAGCAGCCAATACGTATCAAAAGGTATTGCACTATTTCCGACCGCAATTTTTGCTCGGCATTACAGCGACGCCTGACCGAAATGATTACCGCGATATATACGCAATCTGCGACGGAAATGTCGCCTACCGAATTGACTTTATTGAAGCAATCCAAAAACAATGGCTGTCTCCATTTCATTATTATGGTGTTTATGATGATACCGACTATTCACAAATTCGCTGGCTCGGCCAACGTTATGATGCCGAGGAGTTGGCGATTGCCCAATTGAAGGATAGTGTGGCACAAACGATTTTCAATGCGTGGCTAAAGCATCGTCAAACACGCACAATCGTTTTTTGTTCAAGCATTGTCCAGGCAGACTTTCTAGCAAGCTACTTCAAAAAACATGGTGTAGAGGCAGTCAGTTTGCATTCAAAGTCTAACATTGCTCGTAACAAAGCAATCGGACAACTGGCGGACGGCACATTGGATTGCATTATGACAGTTGACTTGTTCAATGAAGGCGTCGATATTCCGACTGTCGATACATTATTGTTCGCCCGCCCAACAGAATCATTAACGGTATTTACCCAGCAAATAGGCCGCGGTCTGCGTCTTGCGGAAGGAAAAACACATTGCGTGATTATCGACTTAATTGCCAACTATCGTAATGCAGACATTAAGCAGTCAATGTTTTATTTGCCTGAAACGAAAAAGAAAAAAGTCGGAAGCAAGCCAATATTGCCGGAGGGCTGTGTTGTAGAACTTGATGTAGAGGCGAAGCAATTAATCGAGGAACTGTCGAAGAAACGTAAGCCTCGCAAGGAGATGTTGAAGAACAGCTACGAGCAAGTGAAGAGGGAGCTTGGCAGAAGACCGACTTATTTGGAAATGCATATGCGTGGGTCAGAGGACAGTTTAATGTTCAAACAAGAGTTTAAATCGTACTTTGCTTTTCTGCTATGGGCAGGGGAGTTGACTGACAAAGAGCAAGAAGTTTTCCAACGTTATGATGAATGGTTTTATGAGGTAGAACGGACAGGAATGACGAAGAGCTATAAAATGGTGCTATTGCTGGCTATGCTTGAACGCGGTGCCGATAATTGGATGAAGCCAATATCTGATACAGAGGCAGCATCTTTCTTCCATCAGTACTTAATGGAAAAAGATTATCGCAAAAAGATCGATTTCAGCGACAAATCTTCGCAAGCGCTTTGGGATTATAACGAGAAAAAAGTAGCGAACAAGATACGTACAATGCCGATGGAGAAGTGGAGTGGAGATTCGAAAGGGCTTGTTGGGTTAGAGAACGGTGTGTTTTCTGTTTTGTTTGATGTTACGGAAGAAGATAAGGCTATTTTGTTTGATTTTACTAAGCAGATTTGTGAGTTTCGTTTGCATTGGTTTTTTGAGCGGAAGAAGTATTAGCACATTATTTCTAAATCTAATTTAGGTTAGTTTATATTAAAAATAGAAGCAGGAATCCATTTTGGATCCTGCTTCTATTTTGGAGTTGAATAATTGTTAAAAACATAATTTCAGTAAAGAGAAATGGGAATTTCGTTTTAATATTCGGTTTATTCTATATATTTAATAATATGAAAATAGTACAATATAATTAGTTTAAGACACGCAAAAAGGAGATTGAAAGTATGAATCAATCATCAAATATAAAGCGTAATACTTATTTAAATCAAAGAACGAATATCATAAACCAATTTGAAAAGTTTATCATTGGTCCGATAGAGGAAGATGAAGTATTAAGTAGAAAGACTAATCCTATGTCTCTATATTTAACTGGTAAATTAGTTCCTTTTGGCTCTACTACAGAAGTGGTAAATGAAGAGGAATTTGACATTCAAACAAAAGAATTAATGGATACAGAAAGCGTTGATGAATTAATTATTAATCAGAATCCATTTCGTGCTTCTTCTATGGGGTATAGCTTTCGTTTAAATAAGCTAGTTCCAATGAATGTGAATGTATCCTGGGGCATGTATGATGAAGAAAAGTATCAGCGAAAACAAATAGATTTTTCTTTGGAAGGTATAATTCCCGAAACAAAAGAGTGGCAACTTGAAGAACCAGGTATATTGCGTTGTAAAGTTAAAGAAAGAAATGGAACTTTTCATGTTAGCTTTTATTTGTTAAATGGATATAGGAGGAATAGTTATCCGCTCCAAAGTGAGGTTATGTTTCAAACGAAGATAAGAATAGAAGTAGCGAAAGAAGCCATCATAAAGTTCAGCTCACAAGCAGATCAATGGAATCTAGGAGATGAGTTATTATACCGTCACGTTAATGAATTTGCTATAGGTCATGGTGTAGGTGTTAATTACAGCTTTATTGATAATAAATGTTTATTAGAAACAACTTGGTTACCACATACCGAGGTACCTATTGTTGAACATCGGACGATTGAAGGACTAAATACATCTATGGTGGATTTGGCTGGGATGAGCCAAAGTACATTGAAAAGTAATTTATCTTTAATTGTGTATTCATACAAACATTGGGTTGATAAACAAAAAAATAGATACGAGCATGTACCTCAACATTTACATTGTATTGTTGATAAGAATCTGCAGAATGTAGCACATATAATAGCTAGAATTGAAAATGGTATTCATGCAGTTGTTACAGACGATAAGAATTATCAAGCTTTTCAATTTGCTAATAAAGTTATGGCTATTCAACAAGGACAGTCAAGAAGTGCATTGGAATTCCGTTCGAGTGGTAAGAGACTTAAACCAGTGTTTGATGGCTCCTGGAGATTGTTTCAATTAGTTTTTATCTTAATGAATATAGATGGAGTGAGTGATCGTAGCCATGAAGATCGAAATGTTGTTGATTTATTATGGTTTCCAACTGGTGGAGGGAAAACGGAAGCATATTTAGGTGTGGCAGCATATCTTATGGGTTTAAGAAGATTAAATGGAGTAGCTTATCAGAGAGAAACGTATGCTGGTGTTACTGTTTTTATGAGGTATACATTAAGATTATTGACAACTCAGCAATTTCAGCGTGCTACTGCTATGATATGTGCTGCAGAGTATGTAAGAAAACAAAATCCAAACAAATGGGGAATAGAGCCTTTCTCTATTGGTTTATGGATAGGACAAGATTCAACTCCCAACTATATTGAAGATGCAAAAGAAAAGTTGCAACAAATTAAGGATGGAAATGAAGTCAAAAAAGGAAATCCTATGCAATTACAGCATTGTCCTTGGTGTGGATCACAGTTAACAGCGAATGATTATCACTTTGATGACCATAGCCAAAGAATTATGTGTAGTAATAGGGAATGTTATTTTTCTAGCAATGGTGGAATACCAGCTTATACGGTGGATGAAGTCATTTATAATTTCGTACCATCAATAGTGATAGGAACAGTTGATAAAATAGCTCAAATTGCATGGAATAAGCGCTTTTGTGAGTTATTTGGTATGAAAACACATTACGATCCAATTGAAGGATTTGTAAATAACATGGATCACCCTTGTTATCGAATAGTAAATAAGCAAAGGGTTGAAACAACTGAGATAGATAGATTAATCCCTCCAGAACTAATTATTCAAGATGAATTACATTTAATTAGCGGTCCATTAGGTTCTCTTACTGGATTATATGAGTTAGCAGTGGATTATTTATGTCAATATGATGGTTATGGTCCTAAAATTATAGCTTCTACTGCCACAATAAGAGGTGCAGATGAACAAGTGCAGCGTCTATATGGAAGAAAAGTATCACAATTTCCTGTTCCGGTAATGGATGCAAGAGATAATTACTTTTCATATGAAGTTCCTTTTGAGGAGAAACCGGGACGCTTTTATATGGGAGTTTGTTCACCAGGGGTAAGTAGTGCCATCCACACCGTTCAAACCTATGCTGCTTTATTGGCTATTGTAAGAAATATAGAGATGTATGATGATTCGATAGATCCTTATTGGACTGTGCTAGGATATTTTAATACTGTTAAAGAGTTATCAGGAACAGCCACCAAGATTCAAGATGAGATACCTATACGTTTAAAAATGCTCTCTAGGGATAATAAGAAAATCGATACGTTAATACATGAAGAATTAACTTCCAGAAAAAAAGCGGCTGAAATACCACAAGTGTTAAGTGCAATGGAATCTAAGTACAATGAAAATGCTCTTGATATCGTTTTAGCTACTAATATGATTTCAGTAGGTGTCGATGTAGATAGATTGGGTGTAATGGTTGTGCATGGGCAGCCTAAAACTTCATCTGAATATATTCAGGCTACTAGTAGAGTTGGACGTAAATACCCAGGATTAGTAATTACATTATTTAATTCTATGAGATCAAGAGATTTATCGCATTTTGAAAGATTCAAGTCTTTCCATGAAGCGATGTATCGTTATGTTGAGCCAACAAGCGTGACTTCATTTGCTCGAGGAAGTATAGATAGAGGGCTAACAGGTCTAGTTGTAGGAATGATTAGACAGACGGATGCTTATTTAAGGAAAGAGACAGGAGCAATAAATTTTAGAGAAAATAGTATAACGGAAGAAATTTTGGATTTCATTGCTAAACGTGCTTCTTTAACTAGTGAAGTAGATTATGAAGAAATAGCTACAGCAGTTCTTGAAATATATAAATGGTGGGAAAATCGAGCAGAGCATGAAGAAAAGTTGAGTTATAAATATAACCCAAAACAGGGAAGAGTAAAGCATATTTTAAAAGGATTTAAAGAAAAAACAAGTGATTGTGATGCCAAATCTGCTTTACATTCATTGAGAAATGTTGAAGGGGAGATACGGATAGTGGAGGAAAGAAACTATGAATAATACAGAAATAGGCAAACTTCGTCCGTCTCAATTATTACAGTATTATGGTCCTGGTGCTATCGTGGATCTATTAGAAGATAGTGTGGTAATCACCCCGGCAGATAAATGGTATATACCTAGAGAGAATCGATATCATGAAACCAGATTAGAAAGAATGCTGAATATAGACTATATAAGATTAGTTAGTGAAGGAGAAGATAGAATAAAAGTGGGGGCAAAACCTTTTCCAAAATGGAGAATATGTCCTTCCTGCGGCATGATGGATATGTATGCAAGCAGAAAGTGTTACTATTGCTACAAAAATGAAGAGAAAGAAGTAAAGTTGTTTCCAGCTCGTTTTATACTGGTGTGTGAAAAAGGTCATTTGAGTGATTTTCCTTGGATTGATTGGGTGCATAAAGGGAAAACATGTAGTAGTGGGAAACCAGTATTAAAATATAAGTCCAAAGGTTCTGCAGGTTCTTTATCAGATATCAAGATCAAATGTGTAAAATGTGGAGAAGAAAACAATCTAGCAAATATTTTTAAAGAATCAGAACTAGAAAAGTACGTGCCGTCTTGTAATGGTAATCGACCATGGATAGGTGATTCTGAAAGTTGTGACGGTAAAATGGTGACTAGTTTACGAGCAGCTTCTAATGTTTATACACCACTAATCACAAGTGTCTTATCGATTCCTTTAAGTTCTTCACAGGAAGATGATTTGATGTTCCTTGTTGACAGTAAGAGAGAAATTATCTCGAACTTACTAAATTCAATGAATTTTGATGAAAATATGAAGAAGATGGTTATATGTTCGGCTCTTGGCAGGGATGAATCTGATTATGAAAAAATTATGAGTTATTATGTTAACGAACAAATGGTAACCTATGATTCAATTAGAAAACAAGAATGGTCCACTTTAACCATAGGTAATGTGAATGATCAAGAAACAACAGGGTTTATCAGCAAGGACGTAATGGTGCATGATGACTTAAAGCCTTATTTTAAGAAGATTACGCGTGTCGATCGATTAAGGGAAGTAAGAGTCTTACATGGATTTACAAGGTTGCAGTATCCTGACCCTTTTTTTGAAGAAGATATACAAGCTATATCTATCATGGAGAGAAAACAACCTTGGTTACCAGGAGCTCTTGTTCATGGTGAAGGAGTATTTTTTGAGTTCAACCCAAATAAAATAAATGGATGGCAATCCAATCAAACCATACAGGAACAGTTGCAGAATATCATTCTGAAATACAACCGAAAGAGAGAAGAATTAGGTTATAGCTCTAGGGATCTTTCATCTAAGGATATATTAATTCATTCCTTTTCTCATATGTTAATGAAAGAATTTGCTGCTCATTCTGGATACTCTACCACTTCACTTCGAGAAAGGCTATATTGCGGTCCAGGAATGATGGGCGTTTTAATCTATACAGCTTCTTCAGATTCAGAAGGGAGTCTAGGAGGTCTAATTGAATTAACGAAGCCAGAGAAGTTATATCCAATCTTTGTTCGCGCTTTGGAAAGAATGGAGCATTGCTCATCTGATCCGCATTGTTCTGATGGTGATTTTGATTTACAGACTTCTGTTAATGGAGCGGCATGTCATGCATGCTTATACGTGTCCGAGACTTCTTGCGAATGGAATAATCAATTGCTTGATCGCCGTACGTTAGTTTCATTATTAGGGTTTGAAGAGTTGCCATTTTTCAATGTATAAATTGATTGATAATTCATATATATGCATGCTAAGGGATGATAAAAATGAATACGGGCGATTTACTGGGAGAAATAAAAGATTTGCATGATCAATATCATAAACTGATCTTTCTATGTAAAGAAGTGAACATTGAACAGGTATTGGAGAGTAAGCAGCTTGAATTTGAAACAATTAATCTAAACTTCTTATTAAGTGAAAAATTATTAATGCTTTCTATTAGAGAATATCCTCTATATGTAGAGGAATATGTTAGGTCTTTTTGTAAGGATAAAGACAAGATTTATTGTCTTCAACATATCGAGATTTTGTTTGATAAAAGTTTAGAAGTTAATCCGATACGATTATTCGAAAATATTAGTAAGCAATATTGCTTGATTGTTCATTGGCCAGGGGAATATAAGCATAACTCCTTATGCTATGCAGAAAGTGGTCACCCTGAACATTTTATTTGTACCAATTTTGAGGGAAAAGTTATTTATTAACAGGGAGTGGATTTTAATGGTACGTTATGGAGATTTAATAGCATTTGAAGCAGTAGAATCTGTTGTTCAATTAAAAGACGCAAATGATAAGGACTACGCTATATCATTGCTAAATTCGTATGTAATTTCTGATAGTATGGCAGAAAAAATAACACATGAAATCATCGAAAGCATACAATTTGACCGTTGGGTGGATAATAAAGGTTTATTGATTGTTGGTAATTACGGAACTGGTAAATCACACTTAATGAGTGTTATTTCTACTATTGCTGAATTAGATGGAGCTAGTAGTTACATAAAAAATAAAGATGTAGCTGAGAAATCGAAGGAAATCGAAGGGAAATTTAAAGTTATTCGTGCTGAATTTGGTGCGGTTACAATGCCTCTTAGAGATATTATATGTAAAGAGCTAGAAAGAGGCTTATCAAAAATGGGAGTAGATTATACATTCCCAGGAATTGATACGGTAACGAATAATAAAGACATGTTCTATGAAATGATGGAGTTATTTGACGAGCAGTATCCTGGAAAAGGGCTATTATTGGTTATTGACGAGTTATTAGATTATTTACGTGGTCGAAATGAAATGGAATTAACGCTAGATTTAGGCTTTTTACGTGAAGTCGGTGAAGTATGCTCCAAAACACGTTTCCGTTTTATTTCAGGTATCCAAGAAATGCTATTTGAAAATCCAAAGTTTCAATTTGTTGCAGATTCGCTTGCTCGTGTTAAACAACGTTTTAATGAAGTTCGTATTGTTAGAGAAGATATAGCATATGTTGTTTCAGAGCGTTTATTAACTAAAAATGACGAGCAAAAAGACCTCATTAGGGAGCATTTGAAGAAATTCACAAAATTATATAATGGATTAAGTGAAGATTTAGAGACTTACGTGAATATGTATCCGATTCATCCAGCTTATTTAGAAACATTCGAAAAAGTAAATATTGCGGAAAGACGTGTAGTTTTACAAACTATAAGTAAAGAAATTAAACAATTGTTAAATAAGGAAGTACCTGAAGAATCTACGGGTATGATTTCTTTTGATGGTTATTGGAAGTTTATAGAAGGTGATTCGTCTTTCCGTACTAAAGATAACGTCAAATTAATATTAGAAAAAGTGGAAACATTAAAAAGTTGTATACAAAACAGTGTTAAACGTCCATATAAAGCTGTCGCTAATAAATTGGTAGATGCTTTGGCTGTTTATCGTTTAACAACTGATGATATAAAAACGCCAATTGGGTTATCATCTGAACTTTTAAGAGATAAATTGTTCATTAGTAATCCGATGCTTTTAGAGATGGATGATGAGGCCGCTGATTTCTTGAAAACATTCATTGATTCTGTCTTGAAAGATGTAAGATTAGCTGCCAGCTATCAGTTCTTATCGGTGAATGAGGATAATGGACAGTATTATATTGACATTCAAAAAGTAACAGCAGTAGATGAATTGATTGAAGAGCGTGGAGAAGGCTTAGCTAATAATCAACTAGATCGATTTTATTTTGAAGTATTAAAACAAGCAACTGAAGTAGCTGAAACAACATATGTGACAAATTACAAAATATGGCTGCATGAATTACCATGGGAAAGTCGTCGTGTGAAAAGACAAGGGTATTTATTCTTTGGAGCACCAAATGAGCGATCCACAGCACAACCGGAACGTGATTTTTATATTTACATGTTACAGCCATTTGAAGAGCCGAAGTTTAAAGATGAAGAAAGAGAAGATGAAGTATTTTTCCGTTTAAAGCATAAAAACGAAGATTTCATCCGTATACTTCGCTTATACGGTGGCGCCAGCTTAATGTATAACGATACGACAACGAATAAGCAGTTGTATAAACCAAAAAGAGATGACTATCGCAAGGAGCTAGTCAAATTATTAAAAGAACAATTTGTAGATGTTTTTGAAATCGTATACAAAGGGAAAACAGCAAATGTTTTAGAACATGGTTTCTTCTTGCCGAGCAATCCTGATTCTTTATTAGAGGTCATAGATTCTGTTTCATCTGATTTGTTATCGCAATGGTTTGAACAAAAGTATAGTGACTATCCTTCGTTTCGAAAGTTAGAAAAGTCATTATTGACTAAGAATAATATGAATACGTATGTTAAGGATGCTCTTGATTATATTAATGGCAAGAAAACCAATCAAGGTGCTGCCGTTTTAACAGGTTTGGTCTTACTTGATAAGAATGGACATATAAACACTAATGATTCGGGTTATGCAAAATGGGTAATGCAATTATTGAACCAGAAAGAACAAGGGCAAGTCTTAAATCAAAATGAGCTTATTGAAGTGATCAACACTGTCCATGGTTCAGAAGATCAACGCCTGACTAAAAACTTTAATATGGAGCCAGAATTGCTAGTCATTGTTTTAGGGGCTTTAATCCAAACAGGTGAGATTGTTGTAACGGTTAATGGGAAAACATATGAAGCGATGAATTATCCTGAATTTTGTAAATTGCCAATTACTGATTTAACATACTTTAGTCATATTAAGAAGCCAACAGGGTTAAATATTCCTGCTGTACAGTCATTGATTAAAATGTTTGATGTAGCAAATGCTGATTTCACAAATCCTGGTTCAGTTGATTTTTCAATTAAACAAATTATATCTGAAGCAACTAAAGCTACAAGTAAGACAATCGAAATAATCAATTATGTAAGAGATAATTTTGTGATTTGGGATGGACAATTATTTAATGAGCAAGAAAAGCAAGATAAAATACAGAAGTTGCAAAGTTTAAGTGAGTTCTTACAAACTCTTCAAGTATACAATAGTCGAGCTAAAATGGTACATTTAAAATTTGATGTCAGCCGGATAGAAAAAGAGATGGAACATCTTTCTTTAGTGAACCAACTAGAAAAATTGCAACATAAGATTACTGAATTTTCCAAAGTGGCTGATTATGTGAATAGAGCAAAATTTGTTTCATCTCCCAATCAGACTTGGATTAACGAAGTAGAGGTAGCATTAGACAATTTAAGCATTGCTTTGAAGCATGATGAAGATTGTATCAATGAAATCCATGAATTAGAACAGCTGAAAAAGCAATACATTGATCATTATATGAAATTGCATTCAAATGCCCGACTGAATGCAAGTGAGAACCAAAAGAAAAATCAACTCTTACAAGATAATCGTTATGTTGCGTTACAATTGCTAGCAAGAGAAATTTCGTTTTTACCAAGCGGTGTTTTCGATGAATGGAAAAATACCGTTAAATCTTTGAAGGATTGTTATAACTTAACGGCAGATAAACTTAATCATTCTGTTATATGTCCAAATTGTAGTTACAATCCAAAAGAAGAAATCAACCACTTGAAAATATCTCTAAAAGAATTGGATGAAAAATTAGATGAAATATACACTAGTTGGATTGATACGCTTTTAACCAATTTTAACGATCCAATAGTGAAAGAAAGCATTGAGTTATTAGACGGTGAACAAAGAAAATTAATTGATGAATTTATTAATAGTAAAACATTGTCTTTACCGGTTTCACCGACTTTAATTACAGCCATTAATACGGTTTTACAAGGAATACACAAAGTGCCGGTTAATATGGATGAAGTATTAAAAGTGCTTGGGGAAGGTAATCCAATATCTGTAGATGATGCTACTGCTAATTTTAATCGATTGATTAAACAAATGATTGGTGCAAATGAGAAGAATCGTGTACGTCTAATCATTCAAAAGTAATAGGGGGAAGAATTTATGGGAAACAACGAACAACTTACTCTACTAGATGAATCTCAAAAGGCAGACAACGGGACCGTTGTCTGCTTAGGGATAACATTTAACAATGATGATGAACGCAGGGAATATTTTAGAAATGAACTAAGAAAAAAACTGCCAGAACTAAAAGAAATAGAAGGATTTCCTATTGGAGAAGATGAGGATATTATTGCCTTATCTGATCCTCCATATTATACAGCTTGTCCTAATCCTTGGATTAATGATTTTATTGATGAGTGGGAGAAGGATAAAAAAGATAAATATAATAGAGATTTAAATGAAACTTATTATAGAGTTCCATTCGCATCAAATGTTAGTGAAGGTAAAAACCATCCTATATATATGGGGCATTCCTATCATACTAAAGTACCGCATAGAGCGATAATGAGGTATCTACTCCACTATACTAATCCAGGTGACATTGTATTAGATGGATACTCTGGGACTGGTATGACAGGCGTAGCTTCAAGATTTTGTGATTGTACAGAGGAAGTTAAAGAACTAAATTATAAAGTGGATAATAATATAGTGCAAGACGATTCTGGAAATGAAATTTCGAAAATTGGATTAAGAAATGTAATTCTAAATGATCTCTCACCAATAGCAACTTTTATAACTAAAAACTATAATCAACCATTCGATTCATTAAGTTTTTATAATGAATTAACAAAATTAATTGATAATGTTGAAAGAGAACTTGGATGGATGTTTGAAACGAATCATTCTAATACTGAGATAGGTAAAATAAATTATGTGATTTGGAGTGACATATTTACCTGCCCTAATTGCTTAGAAGAAGTAATATATTGGGATCATGCGGTAGATTTGGAAAATAATAAGACAAGAGAAAAATTTCCTTGTAAATCTTGTAATGCAACTCTAACTAAAAGAAATTTAGATAAAAAATTAATAACTATAAATGATGTACTGCTAAATAAAATAATAACAAAGTTAGAAACTAAACCAATAATTATAAACTATACCTATAAAGGGTCTAGGTATAACAAAAAAGTTGATGAAAAGGACCTAGAGAGACTAACAAAAGTCAATGAGTACTTGAAATCATACGATTTTCCTGTATCTAAGATTCCTGAAGGACATAATACTGAACAACCAAAGAAAAGCCATGGTTATACTCATGTTCATCATTTGTTGTCTATGAGGAATAATATTATTTTAGGTGCCATATACAAGAAAATTAGGGAACTAAAAGAAAATAAAGACTTAGCTAAATTTTTATTTACAGCATGTTTAACTAATTTAACTTTTTTATATAGATGGAGAACGAGTGGAAAGGGAGGAGCTACTTCAGGTACTTTATATGTTTGTTCCACACCTCAAGAAAATAATCCCTTTAATCAATTTAGAAGAAAGCTAAATGATATTAAAAATGTTTATATACCTAAAGGAAATACAATTATATCAACTAATTCAACTACTGAACTAAGTATTAGAGATAACTCTATAGATTATATATTCACTGATCCGCCTTTTGGATCCAATTTAATGTATTCAGAATTAAATTTTCTTTGGGAATCGTGGATTAAGGTTTATACAAATAATGATAAAGAAGCTATAGTGAATAACGTACAAAAGAAAGGTTTAGCAGATTATCAACATCTAATGGAGGATTGTTTTAGAGAATTTTATAGAGTATTAAAACCTGGTCATTGGATAACAGTTGAATTTAGTAACTCGCAAGCAAGTGTTTGGAATTCCATTCAGGAAGCTTTGAAAAAAGCTGGTTTTGTTGTAGCGAATGTCGCAGCGTTAGATAAAAAACAAGGGAGTTTTAAAGCAGTTACTTCTATGACAGCTGTCAAAAAGGATTTAGTTATAACTGCATATAAACCTACTCAAGAAAGTGTGCAAAAGATTATACAAGAACAGAATACAACTGAATCAGCTTGGACATTTGTAAGACAACACTTAGAAAAGTTACCTATTTTCATAGGTTCAAGAGGTCAAGCAGAATTTATTATTGAAAGAACACCTCGTATCCTTTTTGATAGTATGGTTGCTTACTATGTTCAAAATGGTTTGAACGTTCCTGTTTCATCTGCAGAATTTCAATATGGAGTAGAACAACGTTTTCCAATGCGAGATGGGATGGCATTTTTAGAAAGCCAAGTGGCAGAGTATGATAAAAAACGTATTTTAGTAAAAGAATTCTCACAAATGAGTTTATTCGTATCAGATGAAAACAGTGCGATTGAATGGATACGTCAGCAATTATTAAAGAAACCACAAACGCGTCAAGATATTCATCCGAACTTTATGAAAGAAATACAGCATATAGCAAAACATGAGCAGCTTCCAGAGTTGGATGACTTATTATTTCAAAACTTCTTACGCTACGAGGGTGATGGTTCTGTACCAAATCAAATAGTTACTTATTTGCATAAAAACTATAAAGACTTACGAGGTTTAGAAGCAACAGATCCAGCAATAATAGAAAAAGCAATGAACCGTTGGTATGTGCCGGACCCTAATAAACAAGCCGATTTAGAAAAATTGCGTGAAAAGGCTTTATTGCGAGAATTTGATAGTTATATTGAAGAATTAGCGAATAATAAGAAAAAACTTAAAATGTTCCGTACAGAAGCAATACGAGCTGGTTTTAAGAAAGCATATAGTGAAAAAGATTTTGAGAAAATTGTAAAAGTAGGAGACCGTTTACCGGAGAGTGTTATTCAAGAAGATGACAAGTTATTGATGTATTATGATAATGCTTGTATACGACTGGGATTATAGTAGGTGATTCTATGAATAATTGGCGAGATATCATTATAAATAAAATGAAGTATTGTTCTGAGTCATTAATTTTTTTTATTGATCCGGATTATTTACTAAGTGATGAAATTCTTTTGCGAAAAATTGAGGACTTAGAGTTCACTATTACACGTTACGAAAATAGTATTCAATTTCGATTTTTCTACGAGAAATATTGCCGTTACAGTAATAAGAAGTTTCTAGTATATAAAAATAATGAAACCGAGCTTCCTTTTGATATTAAGCAGCAATCAGCAATTTTACAAATTGATATATCGACGATTTTTCCGAATTTCTCTGTTCCACTACTTAGAAAATTAAATATAGATGACTTAGACGCCTTGTATACTGTGCACGCGCAGTATCAGGGCTCTTCCTCTACAAAAGAGACGTTAGTTTATTTAATTAAGCATTACTATAAAATACCGTATGATATTGTCGATAATCAGGAAGAATTGTACAAAGTATTGCTGTCTATTCATTATAGAAAAGTATTGATACCACCCATCGTTAAAGAGTTCCTATACACGAAGTGGAAAGATAAACCTGCGTTTAATAGCCTGCCATTACAATCGATGATTACAGATACACCTTTTTTCTATGAGTATATTGAATCCGAATGGGAAAATGTAATAAAAGCATTTACGTTAAATAAAACAAATGAGATTTTAGAGAATGATTTGATATATTTTACTCATCCATTTAAAAATGATGATGTTCGCAGGTTGATGAATGATTTATTTTTAGAAGGAAAACTTACAAAAGTAAAACCGACTAATTTAGTCAATACCTTACCAGATTGGCTAAACTATGCAGTTGATTTAAACTCAAAAGAGTTATTAACAGAACGAAACGAGTACTTGACTAGAAAAATAAATGAGAAATTAGAGAATATTGATTCATATAAAGATTGGTTTACGATTATCGATTGGTTAGCAGAGCTAAAATCGCTAGTTTTAAATGTAGATAATGAGAAGATCTCTACAGATACACAAGATATAATGAAGAGTATTAATGAGAAGTTTCAGCAATGGATGTTACTGAACTACCATACATTGGTTAGTTTAGCGCCATATCCAAAACCTAAAATGGTCCATCACATTCCTTATATTTTAAAAGAGGAAATGGAAACTAAATCTTCAGAAAAAGTTGCATTGTTGGTCATGGATGGCATGAGTTATGTTCAATGGAAGACAGTTAAAAAGTATCTAGAAAAACACCATTTAGACTTTGAAGAAGAAGGTGTATTTGCTTGGGTTCCTACACTAACATCTATTTCTAGACAAGCTATTTTTTCAGGGAACATTCCTATTACATTCAGTACAAGCTTAGCAACTACTTCAAAAGAAGAAGCAGAATGGAAGGGATTTTGGGCGAATCAAGGTGTAGTTAAACAGTATGTAGGCTATCAGAAAGCACTTGGTTCAGAACTATATGATAAACAAAGAATTCTACCTATAAAACGGCCATCATTAAAAGTTTATGGTGCTGTTATAGATGTACTCGATAAATTAACCCATAATACAATTTTAGGTGAGAAAAGCCTATATTCTCAATTAAACCTTTGGTTAGAAACAAACTTTTTACTGGAATTATTAGACACGCTTCATCAAGAAGGATTTAATGTTTATATAACGTCAGATCATGGTAATACAACTTGTATAGGAACTGGTAAAATAACAGAAGGAGTACTAGTTGAACAAAAGGGTGAGAGAGTAAGAATTTATGATGATTCGGTCATATACGAAGAATCTTGTAAGAAAATCGATGGTATTCCATGGGTTGGTGTAGGATTGCCGGATCACTATCACGTCTTATTAGCCAAATATGGTGAATCCTTTACAAAAAAAGGTGAACAAATAGTCACTCATGGTGGGATAAGTATTGAAGAAACGATTGTTCCCTTTATTAAAGTATTGCCAAATCAAGGAGCGAATTAGATGGTAAAGCCTGTTGGTTTTGATCAAAAAGTATCAATGCAACATTTAGATTATGTCGCTTCCTACAGTAGGAAGACAACTCGGAAAGAAATGTATGAAATTTTAGATGGTTTTTTACGCGAAGATATAAAAGGTACTATGTCGCGGAAACATGCAATTACTATGCTAATGAAAATTTGGTATTTAGTAGATGATGAAATAGTTACCTCTAGAAATAAAATACTTGAGGTGTTTACTGAGTTAACAAAAGAAGAGCGTCTTGTTGCACATTGGGGGATGATGCTTGTAGCCTATCCGTTTTTTAAAGATGTAGCAGGAGAAATAGGCCGATTATCTCAATTGCAAGAGAATGTGCCTAGTACATTCATTAACAAACGTATGAAGGAATATTACGGGGATAGAAGACGTGTTGAAGTAGCAACAAGTGCGGTATTAATGAGTATGAAATCATGGGGGGTTGTTTGCCCCGAAAAAAACAGAAATTACTCTTTGACGCAAAAAATAAATATTACGAATCCTTTGCTTCAGGCTTTTATCATTCAAGTAATGTTAAAGGTTTTGGATAGTAAAGCTGCACAACTTGATATTATTCAAAATCATTCAGTATTCTTCCCTTTTAATTATGAATTTAATATGTTTGAATTAAGAGAAAAGGAAGGGCTAGCATTTCATCGACAAGGGTTAGACAAATTGGTTGTTGAAAAAACGTCTAAATAACCTTATTCCATAGTGGGGTAAGGTTATTTTTATAGGGGAGGGAGAAAATATGCTATCTGTTGGCGAGATTATATCGAGTAATCATTTTCCTGAAAGTGTTGAAATTAAAAAATGTGACGAACTTGGCGATTACTATGTGATAGAAGCGATTGGTCAAGAATCAAGTAAATATTATGAGTTAATGGTCGAAAAAGATAGAATGGATGAGTTTAGTAAGCAAAAAGAAGTAAAAGAGTTAACACGAATTAGAGCGATTGATGTCCAAAGATATATCCAATATTTATTGCTGAAAAATGAGAAAAATTATTCGCATACAAGAGCTCTTGGCAATAAAAACTTACTGCCATTGCCTCACCAAATCGAAGCTGTTTATGGTCGAATGTTACAAGTGCCGCAAGTTCGCTTTTTATTAGCGGATGATCCTGGTGCTGGTAAAACAATAATGGCTGGAATGATCATGAAAGAGTTGCAGGCAAGGATGAGTGTGGAAAGAGTCCTGATTTTGGTTCCTCCGTTAGTATTGAAACAATGGCAAGAAGAATTAAATGAAAAGTTTGATGAACAGTTCCATATTATTAATAGAGCAACGCTAAGAGAATACGGAGAGAAAAATCCATTCGTACAAAATAAGTTATGTTTGGCTTCCATGTACTGGGCTGTTAGAGATGATGTAAAGGCTCTTATTCAAGAGGCACAATTTGATTTTATTATCATCGATGAAGCACATAAAATGGCTGCCTATACATACGGAACTGTAAAAAGAAAAACGTTTCGAACAAAGCTATATCAATTAGGTGAATCTTTGCTTAGAAAAACGGAGCATTGTTTGTTACTAACGGCTACACCGCATAAAGGTGATTCCGAAAACTTTAGGCACTTAATGAAACTCATTGACGAGGATATTTTCTCAAGCAGTGCTGTAAATGAAAGTTTAAAGGAAAAATCAAATCCGTTTATAATTAGAAGATTAAAAGAGAACTTAAAGAATTTTGATAATACTCCATTGTTCCCAAAACGAACAACTAAGACTCTCCAGTTTAACTTAACAGATGAAGAATTAGCATTATATGATGCTGTAACTGAATATGTACGAACATATTTTAATAGAGCAATTAATAACGGGAGTAATTCAACCGCTTTTGCGATGATGCTACTGCAACGTAGATTAAGTTCTTCTATTGATGCCATTTATAAGTCGTTAAAACGCAGACATAATAAGCTATTGGCATTGTATAAAGAAACGGAATCTGAAAGGAAGAAGCATTTAAAAAAAATTAAATCCTTGGAGACAGAACATTATTTAGAAGAAGAGAATGCAGAGCAAGAAAAACTAGAATTTCAAATGGAAGAAGCTGTTGATATTATAGACATAAAAGAACTTAAAAAAGAGATTATTGTCCTTCGAAAATTAATTGAAAAAGCAAAAAATATCAAACTATATTCAATAGAGAAGAAATACCAAGAATTAGAGGATACATTATTTGGTGAAAAAGGGCTAATCAATCATGGAGAAAAAATTCTTATTTTTACAGAATCTGCAGATACTCTAAATTACTTAGAAAAAAAATTATTGCAAAGAGTTCCACAAGTATCGAAAATAGTAGGCACATTTTCGATGGAGCAAAGAAGGAAGCAAGTGGAATTATTCCGTAATAGTTGTCAAATTATGATTGCTACCGATGCTGGAGGAGAGTCAATTAATCTCCAATTCTGTAATCAAATGATTAATTACGATATTCCATGGAACCCCAATAAACTTGAGCAAAGAATGGGGCGTATACATCGAATTGGCCAGAAAAACGAAGTATTCGTCTTTAATTTAGTGGCACAAAATACTCGAGAAGGCAGTGTCATGTATAGGCTGTTAGAGAAAATGGAACAAATGAAGACAGATTTAGGTTCTGATCTGGTATATGATTTCATTGGAGAAGTAATTGAAGAACATTTTGATAGCTTATCTGATTTAATGGAGAAGGCCATTATTGGTCGGGAGCATTTAGATGACATTATTGCCAATATGGAAAAAACACTAACTGACGAGCATAAAAAGCTTTTAACTTTAATGCAGGAAGAAAGAATGATTGATGATCAAGTGAACTTGCCTGCTTTGAAGCGTGAGAAGAATGATATGATCGTTCAAAAAATTCCAAGACGTATTTATACGGATTTTACTGCCTATGCTTTAGAGAAAAAGAAAGTACGAATTATTAAATCAAAAGATTTAAAAGTGATGAGAATTGAAAGGTTGCCGAAATTTATCCGTGATTATATGCCAGAATTTCAAGACTATCAAGGCGAAAGCTATCGTTTTACGAATTCTATTGAATATGAGGCAGAAGATGTTCCGATTATCAATGAAGAGCATCCCTTATTCGATGTTAGTTTAGAATTGATGAAACGTGAAATTGAAGGTCAATCGTGGTATGAATATACAATTACAGGTAATGTTCCAGAACAATTGCATATTGAAATATATTTTGTGAGTATTGTTGACGGGACCGGTAAAGAGCTGGATAACCAGTTTATTCACTTAGCAAAAAGGTTGAACGGAGAGGTAATTGAATTAGATCCGTACTGGATTTTTATGAGTGAGTTTAAAGAGAATGATTTCGCAGCCCAGAAGGAAGTGCATTATAAATGTACAAAGGAAATGATGCAGGAGTATGAGGCAATGCGAAAGCATGTTTATGCAAAACGTGAAAAGCAGTTAGAGAAGCTTTCGATGTTTCTAGAAAAAACCTTTAATCAGCAATACAATGAAACATTGAATAAACTAAATGAATATCAACTTGGTAATTTTGATAATCGTAATACAATACTTATTAATCAAATGAATGCGAAGCTTATTGATTTAGATTTGAAGAAAGAAGAACGATTAACATTGATTAATCGACAGAAGAATATTTCAATGAAACCTCCTAAAAAGGTTATTTCATTAAATATTGTCCCGGAAGGAAAGAGTGAGCGAGTGTTGGCGGCGGATTATATTGATGTCGTATTAAATTATGAAAAACAAAATGGACGATTAAATGTTAAGCGATATAGAAACCTTGGTTTAGTTGATTTTTCAAGTGAACGATTTAATGGTGAAGAACGATTTATTATTTTAACAGAAAAAGAAAATTATGTTCCTAATGATTTTTATTTGGAAGATTTACAAGAGGTTTTGGATAAACTTTTTATTTATGTTGTAAAAGACGGTAGGATAGTCGAAGAGAATGCTATCAATGGGCAATTAAATATTAAACGGAGCAGTGATTGATTTGTATCACTGCTCCATTTAATATCTTGTATCTTAACCTCAGAGAAGAATTCGAGAAAAAAGCATCTATTCATGTTATCATAAACTCACGATATTGTATTAATCTAAGAAAAAAGGTGAACACACTACATGATCGTATACGAAGCAAACAAAAGCGAATTCTTAAAGGACGTCTTTGAAGATCATCTGATTGATAATATTACAAGAAATTATAATGCGAAAATTGGTCGTATTAATAAAAGTGAGTTGCGCTCTTGGGATAATTCCATGCAATATATGTTTCGAGTGTTGAGTGACGCTGAAATCCCGGATAATGCTGGGGTTGCTATAGAGTTTAAAATTCCGTATACGTCTAAAAGAGTAGATTTTCTTATTTCAGGTAGTGATGAAGAGAATAGCTCGATTGTGATTGTGGAATTGAAACAGTGGGAAAAGATTGAAAAGGTTGAAGGGAAAGAGGCAATCGTAAAAACAGTGCTTGGCGGGGGATTGCGGGAGACGACACACCCATCCTATCAAGCGTGGTCTTATGCTGCTTTGATTGAGGATTATAATGAGAGCGCTCAAGAATATCAAATGCAATTGCATCCTTGTGCGTATTTGCATAATTATATCAGGTTAGGTGAAAGCGACCCGATTACAGATGATTATTATGACTATTATTTAGAGAAAGCTCCGGTATTTTTAAAGGGTGATGCCGGGAAATTGCGAGACTTCATTAAAAGGTACATCAAGTTCGGTGATGATAAAGAGAACTTATATAAAATTGAGAATGGCAGAATTCGTCCTTCTAAATCTCTGCAAGATTCCTTGGTGAATATGTTAAAAGGTAATCAGGAATTTGTCATGATTGACGATCAAAAAGTGGTGTATGAGACAGCGAAAACATTGGCGCATCAGGCAATGAGAACCAATGAGAAGCAGGTTTTGATTGTTAAGGGAGGGCCAGGTACCGGAAAATCGGTATTAGCCATTAACTTACTGGTTGAATTGACGGCTAAGAGTATGGTTTGCCAATATGTGACGAAAAATGCTGCGCCAAGAGCGATTTATGCCAGAAAGCTAAAGGGAGATTTTCGAAAAGGACATATCGACAATTTATTTACAGGTTCGGGAAGCTACGTTAATGCTCCTGCTAATGAGTTTGATGTTCTGATTGTGGATGAAGCACATCGTCTGAATGAAAAGTCTGGGATGTTCAGTAATCTTGGAGAAAATCAAATGAAGGAAATTATTAATGCTTCAAAACTCTCCATCTTTTTTATTGATGAAAGACAACGTGTCACATTAAAGGATGCGGGAAGTATAGCGGCTATTAATCAGTTTGCTGAACAACTTGGTGCTAGCATAACCATAACTTATTTAGATTCTCAGTTTCGTTGCAATGGTTCAGATGGTTATTTAGCCTGGTTGGATGATGCCCTGCAAATAAGACAAACAGCGAATGAAAACTTTATGGGTGGAAATTATGATTTTCGCGTCTTTTCAAATCCGAATGATATGAAAGAAGAAATATTTAAGTTAAATAAAGTTAAAAACAAGTCACGGTTATTGGCGGGGTACTGTTGGGATTGGCTGAAGGAAGGTAAGAATGATACGAATATCCATGATATCGTCATTCCTGAATATGATTTCGGTATGAGCTGGAACCTTGGAAACTCAGATAGCTGGGCCATTGATGAAGACTCTGTCAATGAAGTGGGATGCATTCATACGTCACAAGGATTAGAATTTGATTACGTTGGTGTTATTATTGGGGATGACATGTATGCCGAAGATGGACAAGTCAAAACTGATTATACGAAAAGAGCCAAAACAGATTCTTCTTTAAAAGGAATTAAGAAAATGGCTAAGGAAAATCCGGAACAGGCATTACAAGTCTCTGATGAAATCATTCGCAATACGTATAGAACGTTGATGACAAGGGGACAAAAAGGATGCTTCGTTTATTGTACTAATAAGGAATTGGAAAAGTACTTTTTAGATAGATTAAATGAAGTACATGTTTCCTATGAAAAGAATGAATTCTTTAAATCAATTAGCAATGTAGCTGAATCTAATGAAGAATATAATTGAAACCGATTGAACCCGATATTTTGAAGAAGTTTAATCAATGAAATGACAAATTTTAAATAAAGGTAAAAACGTAGATAAAGATAGTGGGTAAATCATCTTATTTTAAAAACTCCCCCCCAATGTTTACCTTTTAGTTCTCCAACTAAAAGGTAAACATTCGGAGGAGTTTTTTTATTAGCCGTATAAGTAGTAAATTGTTAATAGGGTGAACAGTGATCTAAAGCAAAGGATCTTAACCATTTTTAAAAAGTTTTTAATGTGACCTATATAGTTCCACGTTCCTTGTTAATATATAACCATTGAATGCGTAGGACAAAGAGGAATACAGATTTCTTTTTAGCTGGAAAATAGTAAGGGTTAGGCTAATAAAATTTTTGCAACATAAAAAAATACGAACTAGGTGATAATATGCAACTTTTGACTTTTAAACTTCAAGATAATCCTCCTAAGTGGGCAAAGGAGGCGCTTTGGTATTATGAGAATGTACATGGTGAACAATGGATTGCTTCAATCCAAAAAAATTCTCTTGTTTTTTCAGGATTGGATATTGGTTGGAAAGAAATTAAGCTTACACCCCAGCAAGCATTAGATGCTTATAGCGTGATGATGGGACAGAAGTATGATAGTGAAGAATCTAAAGATAATCCTTTAAATAATTGGATTTTAGATAAAGGAGAACGGTTATGGGTAGCGTCTGTTTTATACGTAGCTATTGAACAGTTCAAAATGAATAAGGTTATAGAAGAGCAAGGAATGTCGAAAAAACAACCGATTTCCACAGAACAATTAGTTGAGATGATCACAGCAGAGGATATTCGTAAAGTGATTGAATCAATTAAATGGTCAAGTGAAGAAGAAGTGACTATTCTTGATGTCGATTTCTTTTCTAATAGTTATGCTTGTAAATTGGATTATAAAAAGGGACAAACTTGGCATGAATATACAATTTTTATAGATTTAAAAGATGCACGGGCTATACCGATTTTTACGTTTATTAAAAACGGAAAGAGCGGAAATAATGTATCTAGAAATGTTAAAACTACAATAGTGACAGATAAACTTTTATTTGCACTCATTACTTATATTCGAGACAATTTACATTTGCATGCATACCCTGACTATTTTGAAGTTAGACGTTTTATTAAACATTTGGCGGGGAAAAACTATTTATGCTCCAGCTATGTTTCTGAGGCTATTGCAAAGGGCATATGAGTAGGATCTTACATTAGAATGATGGGATAATAAATTCGTAATACTTGATGGGGGAACTAACATGAGTAACAGCATAGACACCTATATACAGGAAGTACTACCTGCTTTTTTTAATACGTACGATATACCATTTGAAGTTATCGAACTTGTGACACATGACATAGAAACTAGGATTTATTCATGTGTCTCTCATTGGAATGATATGGAGTTCAGAAGGGTTTTGTTAACAACGGGATTTGAAGAAGCTTCTTTTTATGAACCGAAAGTAAATATAGAATTAAGCTGTTTTGTTGTTGTTGCGATTAGAAATAGTTTGTTTGAAAATCTTGTTAGTAATCGAAAAGCAGCGATGACACTGGGTCTAAATAAATCTCCTATTCCTGGAGATGATGTGAAAGTTTTTACTCAACAAGTAATTAATCATTTCAAAGGTACAGACTTTGAAGAGATATGTGACAATTTAGTTTGGGATGAGAGTAAGGATGTTTTCCGTGATTTAAAGGATAAATATCCTGTGGCCTGGAATGCTTTAGCGGAACTGAGTAAGTGGTCTAATAAAGCACAGGTTTTTGAGAAACTTGAATATGAACCATTAAAAATTGCAGAGTTACAAGGGACTTCCATTAAGGAACCAAGGAAAATGAGTAAGGTTATTGTACAAAGTGGTATGGATGAAAAGATAGATATAGATTTGTTGAATGTATTAAGTAGTCTATCAGTAGATGTGCAGCCGGTTTTTTATACGGATTGTTTCAAAATGTTAACGCGAAATATAGATAAATTATTTAAGGTTATTGAATATGTTTTAAGAAAAGATTGTCTCTTTATGACAAGTAACTTTTATATTAGTAATGGTTATGTAGCGAAAAGAAAAAGCTTGCTTAGACCTGCTCATTTTACGTATGAGGTGGATGAAAATCTTAAACAATTTGAGGGTTTACATCAAACACACTTAAAGGCTTTTAAAGCAGTTAGTCAATCGATTCTTGCTTGATTAATAGAGGAGATGTTATATGGATTTCTTTGTAGAATATGAATTAGGAAACTTAATTGTTGATGGTAAAGATGATCATGCGGATTTAATAGGTACGAAAATAGTCGGGGAATTATTGTTTGTTTGTTATCCTGAGGAGGGGGATATCTTAGTTAAAAGTATAGGTGAATATCTCATTTATATTTTTAATGAACATGAAAATGATATTTTTGACTCTGCAGATGCCCATTCTCAAAGGCTTGCTGATATGATTTCTAATGTAAAGTTAGAAACAGATCATATTCTGTATGAATTTAACGGGGAAGATACCGGAATAGATGTGGATGGGAAAATTGCTGTCTTGGAGGATTTTCGCATAACCGACAGTAAAATACCTGCAGCAGAAGATTTAAGAGATATATTAGATCAAATCGTTCAAAAGGTGGGAAAAATATTTGATGTTGATTACTTCTTGACTGATGAATTCGCTTTTTCAGAAGAAATTAAAAACAAGAATGTTGTAAACCTACTTGAAGAGATTGGGTTTGTTAGGTCTGGTAATGATGGTATGATTCGACCTTTATGTATTGATAGTCTCCCCGATATCTAATGGAAGTTACTTACATTACAAATTCAGTCATAAACAGAGTATAATCATACTGTTTTTAACAAACAAATGTTATTTGAGATATGTAGTAGTGAATCAGTAAGAGTCTCGGAAGATTGCATTAGGTAATAGATAAGATTTATCAGGAGGAGCGTAAGCTCTTCCTTTTTTGAGCTATTGGGAAGTATGTAAGTGGTTATAAAGCAGAAGACTCGACTTGGCGTTCACTTCTAGGTTATTTTGTAAGCGCAACCAGTCCTTTTGGTTTTTGTATGAATAATCATTAGAAAGTAGGTACAACGTTGAGAGAAAAGCTCATACACATGCGAGATAAATTAAATGATATTAGTAGGCGCAACCGCTCTATTCGATTATTGAAATTGTATAATAAATGGAGTTTTGATTTAACGCAATTGGATCACATATCTCAGGTCAGTGAATCGATTGTGAAGAAGATTGTTACGCAATCGAAGCAGGACATTACATTATTAAAGCCTGCCATAGACAATGAAGATTCTATGGTGTTATCTAAGAAGCTGACAGATTTGTATCGAAATATAAAGGGGATTGAAGAAGAATCAGGTATTCATGATTTTTACTTAGGTTATCCTTTTATTGCTGGAAGTCTGGCAGATGGAACATTTTTTCAAGCTCCGTTGTTTTTATATCCGATTCGTTTAGAAAAAAGTAAAGTCAATACGCGAAACTGGGTTGTTCAAGTAGAAGATACAGGACCACAGCTTAATCGTACGTTGTTTTTAGCTTTTAAGAAGTTAAATAATATTGATTTCACGGAAGAATTTTTTGAAGAAGCTGGAGAAATTGCGAAGACATATGATCTGGAAGGATGGCGCTCTTTTTTTGAAGAACATGAAATCCATCTTTCGTTTTCTCCAACTGGATTAATAAAGTTAAAAGAATATAAGCGAGATGAAATTCCTGAAGTGAATGGCATGATGATGCTAGAGCATGCGATTATCGGGAATTTCCCACAAGGTAACTCTTCTCTTGTGAAAGATTATGATGCACTCATTGAACAGGAATTTAATTCATCATTAGTCGATGAATTGATCGATCCTGATGCATTTGAATCGGGAGAAGAAAGTGATTATGAGCAAGAAAATGATCCGACTCGTGAAGAACCGGAAATCTTGAATCTGCTCGATACCGATGGGTCGCAAGAAGAAATTTTAAAAGAAGCAAGATATAAAAAAGGGCTTGTTGTTCACGGACCTCCCGGAACGGGGAAATCGCAGGTGATTGTCAATTTAATCACCGATGCACTGAATAGAAACAAGAAAGTGTTAGTTGTTTGTCAGAAGAGAGCGGCTCTTGATGTTGTCTATCAACGATTAGATGGATTAGGGCTAACGAATCATATCGCTTTAGTTCATGACGAAAAAAATGACCGAAAGCCTTTGTATCAAAAAATCGGTACGCTACTGGAACATAATAAAGTATTATTTGAACAGTCGCTCCAAGAATTACAAGCAACTTCAAACAGGTTAGCGACTCATGAAAAGCTGTTGAACGATATTGCGAAAGCACTGTATGAGTATCAAGATTTCGGCTATCGATTATATGATTTATATGGGAAAGCAACCTCTTTAGACACTGTTCAACAATTGATCAATCTAAAGCCTATGTTAAGCGAGCTGCACAAAGATGTGTTAGATGATATAGGAGAAAAAATATATAGTTATGCTGAATGGTATGAACGCTTTGGCAGTGAGAATTATGAGTTGAAAAGACGTAAGAGCTTTGCTCATTTTTCGATGAAGGACAAGCTGGAATTAGTCGAATTACTGAATGATATCATTGAGAAAGCGAAAAATTCCGCGGAATACTTGAACTCTCTTGATTATAAAAAGATTACGCCGGCTTATACTTGGCTCATCGAAAATAAACTAGAAAAAATTACGCCTGATTTAGAAGAGGGCAATAAGAAAACACTACAAGGTTTAAGAATATGGTGGTGGACTTCATTTGCTGGGAAAACGATTATAGAAGAGCTGCTAGAAGGCGAGAAGTTCAAAGGGACTAACTCTACAGAGTGGCTGAAAATCAAGCAATCACTGATTTTGATGAACCAATTGGGCAAAGAGACGAAGAAGATGTCGGCTGAAATACAGCAATTAAATAAATACTTTGATGATAAATTGATTGCAGATTATCAAAGCAGAATTGCCGATGGGGATCTTCCGTTACAAGAGTTAGAAAAAATCTTAGAATACGTTCATCAAGATTTTGAAGACGTACAACAGATGGATGCTTATTGGGAAGAATGCTCTGAGCTAACGAAAAAGATCATACAAGAATTAATGACGAAGAAACCGGATTCTGACATGGCTTTACCTGCTTATTGGGTGCATTTATTTAAGAATTCGACTTATATTCATTGGATTGATCAAACAGAAAACAAATATCCAGAAGTAAAGAAAGTGTCAACGAGTGAATTTGAAAGAGTTAGGGAGAATTTTGCATCATTAGTTGAACAAAAGAAAAAGATTGCCAATCAGTATATAATTCATCAATTAACAGAATCAGTAGATACATTACTGAAAGCATCTCCGAGAGTTTTACGAGATTTGAAACATCAGACTGGGAAGAAGCGAATGATATGGCCTTTACGAAAACTAGTTAATGAATTTGTGAATAAAGGCTTGATCAATTTGATTCCCGTTTGGCTCGTGTCACCTGAAATGGTTTCATCTGTCTTTCCGTTAACAGATGATTTGTTTGATATGGTCATTTTTGATGAAGCATCACAATGTACAGTGGAAAGCGGTATTCCGGCCATCTATAGAGCGAAACAATTAATTGTTGCAGGAGACGAAAAGCAGTTACCGCCATTTAGTATGTTTCAGTCTTCTTTTGTCAATGACGAGGATGAAGAGGAATATGAGATCGATGAATCGCAAAGCTTATTGAATTTAGCAAAAAGAAGATTCCCGGAAAAAATTCTTCAGTGGCATTATCGTTCGAAATATGAAGAACTGATTAATTTCTCCAATCATGCTTTTTATAATGGCCATGTGCAAATTGCGCCGAACGTTGCACCATTACAAAACCCTCCATCTATACGTTGGAAAAAAGTAGACGGTCGATGGATCAATCAATGTAATGAAGTAGAAGCAATCGAAGTAGTCAGCACATTAAAAGAGATGATGATTTCTCAACCAGACAAAACAGTTGGTATCATCACGTTTAATGTGAAGCAGCAAAGCAAAATATTAGATTTGATTGAGAAAGCAGCAGCGGACGATCAAGAATTTAATGCTGTATATAATCAAGTGATGGCAAAAGAACTAGATGAACGCCTTTTTGTAAAAAATATTGAAAATGTTCAAGGTGATGAGCGAGACATCATAATTTTCTCAATCGGCTATGCCAAGAATGAAGAAGGAAAGGTGTACAATCGCTTTGGCATGTTAAATCAACAAGGCGGAGAAAATCGATTAAATGTAGCGATATCAAGGGCGAGGGAAGGGATCGTCGTCGTATCAAGTATTGAGCCAGAAGAATTGAACGTGGCGAATACAGCGCAAATCGGTCCGAAGCTTCTTAAATCGTATTTAAAATATGTAAAAGCTGTATCTCATATGAATAAAGACCAAATACAAGCAGTGATTAGCGAGATTAATGAAAATGTTCATACTCACGTAAAAGATCACGCCTTGCATTTCGATTCACCTTTTGAAGAACAAGTGTATGCGCAACTGCGCAGTTTAGGCTATGAAGTAGCGACACAAGTAGGCATGTCAGGATATCGAATCGACTTGGCGATTGTCCATCCAAAAGATTCTTCTAAATATATAATGGGAATTGAATGTGATGGAGCGATGTATCACAGCTCGGCTAATGCAAAAGAGCGAGACTTATATCGTCAAAGATTTCTAGAAAACCGCGGATGGACCATCGAAAGAATATGGAGCCGAAACTGGTGGAAAGATCCTGCGAAAGAAATCGAACGGATTGATCAAAGAATAAGGCAGCTTTTAAAGAGTGAAGAGATTAAAGAGAAAGTTGCGCAGTTGTAAGGAATCAAGAGGCTGATATTCAGTCTCTTGATTTTTTACTTTCAATAATATGATAAAAAGTACTGGAATAAGAAGTTCCTCCAAAGGGTAATGTTTAATAAGGTTGTTCAACAATTGTACTCTGCAACCGAAGATAAGAATAGAACATTTTTTCTGTTGGAGGGAATCGTATGAGTAAAGTTGTATTGATCACAGGGGCTGCGACAGGGCTTGGGAGAGCTGTTGCGCTGAAGTTGGCTGAGCAAGGCTATCGTTTGAGTTTAGTAGATTTTAACGAAAAAGATGGATTGGAAACAGCTGAACGCGCGAAAGTATTAGGTGCGGAAGTGATTTTCGTGAAAGCGGATGTATCGGATGAAGAGGCTGTCAAAAATTATGTCGACAAAACAGTGGAAGCCTTCGGAACGATTGATTACTTCCACAATAATGCTGGTATTATGATTCCGTTCCGTTTACTTCATGAGTATTCTGTTGCTGAATACGACCGTATCATGAACATTAATGTGAAGGGTGCTTTTTTAGGCCTTAAATATGTGATTCCGGTTATGCTTGCAAATGGCGGCGGTGCTATCGTCAATACCGTTTCGTCCAATTCCTTCAAACCGACTGCGTATAATGGCGTGTATTCCGCTACTAAACATGCATTAGCTGGTATGACTAAATCAATCGGTCAAGATTATCAAGATATGAATATCTTTGCGGTTGGCGTAGCGCCAAATAATATGCAAACGAACATTTCCGCTGCAGCTGCTGTTACATTCACACCGGAAATCGGCGCGAAAATCCATGCGACGACACCGCCGAACATCCCAGCGACTGCTGAGGAGATAGCAGATGTAGTCATTTTTGCGATGAATAATGCAAAAACATTGAACGGTTCCATTGTGAACTGTGCAGGCGGCCAAATTTTCGGCTGATGCACCATCTTTTCAGAATGTGAAAGCTCCCAGTCAGAGAATGGCGGGGAGCTTCTTTAGTGAATTGACATCTTCTGTTGAATAGAGCTTTGTTTAATTTGTTCACTCAAAAACCTCTCAACCAACCCCTGAAGCATCCTTTGGATAGCTTATTGGAAGTGCTCTCAGAGAAGAAGTTTCTTCTGCTGAAGAGCTTTTTAAGTTTATACGCCCCTTCAACTTCTCACTCCAAAGGTAAGATCCAAGATTGAAATGAATTTATGTAAGTTTGTATCTCTTTTTAGAGATATTTGTGTTAAAGTTGTAGTTTGAATATTGGAAATTTTACATGATAACTAAGTTATGAGGAAAGCAAACGGTATTCTGTATTAGATTTAGGAGGGTGTTAAATGAGTTATTATACTTTTCTAGCAACCAATTATGCAATGCCAGAAGTAGAACTAAAAGCAAAGTATATGACTGTTAAGGAAGCTATGGAATTAGGAGTAAAACCAAATGAGTTGGTACCTTGGGAGCAGATGGACCTTAATACTCAAATATTATTTGTGGAAAATGAAGAAGATTTAAATGAGCTGATCATTCAAAAGGACGGTTACTATGATGTAAGTGAGTATACAAGCTATCCATTTGTTTATGAAGTAAGTTTTATTTATTCTGAACCGAGAGCAAAGCAATTACTAGAGTATTTAAAAGAAAATATAAGAGAAGGCCAGATAGTAGAGCTATGGATTGTATGGATTGGTGATGAAGAGTATGAACAGAATATACCGTATATTAGATGTAGTTATGAAGAATTGTCTCTAAATCATCTGATACAACTATATGATTCAAAACATGAAAAGTATCAAGATCAAAACTGTTTCGTAATAGAAAGATAAAGTATAAATTCTTCATACTAGCAAGAAGGTTTGTTGAAAATGATAAGGCAAATCTTATTAGATTATTTTGGTTTGAATGAAAGGGAAACAAACTTCAGAACAGCAAAGAAAAGGGATGCCTTACAAGCATCCCTTTTTATCGGGCATTTATACAGTCCCGAACCTTTATTGCTTTTTGATTTTGGAAGGATTGTTGATTTTGAAATAAACAGGCACTTCTAAAAGCATTGTTTCGTCTTCCACGTCTTTCCCTTTTGGAACAGTTTTCTTGACGATTTTGCCGTCAAAAGAGAGCTCGTCGCCAACTGAAAGCTCCTGTTTCTCTAGCGTCTTGCTGTAACTGCACCATGCCAGGCCAACTTCGGTTTCCGTTTCGCTCTCGATCTTTACATCTTCAAAAATAATGACCGTATCATTCTTTTCTGCGAAGTGATTCCAACTGGAAGCAAATTGTTTAATTTTCGCTGTGAAGTGGACCTTCTCAAGTGGCAAATCAATCTTCGGCGCCGTCGCTTTCTTTTCTTTTTTCGCTTCCACTTTTGGCTTGGTTGCAGAAGGTTCTTGTACGGATTTAACGGTCTTTAACTCGACCGTCTCTTCCGTTTGCTCCGGTTTTACTTCTGCGCTTCGCCCTTTCTTCTCGAAACTTGGGCTTTGCATCTCTTTTAAGTAATCAGGGTGAATACATGATAGCTCCCCGCTTTTGAACTGAACAACAATCGTATTCCCTGTGACACCATATTGCTCATATCCAGCAATGGTAATGATCCGCTTGTAGTCTGATGTTTTATACCAAAACTCTTTCTTTACATCCTTAGATTTAGATAATCCCCATTCACGCACCTTTTCTTCATAATGTGCATCGTCGAGAAAGGTAATGTATTCTCCCTTTGGAGGGATGTAATGCGTATAGACGCCTTCTTCTATATGTGGCAGTGTCATTTTACCTGGCTCCTTTTACTTAGCTCTGTTTTGCTTTCTATTCATATACCATAAACAGTACATGAATTTCATTGCTAGTTCAATAAATGGGCAGGTTTGTTTCAAAAAGTAACGCCATATAATAAACAATTTGCAATAAGAAAACTCCTTCATTCTAAAAACGGAGGAGTTTTCTTATTATATGGTCCGACCCTTCAACTTCGCATTTAATCTCTGCAGCACTTCCATCGCTTCTTCATATTCTTCAAAAGTGAGGTTACATGCTTTGATTGCTTCTAGCGTTCTCGCTGTAATGAGCGGTTTTTGCTCGTATGCTTTTGGCTGCAGGTAGATGTGGACTTTGCGTTCGTCTTCTGTTGAGCGTTGTTTTTGTAGCCAGCCGTTTGCTTCCATGCGTGCGACCATTGGCGTCAAGGTGCCCGTGCCGAGTTTCAGTTTGGCCCCGAGTTCTTTGGCGGTAATGCCGTCTTCTTCCCAGAGGGCAAGCAGCACCAAGTATTGAGGGTAAGTCAGGCCAAATGGCTGCAGGATGTTTGTATACAGTTTATTGAATTCGCTCGCGGTTTCATAGATCGCGAAGCATAGTTGTTTGTCTAATGTCAGGAAGTCGTCCAATGAAAATCACCTTTTCTAAAGTGGTCTTTATATTAGAATTATAATTTAAATTCTAATAAATTACTCCTTTTAAATTGAAATCGTCAATTAAATTGTGTATGATTTAATCGTACACGATATAATATTTGGATGCAAATTTTTGAATAAAGGGGAGATGGGTTTGGGCGCTATAAAGGCAAGGAAGCTTTATCAAATTGATAATGAGAGCTTGTATTTGGCGTTTTTATCGGGGACTCACGAGTTGATGAGGCACAAAACAGATTTGAATACGATAAATGTGTTTCCAGTAGCTGATGGGGATACAGGGACGAATTTGGCAATTACGATGAATGGCATCCGCAAGTCGGCGAAGCTGCTGCCGTTTGTGAGGGAGACGTTTCAGCACATCGCAGATGCGGTGCTTTGGTCAGCTCGAGGGAATTCAGGGACAATTTTTGCACAGTTTATTAGCGGAATTGCAGGTGAGTTGCCGATGCGGAAGACGGTGACGCTTGAGGAAGTGGCAATCAGCTTGCGGAGCGGTGTTCGGGCAGCCTATGAGTCGATTGAGAATCCGGTTGAGGGCACAATCATTTCGGTGATGCGCGATTGGGTCGATGCGATTGATGCAGCCAGATTAAAGTCCGATGAAATTATTGAAGTGTTGTCAGAGGCGTTGCATGTAGCGGTGAAGTCGCTGAATAGGACACCGGAGAAGCTTCAAGTTTTGAAGGAGCGGGGCGTTGTCGATTCGGGCGCAAAGGGGTTTGTCATTTTTCTGCATGGATTTATGCGTTATTTGCAGACAGGGAAGTTTGATGATTTATTTTTGACGGATGAAGAAGAGGATTGGGAAGAAGCATTTCAGCACGTCCATGACGGTGACGAGCAGGAGATAAAGTATCGTTATTGTACGGAAGCATTGATCGCCGGTGCTGATATTGAATTAGAAGAGCTGAAGCGGGATATGAGGATGTACGGTGATTCGCTCGTTGTTGCGGGTACAGCTGATAAGGTGAAACTCCACATTCATACGAATGAGCCGGCGAACTGTTTTCGCGATTTGCGGAAGTACGGGCAAATTATTGAGCAGAAGGCAGAAGATATGGTGATGCAAAATATGGTCGTTACAAAGAAAAAATACCCTATCGCGCTCATAACCGACACTATTGCCGATTTGCCGAAAAGCTTGGTTGATCATTATCAAATTCAGCAATTTCCGCTTAATATGCATATTGATGAAAGTGCATATTTGGATAAAATTACGATTAAAGCAGATGGTGTGTATGAATTGTTGAAGGAAGGCGGGCAGAAGATTTCCTCCTCGCAGCCGAACCGAAAGAGCATCGAAAGCTTGTATTCGTATTTGGCGACCTATTATGAGTCGATTATTGTTGTCACTGTTTCAAAGGAAATGAGCGGGACATATAATGCGTTTCAAAAGGTGGCGGACAGCTTTGCTGAGAAGGATGTGCCGATTACCGTCATTAACTCGAAAGTGAATTCGGCGGCGCAAGGGTTAGTCGTCATGAAGGCGGCAGAGGCGATTGATACCGGCAAGACACATGAAGAAGTGGTTGCGGTCATTGAGGAAACAATTGAGAAGGCAGCGATTTTTGTATCAGTTGACCGGTTAGAAGGGATGATTGCATCGGGCAGAATTAGTAAAACGGTCGGTGTGATCGGCAAGCTCGTTAATTTTAAGCCGATTGTGTCGATTGATGAGAAAGGTCAAGGTGTGTTGCTTGGAAAAGCATTCAGCACGAAAAGCAATACCGAACAAATTTTGAAAATGGTGAAGCAGATTCAAGAAAAAGACGGAATTGAACGATATGCGATTGTTCATGGAAAAGCGCAAGGGAGGCTTAAGGCATTTGAGATTGAACTGACGAGAATAATAGGCAAGCCTGCGAGTTTTATAGAAGAAGTGTCGTCGATTGTTGCCAGCAGTGCGGGAGAAAATACAATTGCGGTTGCGCTTTTAAAAGAATAGGAGGCTAGGATTATGGAGAATATTTATTTGTATGCGGCGCTTGTTGTCGGAATTTATTTCTTTATTTTTTTCATCATCGGTCAGTTGCTTCGCGATAATTCAATTGTCGATATCGGATGGGGACTTGGGTTTGTCGTTTTGGCAGCGGCGCTCGCAGTCAGAGATGACTTTCAGAATACGAAAGGTTTAGTTGTGCTCGTGTTAGTGGCATTATGGGGTTTGCGATTGTCGATTTATTTGTTTATGCGTAACGCCGGACGTCCGGAAGATTACCGTTATGTGAATTTGCGTAAGCGCTGGGGCAATAAGTGGGCGCGTTTGAAGGCATTTGTAAATGTGTATGTGCTGCAAGGGGTTGTGCTCTATATCGTTTCCCTTTCTTTTATTTATATTTTTAGCAGCGAGACGAGCGGATTGATTTGGCTCGATTATGTCGCAATCGCTATTTGGATCATCGGGTTCTTGTTTGAGGCAGTCGGTGATTATCAGTTGAAAACGTTTAAAAGCAAGCCGGAAAATAAAGGGCGCATTATACGAAGCGGCTTATGGAAATATACGCGCCATCCGAATTATTTTGGCAATGCGACGATGTGGTGGGGGATCTATTTGCTGGCGATTACATCAGGAGGCTGGCTGACATTCTTTAGTCCGCTTACGATGACATTGTTCTTGCTTTTTGTATCAGGTGTGCCGCTTTTGGAGAAGAAAAAAGCTAATCATCCGGAATATCAGCAGTATAGGCAAGTAACGCCGAAATTCTTCCCATGGTTTCCGAAATCAAGAGGGATGGACGGATGAAGGTCGCCAAGTATGTGTTTCTGCTAGGGGCGATCTTAATGGGCGGCTCGATTGTGTATGGCTTTGCGGCAGGCGATTTTCTCGGTGATGGTTCGGCGATGCTTGAATTGTTATGGGGGAAAATCACGCTCATCGATATTTATTTGGCGTTTTTCGTATTTGCGGGCTGGATGTTTTTTCGCGAAGGGTTTAATGTGAAGTCGATGGTGATTTTACTGCTCATTATTGTGTTTGGTTCATTTACGATTTGTTTCTATACGTTCCTTGTGATGCACCGGGCTGATGGGGACTGGCAAAGATTCTGGTTTGGAAGTCGTTTGATGCAATAAAAGGTTTCACTGTGCTCTAATTCGACAATTGTGTCGGAATAGAGTGCAGTTTTTTATTTTAAAAGAGAAAAAGGTTAATAAATGGTATAATTATCCTAATGTAATCATATTTGGTGAGGTGGTTAGGTGAAGGCTCAATTAGAAAAGCGATTTAAGTATCTTTTTAGTGGTGAGGGGGTTGCACTGATCAGTTTCATCCCTCTCGGTTATTTGATTGACCATACATATCCAAATCTTCAATTGTACGGACTGTTTTCTTTTTGGATATCCTTTTTTCTGCTGGAATTTATCTTGCTGCAGGGTGTGATTTATTGGTACATAAAGTGGAGCCGCTTAAGAAAGGAGAATAGATTATCCACACCGGTCGTTGTCATTAAGTGGTTTAGACGCCTGCAAAAAGTCAATGTTCTTTTGCTTGTAATCGGCTTGCTAAGTTTCGTTATCGATTTTTATAAGTGGCGCCCGGCTATACCAGAAGGCGGATTTTCTCTATCCATATTTATTTATGTCTTTGCGGTCTTGGAGTATATCAACTATTATCATATTCAATTATCCTATGATAATCGCTCTGATATTCAGCATTTGCTGAAAACAAAGAGGTTGAAGGAAGCAGCAATTAGGAAGGATTTACGGAGATTGGAGAACGCCAATCAATAGTAGTATGTTGATTCCTTCTCTTTGTGCTTATTTTCTCGTTAAGTTATCTATTCGCATTTGGTCTTTTGGTAACAAAAATCAATTAGTTAAAACTTATGAGAACGATTATGTAGAAAAAATGATCTTTACTGGTGGCAAGGGCAAGGATGCTGAATATGCAGAATCCGAGGTAGCAAGAGATTATGCTATTAAAAACAATGTTGAGTGCGAGCAAGAAGCCATTTGGAATAGCGTCTGCAAGTGGTAGTGACAGGAAGTAGTCATTTATGATGAAGAGTGTAAGGGTCATTAGAAAAAGGATGTCCGATGGTTTTAAAGATTTCATCATTTCACCTCTATACCATAAAACAAGCCGGGATATTTTCCGGCCTGTTTTATAACTCTATCCCAGATGAATCTGAATTTACATCTGCTTTTTGTATTTTACTTTTGATGTGACTAATGAATTGATTTGTAAAATACATTCGTGTATCCTCAAAGCTAATGCTTTTTGTTTCACCATCTTTTGATATGTAATTGATCACTACAAATAATTTGGATTTCTTTTTCTTTTTGGATCCTATTCCACTTATTCCACCCACAATCGCCCCGAGCGGACCAATTAAAAGACCACCAACCACCGCTCTGCCGACGACTGATTTATCCTTCTCTTTTATTTGTTCTTCTGTAAAAGCCTCAATATCGGTAATTTGGTCATATGCTAACGTAACTGGCTCTTTCTTCATAAATGGAACTGTAAAACGGATCTTCTCCTGGTCATCATCTGCCTCTAGTTTAATCATTGCATCTATAGGTAAAGGAATGCCATCCACTAATTTCAAAATAACAATTGGAAAACCTTTTTTGCTTTTCGTGTTGAATAATCCCATTACAACTCCAACCTTTCTTTCATCTATCCTAACAGACAATGCGGCAATATAGGTGTCATATTAAAAGTTTTAATCAACTTCAATTAACAAGATAATGGAGGGATACTGGCCTAATATTATTTATGTGCTTTCAGTTGCATCTTTCCGTTGCTTTGTCACCTTGATTGTCACAATCGCGATGATGGCGACAAGGGCAAGGCTGGCAAAGAAGCCTGGCATGATTTCTTTTTCGGCGAGGGTGCCGGTGACTGCAGCAACGAGCAGCAGTAAACCGAAGATGCCGAATACTTTATCCAGCTTCTTTTCGGTCAGCAGCTTGAATGAAGACAAAATAATAAAAATCCAATTATATAGAATCAAAATCCCAGCCGCGGTCGTGATGTATTCGTAAATTTTCCCTGGTAGCAATAGCGCTGTCACAATTGAGAGGATGAGCCCTGCTGTCGCTAAGCCAAGTGACGGTAGAGGCAGGTTTCTCATCTTTTTGATTTTTTTCGCGAAAGCTTTAGGTGCATCTCCGCTGTCTGACATGGTGACTAATAAGTTGGTGACGCCAAATAAGGAAGCAGTCATTGTCGAGAAGCCGCCGATAATGATGCAGGCATTAAAGACATGCGGGAAGAAGGCTAATTTGTAATCTTTCAAGGCGGTCACGAACGGGCTCTCTTTTTCGTTGAAGGCACTGTAGCCGACAAGGCTGACCGCTAAAATTAGCGATGCGACGTAAATGATCGTCAAGACGATGAGCATGACGGTACCCGATTTCGGCGCATCTTCTTTTTTCTTCAGCTGCATCGCCATTAAACCGATGACCTCGATGCCGCCATAGGCATAGAAGGCATAAATAAGCGATGCCCAAAAGCCGCGAAAGCCTTTTTCGAAAATTTTGCTTACCTCGATTTCAAGCTTCGGACTTTGTCCAGTTCCTTTAATCCATCCAGCAACAGCGCAAAGAGCAATAATGATAAACATGACAATCGCCGCCAGTTTGATCACAGCAAAAAAGTTCTCAGCCTTGTCAAAGCCTTTTGTGCCAAGCAGAACAACCCCAATGGCTAACACCGCATAGCCTGATGCGAATATCCATAAGGGCACTTTAGGGAACCAAAACTGAGATAACGTCGAAAGCGCCGTTAACTGGCTTCCCATAATCAAAATATTGCTGCACCAATAATTCCAGCCGGAACTGAATCCGGCCCAGTCTCCGTATGCTTTGCGGGCATAATAGCAAAAGGAACCAGTATGCGGGTCATCGGAGGTCATTTTCGCGAGAAGGTTAAAGACAATATATGTACCGATTGCTGCTAAGATAAAGGAAATCGCAATCGAGGAGCCGGTTTGCTTAATGCCGATTGCTGAACCGAGAAAATAACCGGTTCCGATTGTGCATCCGACGCCAATCATCGATAACTGCGACCACTTCATCGTGCCTTTATTTTTCTTCGGCTTCTTCTTTTTCTTGTGTGCCATGGTGTTCTCCTTTTTTTCCTATTGTTTGATAAAAGGAGATAAATATTCAGTTAAGTGAGAGCAGCATGACGATCCCTTTCTGTCCGAAGTATAAGCCGAAGCCGAGCAGCGATAATCCGGATAGAACAGAAATCGCTTTCAGTATCTTCGTATTCAAAAATTTTCGAAAGCCGCTCGTCAGTGTTGCCATAAATAAATCCCATGTCGTCAATCCGAGGAAAATCATTGCGCTGTATAGAAGCAATGAGCCTGTTCCTTGCGTTTGTGCGGTTTGGGCGAGAACGGAACCGTAAATGCCAATCCAAAATAAAATCGACAATGGGCTTGTGATCGACATAAGGAAGCCGACTGAGAAGCAGCTCAGTAACGAATCTTTTTTTCGACTATAAGATAATGATACTTTGTCCAATTTCAGAATGCTCTCAACCCCTGTGTAAAGTAATACGAAAGCGCCGAACAGCCAGAGGAAGATTTGGATCATCGGGACGTTGAGAAATTGCGACAGCCCGAGATAGACGAGAAGCATGAAAATGCCGTCTGCAGCGACGGAACCGATACCAACAACCCATGCATGCCAAAAACCATTTTTAATACCTTTGTCAATGACGGCTGAATTGACTGGCCCGATTGGCGCCGCCAAGCTTAAACCGAGCAATAAATAACTTGCTAAAATGTTAATGCTCATTGTAATCACTCCCAACCGTTTTAACCGAGAGAAAGCAGCATGGAGATGCCTTTTTTACCAAAATAAAGCCCAAATCCGATTAATGACAGCCCAGAAATGACGGAGATGGCTTTTAACATGCGCATGTCGAGAAACTTGCGAAAGCCGCTTGTTAATCCGGCCATGAAAACATCCCATAGTGTCAGCCCGATAAAAATCATACAGCTGTAGAGAAGAAGCGAGCCGGCTCCTTGTGTTTGCACGGTTTGAGCGAGAACGGACCCGTAAATGCCGAGCCAAAATAAAATTGACAGCGGACTGGTGATCGACATGAAGAAGCCGACAAAAAAACAGCGCAGCAATGAATCTTTATTGCGGTTGTAAGAAAGTGACATTTTGTCCAACTTCACGATGCTTTCAACGCCTGTATACAATAAAACAAATGCGCCGAACAGCCAGAGAAACACTTGAATGATCGGAACATTCATGAATTGCGACAATCCAAGATAGACGATGAGCATGAAAATGCCGTCTGCGATCATCGAGAACCGGCACCGACAATCCACGCATGCCAAAAGCCGTTTTTAATACCCTTATCAATCCTTGCTGAGTTCACCGGCCCGATCGGCGCCGCTAAGCTTAAGCCGAGTAATATATAGCCTGCTAATATATTGATGCTAATTTGCTTCGACCTCCCTGCACGCGATATACATCATTTTATGTACAGGCTATAGCAGATAAGACCTTTTTTTTGCAATAAGAAAAACCGTCACTGGTCCTTTTTTATCATGAATATACCTCCTAAATTTACATCGATGAAAAAGGAGCCATGCTTAGGACCTAACATGGCAGGTGAAAGGTTGGACAAAAAAAAGCTGCCTTGATGACAGCTTTTAATCTCGATATCTCAATGCTAATCCTTTTAAGAAGTTGCGGGCATATCTGTCTCCACATTCCATGTAGTGCTTGTGGCCTTCTTTTCTGAAAATCGCCGTCAGTTCTCCTTTAGAGACAATAACGCCGACTTCTTCTAAAATATCCATCACGTCATCGCTCGTTAATGCTAGAGCGATCTTTACTTTTTTCAGCAAAACATTATTGACGCTACGGGCATTCTTCATCATCATCGGTGCTTTTGCCGGTTGACCCGGCTTTGGCTCTTGTCTTCCGCGTTTATAGATGATCAAGCCGTTCAAGAAGCTCTCGAGCATGAAGTTATCGCAGTAAATCGCGTCTTCGTCGATTTCATCTTCGTAAAATTCGTTCGTTTTTTTCAAAAGTCGAGTAACATCATCAAGCGATACATCAATGTCTCCCAGCTTGAAAATCTCGACCATTTCTTCATCTTTTATATTTAACGCATATCTTAATCGGATTAAGATATCATTGTTATTCATATCCATTGCATAACCTCCTGAGTAAAGGATAAGTATAACATGTTTCAGAAAAGATAAAAACTTTGGCTGATTAGCGGGGGCATGATATGGTAGTTGAAGAGATTAAAGTGAGATAGGTGAACGAAAATGAGTCACGCAAGTAATTGCTTGAAAATGTGGATGGTATTGAACTCTAAAGGTTTGGTGAAAGCAAAGGAGCTTGCTGAGCTGCTTGATGTGAAAGAGCGGATGATCCGAAAGTATAAGCAGGACTTGGAGATGGCAGGCTTACATATTGGCACAAAGCCTGGCCGTTACGGCGGCTACTATTTGGAGAAAAAGAGTTTGTTGCCGATTGTCGACTTTGATCAGAAGGAAATGGAAGCACTTGATTTGGCATATGAATATGTCCAAAATAGCAAGTCATTCCCTGAGAAGCCAAACTTTAAACTACTGTATCATCATATTTCTTCGATGTCGATTTCAAAGGAAGAGATTGATCAATATGTATATTTTATTCATAAATCTAAGCCGCGCGATACTTTGACAAAGGATAAGGAGTTATTTTTGCAGCTGAGAGGCGCGATTGTCGAGAAACGTAAAGTGGTTATTACTTATCAGGGCTGGAAAGGGAAGCTTGGTACGCGGACTATTCATCCGTATGGACTGATTAATTACGACAGCAGCTGGTATTGCCGGGCATTTTGCGAAATGAGAGGCGAGCAGCGGACGTTTAAGCTGTTCCGGATTCACCAGTTGCAGGAGACAGAGGAGTATTTTGAGCCGGACGAAAGCTTCAATATTCGCGAGGATAAAATGGGTATTTGCGATGATGAATATGAGATAGAAATGATAGTATTTCCTCCGTATTCGCATATGATTGACGAGATGATATGGGGTGAGGACCAGAGAATTAAAGAAAACAGTGATGGCAGCGTAACTTTTCAGGCAAGAATGTTTGGGCGGGAATCAATTGTCAAATGGATCCTCGGTATGGGAAGTGGTGTCCGCGTCATCGGACCTAAGGCGATTCGCGATAAGGTGAAAGAAGAGATGTTGAAGGCAATTGAATTTTACGAAATGAAATAATAGGTTTATAAGTTTTGCGATGAATGTGGACGGAAATCGCAGAATTATAATAAAAGTAAACTTCCTAAGAAGCGCTAACTGACTGGCGCCTCTAAGGGAGTTTTTTGTTTTTAACTTTGGTTGCAGATTTTTATGGCATAACTTATTTGGTTTTAAGGAATGAAGTTCCTCACAGGCTAATATTCATAATAAGGACAAGTGAATAAAAATATGGGGGTAATCATTTGAAAAAACTAAAATTTTCATTTTGGGCATTGCTGTTGGTGCTTGTGTTGATTGTTGCTGGCTGTAGCGAAGAATCAGACGACGAACCTGCTGATGATGGCAACAAGGAAGAGGAAGTTGCTGAGCGCAAGGTTTTGAACTTGAATAATGGTTCCGAGCCCGGTGCGCTGCATCCGGGATTAGCGCAAGGTACGCATGATTCATGGGTGCTTGAGCATGCGTTTGAAGGGCTATACAAAAAGGACCCTGAAGGCAATATTGTACCTGGAATAGCGACTGAGCATACGGTAAGCGATGACGGAATTACGTGGACATTCAATTTGCGTGAGGATGCCAAATGGTCAAATGGTGAGCCTGTGACGGCGCATGATTTCGAATTTGCTTGGAAGTATACGTTAAGCCCTGAGGCGGCAGCTGACTATGCATATCAAATGTACTATTTGAAAAATGGTGCCGCTTATAATGCCGGTGAAGCAAAAGCAGAAGACGTTGGAGTGAAGGCTTTGGATGATTACACGCTTGAAGTGCAGCTGGAGCAACCGACATTGTTCTTCCTTGACCTGCTCACTTTTTATACGTACTACCCGGTAAGTAAGGCAGTTCAAGAAGCGGACCCGGAATGGTATCAAGAAGCAGACACTTATGTATCGAATGGTGCGTTTAAGCTGACAGAATGGAAGCATAAAGAAAGCATGAAGCTAGAGAAAAATGAATATTATCACGAAGCGGATAAAATCAAGCTAGATGAAGTAAACTTCGTCATTATAGAAGAGCAAAACACTGAGTGGCAAATGTATCAAACAGGCGAATTGGATTTAGCAAACAATCTTCCTACTGATGTGGAAGGAAAGTTAATCAAAGAGAAAAATCCTGAAGTGAGCAGTGACCTGCAGCTTTCTGTTTATTATTACAACTTGAACTCTAAGAAAAAACCGTTTAACAACGCTAAGGTCAGAAAAGCATTAGCAATGGCGATTGACCGTAAAGTTATTACGGAAAACGTAGCACAGGGCGGACAGCCTCCTGCTTATTCAGTTATTCCTCCTGGGGTACCGGATACAGAAGGTGACTTCTCTGAAAATTCTGGTCAGTTGTTTGAAGAGAATATCGATGAAGCGAAGAAGCTGTTAGAAGAAGGATTGAAAGAAGAAGGATTAGCAGAAATGCCGGAATTCACGATTCTTTACAATACATCTGAAGGTCATAAGAAGATTGCTGAAGCTGTTCAAGATATGTGGCGAAAAGCATTCGGATTTACTGTACAGCTAGAAAATGTTGAGTTCCAAGTGAAGCTTGACCGTGAAAAAGCCGGTGAATATGACATTTCAAGAGCTGGTTGGATTGGCGACTATATTGACCCTATGACGTTCCTAGAGCTATGGGTAACAGATGGCGCTTATAATGATGCGAAATATTCAAATCCAAAGTATGATGAATTGATTCAAAAATCAAAAGAAGTACTGGATCCGGCTGAACGTATGACAACCTTACATGAAGCAGAGGAGCTTTTAATCTCTGAAATGCCGATCATCCCAGTCTACTTCTACACAGAAACATATGCTGTGAAAGATTATGTAACAGGTGTTTATACGCCGCTTAATCGATACCCGCAGTTCATTTATGCTGATATCGATATGAGCAAGAAGTAAGGTTTTTCAAAGATAAGTATATATCTTTGAAATAAGAGTGGTGTCTAACCTTACACCTGCCATGAGGCCTAAAGGATAGTCACATCGGAGAAGACATGCGGACGTGGCGATTTTAGCCGATGTTCCTCTAAAGCCGTGCCGGCTAGGAAATCAAAGAGCGGATTTCCAATCCGTCCCGTCTAAATTTATGTCTAGCTACAGCGGCTAGCCCCTCGAGGTCATAAGTCAATCCGTCCGGAAGGTGAAAAGCAACCTTCCGGCAAGCTTGTCTTATGCTGGTCGGAGGCTCTCAGGACGAGAGTTACAGCGACGAAGATATGCGGACGTAGCGTCCTTAGTCGCTGTTCCTTACTTGCGAGCCGCTTTCGCTTTTCGAGCCTGCCGCATGGCTCCTTTTTCATTGAAGTGATATCGAGAAGGAAAATCAAAAATGAAAAAGGACCGGTGACGGTTTTTCTGAAAGTGGTATGTCCTTGTTGGGCATGCCACATTTTCGAATAAAGAACAGCATGCAAAAGAGGAACTGAGGTGAGCAGTTATGTTGAAGTATACGCTGAATCGCTTTATGTGGGCGATTATTACGTTATGGGCTACAATTACGCTGACATTCGTGATTATGCATAGCATACCGGGAGATCCGTTCGCACGAGAAGGTGTGCTGACACCTGCTGTGTATGAGAACTTAATGAGGTATTACAACATGGAGGGAACGAAGCTCGAACAGTATTTCCACTATTTAAAGTCAGTACTTCAGTTTGATTTAGGGCCTTCATTAAAATCGAAAACGATTACGGTCAATGAATATATCGAAAAGGGACTTCCTGTCAGTTTTCATCTTGGTCTCCAATCAATGGTGATTGCCGTTTGCTTCGGACTTATTTTAGGTGTAATTGCTGCGCTTTACCGCAATCGTTGGCCGGATTATATATCAATGATTATCGCAATTATCGGTATTTCTGTCCCGAGTTTTATTTTGGCAACTTTGTTTATTAATTATTTAGCTGTTGAATGGCGCATTTTTCCGGTGGCGACATGGAAGACATGGAAGCATACGGTGCTGCCGTCGATGGCGCTTGCGATGATGCCGCTTGCGTATATTGCACGGTTAATGAGGACAAGTATGATTGAGGTCATGAACCAAGATTATATTTTAACTGCAAAATCTAAAGGGTTGAAAAAGAGTGCAATTATTATTAAGCATGCGATTCGGAATGCGATTTTACCGGTTGTGACGATGCTGGGGATTTTGACAGCCAATTTAGTCACAGGCAGCTTCATTGTTGAAAGTATTTTCGGGATTCCGGGAATGGGAGAAATGTTTGTGAAGAGTATATTGAACCGCGATTACCCGGTTATTCTTGGTTCGACGATTGTTTATAGCGCGATATTGATCTTTTTGATTTTTATCGTCGATGTTTTATATACGCTGATTGACCCGAGAATTAAGCTGTCAGGAGGGAGGGGCAAATAATGTCTGCAAAACTTGAATTTAAAGAAGAGATGTTTTTACCGGCTGAAAATAATTTTAAGGAAGCAGAACAGATTGTCCGCCCCTCGGTGACATATTGGAGGGATGTATGGCGGAGGCTTCTGAAAAATAAATTGGCGATGACGGGTCTGATAATCATCGTATTGTTGACGATTATGGCCATTGTTGGACCGTATATAAACGGCTTCACCTCCTATGAACAAAACTATGAAAAAATGAATATGCCACCGAATAGTGAGCATTGGTTCGGGACGGACTCGTCAGGACGCGATTTGTTTACTCGTGCCTGGGAGGGTGCGCGCATTTCCTTGTTTATCGGTGTAATGGCAGCGTTGATTGATTTTGCGATTGGGGTCGTTTATGGAGGCATTTCCGGTATACGCGGCGGTCGTGTGGATAATGTGCTGATGAGGATTGCCGAAGTTTTATACTCGATTCCTTACTTGTTGATGGTCATCTTAATGATGGTTGTGATGAAACCGGGTATTTGGCCAATCATTGTCGCGATGACGATTACCGGCTGGATTCCGATGGCGCGACTTGTCAGGGGGCAAATTTTGCAGCTGAAAGAAAATGAATATGTTCATGCGGCGAAAGTAGCTGGAGCAAAGACAGGGTGGACATTGCGTAAGCATTTGCTGCCGAATTCAATGGGACCGATTTTAGTCAATATGACGCTGACAGTACCGGTTGCGATTTTTGCGGAGGCGACATTGAGCTTCCTTGGTCTTGGCGTTCAGCCTCCTAATGCAAGCTGGGGTTCATTGGCGAATGATGCGTTGGGAAGCATTTTGATTGGCAACTTTTATCAGCTGGCAATTCCGGCATTTTTGATATCTTTGACGATGTTTGCGTTTAACGTGTTTGGAGATGGATTGCAGGATGCACTTGATCCGAAATTAAGAGATTAAGAGAAGATGAGGGATAGCGTATGAACATCTTATTGGAAGTAAGGGATTTGAGCATTGATTTTCGAACGTACGGCGGATTGGTCCAGGCCGTTCGCGGAGTCAGCTTTTCGGTCAAACAGGGACAGACGGTCGGGATTGTAGGGGAATCCGGGTGCGGGAAAAGTGTGACCGCTAAAAGTATTATGAAATTGCTCCCGCAACCGCCGGCTATTTACCGCTCAGGCAGCATTGTTTTTCAAGGGAATAATTTGTTTTCTGCAACGGAAAGGGAGATGGAGAGAATTCGGGGGAGAGATATATCGATGATCTTTCAAGATCCGATGACATCTTTGAATCCTTCTGCAAAGGTCGGCAATCAAATCATGGAAGTAATTTTGAAGCATCAGAAAATGTCGCGTAAAGATGCTTATGAGCGGGCGATGCAAATGCTTGTTAAAGTTGGGATTCCTCAAGCAGAAAAGCGCATGAAGCAATATCCGTTTGAATTTTCCGGCGGCATGCGCCAAAGAGCGATGATTGCAATGGCGCTAGCGTGCAAGCCGAAGCTGATCATAGCAGATGAACCGACAACCGCTTTAGATGTGACCATTCAGGCGCAAATTTTAGAATTAATGAAGGAAATACAAGAAGAATCGAACACATCGATTATATTGATCACGCATGATCTCGGTGTTGTCGCGGAAATGTGCGATTATGTAGTCGTCATGTATGCGGGCAAGATTGTTGAAACAGGCACGGTTCAGGAAATTTTCCAGAAGCCAGTGCATCCGTATACGCAAGGACTATTAAATTCTGTACCTCGTCTAAATATGGATCGAACGGTTCCGTTAGTTCCGATTATAGGCTCTCCTCCTGATTTATTCTCCCCTCCGAAAGGTTGTTCTTTTTACTCAAGATGCAGCCGGGCTATGCGAATTTGCAAAGATTATGATCCGGAGCTGGAGAAGGTCGGTGACAACCGTACATCGGCGTGCTGGCTAAACCATCCGATGGCAAAAGCTCGGAAGCCAATTATAAAATCATGAAGGGGGAGATGAATGATGAAAACCGCTAGCAGCAATAAGCAAGAATTAGTATCGAACCAGAAAATACCCCTCGTGCAAATTAAAAATCTGAAAAAATATTTTCCTGTCGGTGGCGTAGATTTAAAAGCAGTGGACGGACTGAATTTAAATATATATGAAGGGGAAACAGTCGGACTTGTCGGCGAATCGGGCTGCGGCAAATCGACCGCCGGCAAGACGATTATTCGCCTTCACGAACCGACTGACGGTGAAGTATTGTTTGAAGGGAAAAATATATACAGATACTCGGAGCGGAAAATGCAGGACATCAGAAAAGATATCCAGTTTATTTTTCAAGATCCGTATGCTTCGTTGAATCCGAGAATGACGGTAGGTGATATCATTGCTGAGCCGCTCACAATCAATGGTTTGATGAAGGGGAAGGCAAAGACAGAGAGAGTGCAGGAACTGCTCAATATTGTCGGCTTGCGTACAGACCATATGAATCGCTTCCCCCACGAGTTTTCCGGCGGACAGCGCCAGCGTATCGGGATAGCGCGCGCTCTTGCATTGAATCCGAAGTTTATCGTCTGCGATGAGCCAATCTCAGCATTGGACGTTTCAATTCAGGCACAAATCGTTAATTTATTGAAGGAACTGCAAAATAAATTGGATCTGACATATTTATTCATTGCCCATGATTTGTCGATGGTCAAATACATATCGGATCGTATTCTTGTCATGTATTTAGGGAAAATGATGGAACTGGCGGATAGCGAAGAATTATCCAACAATCCGCTGCATCCATACTCGCAGGCACTGCTGTCGGCGGTGCCGATTCCTGACCCGACCGTCAAGAGGGAACGAATTGTGCTAAAAGGCGATGTGCCAAGTCCAATCAACCCGCCGAGCGGATGCGTCTTCTGCACGCGCTGTCCGAAAGCGCTCGAGATTTGCTCGACAGTGGCTCCAGAGTGGCAGGAAGTCAAGCCGAACCATTTTGTGGCGTGCCATTTGTATTAAGGTGGGGAAGACAGGGCTTGGGCTGTTTTGGTTTGGTCGGCAGCGGACGAATTATTTTCAAATGTGGAAGAATTAATTTCGAATTTGGATGAATTAGTGCAAAGTCGGACGAATTAATGGTAAATGTGGAAGAATTCTGATGAAAAGTGGATGAATTAATGGTAAAAGCGGACGAATTCCGGTGATAAGCCATAGTGAACGAAAGGCCGGTTACTGGTTTGGCGTTCTTGGAACGGTAAGCTTGTACTATATAAGTATATAAATTGGCAACAAGGTGGAAGATTCGACGTAGTCGCCAATTTAAGGTTTATAGTAAAAGTGGCTTTTGTTCAATAAGTTGTGGGTTGGACCGATTGTCGTTGGCTCCTCACAAAATGAGCTCTGTTCAGCAAGTAGATGGCTGGACAGAGCTTGTTTTTATGCCTTAAGAGAGCAGTTTTTGCAGATCAGCTTCAATTTTTGCGGGTTCAGTAGTCGGGGCATATCGCTCAATGACTTGACCATTGCTGTCGACAAGAAACTTCGTGAAATTCCATTTAATATTTTTCGAGAGCAATCCTTTTTTCTGCTGCTTTAAGAATTTGAAGAGCGGATCGGCATTGTCGCCGTTTACATCAATTTTGGCAAACATCGGAAAGGTAACACCATAGTTGAGCTGGCAAAATTGCGTCGTTTCTTCGATATTATCAAACTCTTGATTGTTGAACTGATCGCAAGGAAAGCCGAGTATTATCAGACCCTTCTCGTTATACTTGTCGTATAGTTTTTGCAGTCCCTCGAATTGTGGCGTCAGACCGCATTTGCTCGCCGTGTTGACGATGAGCAATGTTTTGCCTTTATAGTCCTGAAGAGATTGCGTTGTGCCGTTCGGCTTTTTTACTTGAAAGTCATAAACTGTTTCCATATAAAAACCCCCTTTGTTTCTTAATTGAATCGTACACGATTTAATTTCTGGATGCAAAGTTTATGCAGAGTTTTGAAGATAAATAGGGAAATAGTAGGGCTGGGAGGTCGTGTCGTTGCCGGACGTTAAGGGATGATTGTATGCGCCGACTAATGTGGACGAATTAATTGCAGATTGGGAAGAATTAATTTTAAAAGCGGAAGAATAGTTGGAGAAAGTGGAAGAAATGTTAAGATGGTCGGACGAATTAATCGTAAATTTGGAAGAATTCCGTTGAAAAGCAGCTGAATTATGTCTGGAAGCATTGCCGGTTACTTGGTTAAACATGCAAATAAAAGTGGCCTTTCGTAAAATAAAGCCCTACGCAGCGGAAAATTGCTGAATAGGGCTTTAAATGTTGACTTTTTCAGGATTTCTTTTAAATATAAGGGCAGTAAAGGTGGTTCCGATTGTGATAGTAAAGGTCATACCTAATTGAAAAATAAGCTGAACCTTCAATAAAGCCAATAAATCCAAGCAGGCAAAAGAGGCTTGTAAGATGTTAACAGTATCATCATATTCAAGAACCTGAAACTTAAGCGTTATATAGACAGAAAAAGGACCTCTAGCGTGAGAGGCCCTTCATGATTATTTACTGACAATTTTAATTGTTTTTCCTTCTAAAATCGCCATCAGATTTTTTTGTTCCGGTTCAGTGTAAAGATGGTCGGCGATTTTGTCTTCTAAATGGTCTTGGATGGCTCTACGCAGTGGTCTTGCGCCGAATGTAGGATTGTAGCCGAGTTCGGCCAATTTGCCTTTTGCGTCTTCGGTTACTTCGATATGAACGCCTTCTGCTCCGAGCATATCGTATAGTTCTTCAAGCATAATGTCGACGATGTGTACGAGATTTTTCTTTGTCAGACTATTGAATTCAATGATGCTGTCGAAGCGGTTCAAGAATTCAGGTTTGAAGTAGCTGCTTAAAGATTGGATGATGCTTGATTCTTCATCCGTATCGTGACTGCTGAATCCGACTGCTTTACGTTTATCGCCGACACCGGCGTTGCTCGTCATAATGATGACTGTTTCGGTGAAACTGATTGTTCGGCCTTGGCTGTCAGTCAGACGGCCATCTTCAAGAATTTGCAGGAACATATGCATAACGTCCGGATGCGCTTTCTCGATTTCATCAAGCAGTACAATGCTGTACGGACTGCGGCGCACTTTTTCGGTCAATTGTCCGGCTTCTTCATGGCCGACATAGCCAGGAGGGGAGCCAATCAATTTCGATACGCTGTGCGGTTCCATATATTCACTCATATCCAAACGGATCATCGATTCTCTTGTTCCAAATAATTCTTCTGCCAAAGCTTTTGTCAATTCAGTTTTACCAACACCTGTTGGTCCGACGAATAGGAACGAACCGATTGGGCGTTTTTTCGCTTTCATGCCGGCACGACTTCTGCGGATCGCTTTGGCGACTTTTTGCACGGCTTCATCTTGTCCGATGACTTTTTTCTCAAGCTCGGCTTGCAAGTTTTGCATTTTCGTAACTTCGTTTTCTTCCATTTTACCGACCGGGATGCCGGTTTTTTCGGCAACGATTTCTTGAATATGTTCAACCGTTACGACTGGCGATAAATCGCGTGAGCCACTTTCTAGTGCTTTTTCAAGTTTTTCTTCTTTATCGCGCAGCTTAGCTGCTTTTTCATAGTTTTCGGTTTTCAGAGCTTCTTCTTTTTCATGATGAATAGCTGTCAGCTGTTTTTGTAGTTCTTCATCATCAGCTGTTTCAATTGTTAAGTTCAATTTCGAACCTGCTTCGTCCATTAAGTCAATCGCTTTGTCAGGCAAGAAGCGTTCATGGATATAACGATGGGATAATTCAACAGCAGCGACAATCGCTTCATCTGTGTAAGTGACGCTATGGAATGATTCGTAGCGTTCTTTCAGCCCCACTAAAATTTCAATTGATTCCTCAACAGACGGCTCGTTGACGATAACAGGCTGGAAGCGTCGTTCGAGTGCTCCGTCATGTTCGATGAGACGGTATTCGGCAAGTGTTGTCGCCCCGATAAGCTGCAACTCGCCACGTGCTAATGCCGGTTTCAAGATGTTTCCGGCGTCCATTGAGTTGTCGCCGCCGCCAGCACCGACTAACTGATGAATTTCATCTATGAACAAAATCACGTTTTTACGCGCTTGCAGTTCAGCGATTAGTTTTTTCATACGGTCCTCGAATTGACCGCGAATCCCAGTATTGGATACGAGGGAGGCAACGTCAAGTAAGTATACTTCTTTTGCTTGTAGCTTGCTTGGAACGCCGTGTTCGACAATTTTGATTGCTAAACCTTCAGCAATCGCTGTTTTACCGACACCGGCCTCCCCAATTAATACCGGGTTGTTTTTTGTTCTTCTATTTAAAATTTCTATTACACGTCGTACTTCTTTTTCACGTCCGATTACGGGGTCAATCAGTCCTGCTTTTGCATTGTTAGTCAGATTGCGACCGAATTGGTCGAGCAAGCTTTTGCTACTAGAAGCTTTTTTTTCATTATGTTTGATCGGAATTTGTTGTTTATCATTGACGCTCGCTTTTTTCTCTTCAGCTTCGTCAAAAAAAGATTCTGCCATGAACGGATCGAAGCCGAAATGCTTGCTTCCGACAGTAGGTAGGCTTCCAAGTTTCTTTTGTTCTTCTTTATAGCAGGATGAACATAAGTAGTGCTTTTCTAATTTACCATCAACGTTAAGCTGCAACTGGATATTCGCAGGGCTCTTTTCACATTTCTCGCATAACATAAAATGACGCCTCCTTGGATGTGCAAATAACTAGTAAATTTTGACTATATTTGACCTTAATTATATTATAAAATCGCTTATTTTGCCTTTCAAGTTATTTGCCTTGTAGGGTTATTAGATTCGCCATTAATACAAAAAGAAACCAACAGAGAATCTCTGATGGTTTCTTTTTGTTAAACAAATTTTTCAATTCTTATAGGTTTGAGATTTTTCTTGTCGGAACAAAGTTTTCGTTATAGCATTCTTCCCAATGGTTGATTCGGTCATTGATATAGACTTCATCGCGAAGAGAGTTTGAGCTGCCTTCTAATTTTTGAGTGATGCGCTCGCGCCAGAATTCTTTGAAGCCTTCTTGCACTAGAATTGTATTCACGATTTGGATTCCAGGCTGTTCTTTATCTTTCTGGAACAAAACAAGCACTTGAACATCATTATATTTTGGATCTAATTGCTGCAGAGCGCCATTATCTAAAATATGTTGAAGTTCTGTTTTTTCTTCTAAACTTGGGTGGTACAACGTATTTGGACAAATGTGAACAACTTTACCTTCATTTCCTACTACTACGCGAACATAAGCTAAAGCTGATTGATTAGTGTTTGTTGTCATTTGCATCTCTACTCCTTTTATTATGTTAGAAAAATTTCGGTGATGCGTATGGTACTTTTTTCTTTACATCTAAAAAGTGAAGATGCATTGCTATATTATAGTACCTGATATTACTGAATATGAGTGGGTTTGTCGGGAAAGAACGTTCACTCATAAAACATGTATTTATTATACTAGAAAAATAAAGCTTATTTAAGTCTTGAATTTCCTAAAAGTATTCTTCAGAGGTTTATTGAAAATAAATTCAGCTTAGATATTAATCTGAAACTGTGAAATTGGCAAAAACTATAATTGACATAGAGAATCATTATCAATTAGTATAAAAATAAGCTTGTGTAACGGGGCAAAGTTATTTGTAACGGTATCACATTAATAGGAGTGACAAAATTGAAAATTGGTGTATTTTATGCAAGCATGACATTCAATACGGAAGCAATTGCCGATTTAATTATAGAAGAGTTAAAGAAACAAAATCACGAGGTTGAGGTGAAGAATCTTGTCGATGTCGATTCTGCAGCTGAGTTGCTGGATTATGATTTGACATATGTCGGCATGTATACATGGGGTGACGGCGAATATCCCGATGAGTGCTTGGATGTGACCGATGAGCTTGAGCAAATGGATTTGAAGAAGCATCCGTTTGCGCTGTTCGGATCAGGTGACACAGCTTACCCTGAATTTTGCGGAGCACTGGATCTGCTTAAAGATTTGATTGAAGGTCAAGGCGGTGTTACAGTTGGCGAATCGCTGCGAATCGAGTTTGATCCAGAGCCGGAAGATGAGGAAGCAATTCAGCAGTTTGTCGCTGAAACGGTAGCGAAGGTAGAGAAAATAAAAGCATAGATAAGAGGCCGTAACTTGGTGTTGCGGCTTTTTTTACTTCATTTGAAAAAGTACCGGTGACAGTTTTCTTATGGAAGGACGAATTAATTTTGAAAGTGGCAGAATAAATTTGAAAAGCGGAAGAATTGTAGTGAAGTAGGACGAATTATTTAGAGATGCAGCAGAATTAATTGGAAATGTGGCAGAATTCTGATGAGATGCGGATTAATTATGCTGGAAAGCCTAGTGAACGAAAGGCCGGTTGCTATGATTATAATTTTTTGGAACGTAGAAGTCGCTTATAAATTGGGTATATTTTACAAAAAATATTAATTATCTTATTTTTCTGAATATAGTATAGCATTTTATGTTAAAATATGGAGGTGATTTGGATTGTACGTAAAGGAGGAAATAAATGAGCGAATGGATATTAGAAGTAAAATCATTAACAAAACAGATTAAGGGTAAGAAAATTGTTGATGATGTGAGCTTCCAGGTGAAAAAAGGCGAGGTTTTTGGTCTGCTTGGTCCGAATGGGGCCGGCAAAACGACGATTATTCGAATGATTGTCAGCTTGATCAACAGGACTTCCGGACAGGTAATTGTTAAACAACACAGCATAGATAGTTCTTTTAAGGAAGCAATGGAGGAAATCGGAGCAATCGTTGAGAATCCGGAGTTTTACAAGTATTTGTCCGGTTATAAAAATTTGCTTCATTATGCGCATATGTCGACGAAAAAGATTAGCAAAGAGCGCATTGAAGAAGTCATTAGATTAGTCAACTTAGAAGACGCGATTCATAACAAAGTCAAAACGTATTCGTTAGGGATGAGACAGCGGCTTGGTGTGGCGCAGGCGTTGCTGCATAGTCCTTCGCTTTTGATTTTGGATGAACCGACAAATGGTCTTGATCCTCAAGGGATAAGAGATTTCAGGGATTATCTTCGTCAATTGGCAAGTGAGGGCATTTCTGTGTTAGTTTCTTCACATTTATTGTCTGAGATGGAATTGATGTGTGACCGTTTTGCAATTATTGAAAAAGGGAAGCTGACCCATATATCAACGATTTCTGAGGAATTTGAGAAAACTGAGACTGATGTGCAGGAATTCGAATTTATCGTGAGCGACGGAAATGCAGCATTTTCATTATTGCAGGCTGAAGGCAAAACAAATTTTGTTACGAATTATGATGATACAAAATTAACTGTACAGTGCAATATCAATGAAGCCGCAGAACTGAACAAATTATTGGTTAACAGCAACATTATTGTGTACGGATTCTACACAATCAAAGCATCGCTAGAAGATCGCTTCTTAGAAATTACTTCACATGAGAAGGAAGGGGTGACATCATGACTTCTTTAATAAGAATTGAATGGATGAAAGTATTTGGAAAAAAATCAAGCTGGATTTATATCATTTTCCTTATGTTGTCGCTGCTTCTCGGCGTTATTTTAAATAATCATTTTATCGACGATACAAACACATGGAGGTATATGAATTCCGTTGTGTATGGTTTATCTATGTTCGTGACGCTTTTCACAGTCATTGTCGGCAGCGGAAATGTAGCGGCAGAGTTTTCCGATGGCACCATTAAGCAATTGCTGATTCGACCTCATAGCAGGGTGAAAATTTTATTAGCGAAATACATTGTTGTTTTGACGTATTCCTTAATACTGCTAACGACATTGATTGTAACAGGATACATTTTAGGGCTGCTGTTCTTCGGTCCGTCCGGATATAATACGCCGGTAAGTGAACCAAACTTTATGGGCGAAGTGAAGGAAGGCGTAGCTGGCGATCAATTTTTCATTAAAATGCTGTACACGATTCCGAACTTGCTGATCATTGTGACGCTTTCTTTCATGTTATCGACGCTTATGAAAAGTAATGCGCTCGCTGTTGGAGTGGCAATCTTTATTTTGTTTTCTTCACAAACTTTGGGCGGAATCATTATGCTGTTTGCGGAGAACTATGCATGGATGAAATTCTTGATTTTCCCGCACTTGGATTTAACGATCTATGCTTTGCAGGATGAGATTATGGATGACATCACTTTGCCGATTTCATTAGCGATTTTGGCGGTCTATTATGCGATTTTCATGGCGATTACGTTCATCACGTTCAAGAAGAGAGATATTAGTATTTAAATAAAGCAAAAAACCGCAGCTGAAATGTTGCGGTTTTCTTATTGTTTAGGAAATTATAAAAATTTCACATTGTGTATAAGTTAAAACAAGTGTATCGACGTCCAGCTCCAGCGCCCAGCACCTATTGCCCTTTGAGCAATCTCCCTTCGATATGTCAACGCTGAAATGTGGAATCGACCCGCAAGTAAGGAACAGCGACTAAGGACGCTACGTCCTGTAGCAACGTCGCTGTGACTCTCATCCTGAGAGCCCCCGACCAGCATAAGACAGATCTCAGGAGGAAATCCGGTTTTGATTTCCGGAGGAGAGATGGCTTATAATCCGAGCTGTAAAAATCATCACTTGGCAGTCATGATTTTTACAAGATAATCGAGGAAGCTTTTCTATGATGAAAACTGGCTGGCCGATGCAACTAGACACATCGAATCACTGTCGTTCTTCGTGTTTCCTATATCTCGGTCGGCGGCCTCCAGTTCATACGGTGCTTTTTAGAGGGCGATTGCGCTTTTGTTCTTTGCTGTTTTGCCAAAGTTTTTGAAGATGTTCAGCAGGGGTGAGTATGCCATTTCGTATTCCATATGTTAGATACGTGGCTATTAATAAAAACACCATGGTTGCAGTCTGTAGTAGGAGCTTATCGATATCGGTAAAGGCATTATTAAGAGTGATTAATGTTGCGTCATAATCGGCATTGAAGAGAATATCAAGCAAAAAATTATGAAATCCATGGACAATGGCAGATAAGAATAGCGAGCCGCTTTTTAAATAAATATAGCCGTAGGCCAGTCCACCGATAAAGTGAATCAGCAGTTCGCTAGGATGAAAGCCTTTTGTAGGGATATGAATTAAAGAAAATAGAATGCCGGAGACAATGAGCATGCCGATGATTCCAATACGATGCAAGTTCGCGAAAAAATAGCCTCTTGCTAAAACTTCTTCCTGCAAAACACCGAACATCCAAGCGATGCAAGCGAATGCCAACAATGACAAATAAGACATGCTCGTAAGCTTTTCAAGATGAAGCGTCATTCCGATGCTATTATCATTACTTTTTACCGCTAAGAAAATCATGATGATTAACAAGGATATTAGGCAGACAAAGAAGGAGAATATTAAGTCTTTGAAACGAAACGTGAAGACGAGCTTATATGGATTGCCTCGATCGACAAATTTATAAAAGAGTAGGGTACCGGCTGTTAAAAGAAGGCCAATCAGTATATTCATAGATGCTAGAAAAGCATAATCTGTCCGTGTTTTTTCGACACCGCCTGCTAATAGAAGAATGCCGAGAAAGCAATACATGATAAAAAAATAAAAGATGATGACTAAAATAAGGCGCACAATTGGATTGGATTTTTGAAGTTGAATGATGATCACTCCTTTCTTACTTATGCTTATGAAGCAAATCTCATTATAGTATTAGTTTGTAACAAGAAAAACCGTTACCGGTCCTTTATGGTGAGACACGTACTCAAGATTTACAGCAAACTTCAGATGACTACCATCTTATGAAATATTACAAATCAAAAGGAGCCATGCGGGAGGACTAAGACGGGGCGACAAGAAACCTGCCTTTGGTTTCTTGTGGGAGGCAGGAGGGGAACATCGGCTAAAACCGCCACGTCCTGTGGCAACGCCGATATGACCAACATCCTGTTGGCCTCCGAGCATGGCAGGTATAAGGTTAGACACCTAAAAAAAGGGAGCAGAAATTCTGCTCCCCGTGTTATCTTACTTCTTTGTGATTTTGATAGTATCGTCTTCCAGTACGGCTTTCAGCTCTTTTGCTTCCGGTTCTTCGTACATGTGGTCGGCGATGTTGTCTTCTAAATGCTCTTGGATGGCTCTGCGCAATGGGCGGGCACCGAATTTAGGGTCGTAGCCGATTGCAGCTAGTTTTTCTTTTACCTCTGTCGGCACTTCAAGAGTGATGCCTTCTTCGGCAAGCATGTCGTGCAGTTCAACAAGCATAATGTCGACAATCTTAATTAGATTTTCTTCTGTTAAGCTGTTGAATTCGATGATGCTGTCGAAACGGTTCAGGAATTCCGGTTTGAAGTAGTCGCTAAGAGCTTGCAGGATGGACACTTCTTGTTGGAATCCTTCTTTGTTGAAGCCGACTGTTGCACGTTTGTCGCCAGTGCCGGCGTTGCTTGTCATGATCAATACAGTGTTTTTGAAGTTGACTGTGTGACCTTGGCTGTCTGTTAAACGGCCGTCCTCCATGATTTGCAAGAACATGTGCATAACGTCCGGGTGCGCTTTTTCGATTTCATCAAGCAATACGATGCAATAAGGGTTGCGGCGCACTTTTTCAGTCAATTGACCGGCTTCGTCATGACCGATGTAGCCAGGAGGTGAACCGATTAATTTAGAGACGCTATGTTTTTCCATGTACTCACTCATGTCTAGGCGGACCATTGAATCTTTTGTGCCGAATAATTCTTCAGCTAATGCTTTAGATAACTCAGTTTTACCGACACCGGTAGGTCCGACGAATAGGAAGGATCCGATAGGGCGGTTTTTGGCTTTCAGACCGGCACGACTACGACGGATCGCTTTCGCAACTTTTTTCACCGCTTCATCTTGGCCGATGACTTTTTTCTCAAGTTCGGCTTGGATGTTTCTCATGCGGGTTGCTTCGTCTTCTTGCATCTTGCCGACTGGGATACCAGTTTTCGTAGAGATGATTTCTTGAATGTGCGCCACAGTGACGACTGGTTTGTCTTCAGGAGCGCCTGATTCAAGCATTTTTTCTAGTTTTTGTTCTTCGTCTCGCAATTTTGCCGCTTTTTCATACTCTTCGTTTTTAAGAGCGGCTTCTTTATCTTTATGAATTTGCACTAATTGTGCTTGAATTTCTTTTTCGCCTTTTGTTTCGATGGTCAAATTTAGTTTAGAACCAGCTTCGTCCATTAAGTCAATCGCTTTATCTGGCAGGAATCGATCTTGGACGTAACGGTGTGATAACTCAACGGCTGCGACAAGTGCATCGTCTCTGTAGGATACGTTGTGATAGCCCTCGTAGCGATCCTTTAGTCCTTTTAAAATAGCTAATGTTTCTTCAGTTGTCGGCTCGTTGACGATAACCGGTTGGAAACGTCGTTCAAGCGCTCCGTCTTTTTCGATTTGACGGTATTCAGTAAGCGTTGTAGCCCCGATTAATTGCAGCTCGCCGCGCGCTAATGCCGGTTTCAAAATGTTGCCGGCATCCATAGAGCCTTCTGCTGAACCGGCACCGACTAGTTGATGGATTTCATCGATGAACAGGATGACGTTTTTGCGCGCTTGTAATTCAGCGATTAATTGTTTCATACGTTCTTCGAATTGTCCACGGATACCAGTGTTGGCAACGAGGGAAGCGACATCCAGCAAGTAGACTTCTTTCGTTTGCAGTTTTGCAGGTACGCTGCCTTCCGCAATTTTCAACGCTAAGCCTTCTGCAATTGCCGTTTTACCGACACCAGGTTCCCCGATTAATACCGGGTTATTTTTTGTTCTTCTATTTAAAATTTCAATTACACGTTTCACTTCATTTTCGCGTCCGATGACCGGATCAATCAAGCCGGCTTTCGCATTGTTAGTCAGGTTGCGGCCGAATTGGTCAAGCAATCCTTTTTGCTCCGGTTCGCGTGTTGTTGTCATTTGCTGCGGATTCATCGCTTGCTCCGGCATGAATGGAGGGATGTTTCCTCCGCCGAAAAAGGATTGCGGCGAGAATTGTCCCAATCCGCCTAATTGTCCGCTTAATGCCCCTAATTTATTTTTCTCTTCTTTATAGCAAGAAGAGCATAGAAAGTGATTTTCTTGTTGACCATTTACACGAAGTTGTAATTGAATGTTAGCTTCTCTTTGTCTACATTTTTCACATAACATATAATACTCCTCCTTTAATTTCCCCATACCAGATCATTTGTCTTTTGACTTTGACTATATTTGACCTTAACTTTATTATAGTTTGACCTTATTTGACTTTCAAGAGATTTATACGAAAAAAATTCGACATTTATGTGTTATTTTGGTGAATTGTCTAAATCATTCCGATAATTTATTTTTCTGAAATAGAGTTATCGAAGGGCTGTTTTTTTCTGTCTTTATTACAACTGAAGTGGTAAAAAAACGAATAATAATAGGGTGAATGTGAAGATTGTATGTCTTTTTTGTGTTATTATCTTGTTATTTTAAAATTATATTGATATATTAATTTTCCATATAGAGCAGAATATAGACTGCTTATGTGTGAAATAATATCATGAGGTGACATAATGAATTATTTATGGGGTTTATTAGGTATTATATGTGTTTTAGGTATTGCCTTTCTGTTCTCTAATAATAGGCGGAAAATCAACATTCGTACTGTGTTGGTGGCACTGGCAATTCAAATTTCATTTGCTTTTATTGTTTTAAAGTGGCCGTTGGGACGTGCCGCTTTTCAAAAGATAACTGATGGTGTTAACGCTGTAATTGGTTATGCGAACGAAGGAATTAACTTCCTTGTTGGGGGTATTTATACACCAGAATCAGGTATAACCCATGTTTTCATCTTTAATGTTTTACTTATTATTGTATTCTTTTCTGCATTAATTTCTGTTTTATACTACTTAGGGATTATGCAGATTGTCATTAAATATGTCGGCGGTGGCCTTGCAAAGCTATTAGGTACGAAGAGGGCTGAATCCTTTTCTGCAACTGCAAATATCTTCGTCGGTTTAACGGAAGCTCCTCTAGTGATCAAACCGTACATAGATAAGTTGACTCACTCAGAGTTATTCGCTGTTATGGTTTGTGGTTTAGCTTCTGTATCGGGTAGTGTTTTGGTAGGTTATTCTTTAATGGGTGTTCCGTTGGAGTATTTACTTGCTGCAAGTGTTATGTCGGCACCGGCAGGACTGGTACTTGCTAAAATTATGATTCCTGAGACGGAACAAAGCCAAGAAGATGCGGAAAACTTCGAGATGGCAAAAGATGAAGAATCTACAAACGTAATTGATGCAGCGGCAAATGGTGCGTCAACAGGTCTTCAATTAGCGCTTAATGTAGGAGCAATGCTACTTGCGTTTATTGCCTTAATCGCATTATTAAATGGTATTTTAGGTTTTGTCGGCGGTTTATTCGGGTTCGATCAACTGTCTATTGAATTAATTTTAAGCTACATTTTTGCTCCATTAGCATTTGCAATCGGTGTTCCTTGGGACGAAGCGTTACAGGCAGGAAGTTTTATCGGACAAAAGCTAGTCATCAATGAGTTTGTTGCATACAGTAACTTCGCTCCATACATTGAGGCTTTATCTGAAAAAGCGGTTGTGATCATCAGCTTTGCGTTATGCGGCTTTGCGAACATTTCTTCTTTAGGTATCTTGCTTGGAGGACTTGGAAAGTTATCGCCAAAACGCAGACCGGACATCGCTCGTTTAGGTGTGAAAGCAATCATTGCCGGTGCCTTAGCTTCTTGCTTAAGTGCAGCTATTGCAGGGATGATTATTGGATAATTAGATGTTAAAGGTGCTTGATTTCATTGAAGTCAGGCACCTTTTTTGGTGGGCACGAATTCATGCTCTGTTTTTTAGTCGGTGAATGGTAAACGGTATTGTGTGCTTTTGCGATTGCCGGTTCTGCCGGTCTCAATATAGTGAAGTAATCGTTGTGCGGAATGGCGGGAAGGAATTCCGAGGAAGTTTCGGAGTTGGGAATTGGAGATGAACGGGCCGAATAAGTAATAGTAATCATGCAAACTGTGGATATATGCATCTTTACCGGAAAAATGGCAATTTGGGCAGCACCAAGTATATCGATTTTTTAACATAGGCAAGTACTCGCATCGCGGGCAATGCACGCCAGCGATGAGGTCGGCCGGTGTTAATTCGAAATGTTGTATGGCATCATATTCTTAGGGAGTATGGTTCTTATGGATTAAACGGTTTAATTTGTTCAGTTCTCTGTCGGTTATTACTTGGCGCCTGTACATGTTTTCATATTCGGAAATTTTAATGGGGAGCTTTTCGGGACGTATAATTTTTGCTGTATCTTTATGTGAAGAGGTTGCTTTTATATGTGCTTGAGAGTTGCTTAAAATGACGAGTGTATGAATTGGGGGGAGAGCGGTAATTTTATGTTTGGTCAGCCACAATAGGAATTGTGATTTCTGCCTCTCGACTTGGAGAATAGGATCTTGATAAATTTTTTCTTTACCGTTGTTCAGTTGGATGATTTGCTGGAATGTCGGGTCGTAGGTAATGGAGCCGGATAAGTTTTTTACTTCTATTAATAGAAAGAAGTATTTCGAAAGGATCATCATGTCTATTTGGAAAAAGTACTCGTTTTGTGCGGAGGGTAGCCGCATTCCGTGTAGAATGTGATATTGCTTTTCAGATAGGAAGGACAAGTGATATTTGAGAGAGGTTTCTCCTCTATAACCGGCTATTACTCTCATATATTCTTGTTCAATTTTGAGGGTTTTTTCATGATTGGGAGTGAGTCTTCGCCTTATGGCCTCCAGCTTTTTTGCCCTGATTGGATAATTTGGTTCTTTGAAATTCATTTTTTCACCTCTTCTGTTTTTGCTACAGAAAAATTCCACATTTAATGGCGAATTCCTTCTAAATTTAGGAGTTTTTTTGTAAATAGGTTGGCTTTTTGTTAAATAGAGGGGGTTTTGTGGGTTGGAATGTGGGTGATTTGGAATTTGAGAGTCGTCGCGCGGAGTTTGAGAGCGGTGGCAAGAGATTTGAGAGTCGTCGCGCGAAATTTGAGAGCGGTGGGAGAACATTTGAGAGTCGTCGCGTGAAATTTGAGAGCGGTGGCGGAATATTTGAGAGTCGTCGCAACATATTTAAGAGCGTTCCCGACTTTTCTATGATCGATTGAAATAAAAAATGAGCGCTCATCCAAAATGGGAGCGCTCATCAAATAGTTCTATAAATACTGCTCTTTGGCTAGCTCCAACAGACCCGCTTTTTCCAAGTAATTGACTGGCACAAGGATCGTCACGGTGATGACACCCGGATTACGTCCAATGTCGATGGAGCCGGTGATAGTTGCTCTGTTCATCACTTCCGGAACGGTGATGCCGAGCACGTCAGCAGCACGCTGCAAGCCATTGTCGGTTGCTTCGTTCAAGTTCGCTCCTGTTCCAACGAAGGAAAGTGGCAGTGATTCCTCGAGCGTACTTACACCCCATTGTTCCGCAAGCTGAAGAGCGGCTTGTTTTTCAGCGGCAGATAACGGTTTAGCCAAATAAGGCAGATCTTCCGGAACCGGCAGGATAATCGGGCCGTCGAGCTTCAGTCCTTTAATGACGCTTACCTGCAGTGTCGCAATACCAGAAACATCAGTTGTGTGGCCGGCAATTTCACCGTTGCCTTGCATAGCGTGCATGTCGCCTAAGTAGACGCCGCCGCCAGGCACTTTTACCGGGCAAATGACAACTGCTCCAGCACGAGCGCGGTTAATGTCCATATGGCCATCTGTTTTTGCTTCGTTCAGTTGTTCTTTTGTCACACTGTAATCGTGCGGTGCGCCAATCAGAAATTGACCGAAGTCGCCGGCATTATGCGAATCAGGCAAAGGTCTTGATGGTGTTGTGCCGAGCTGGCCAAGGAACGGACGCATGCGGGCAACAGTACCCACCAAGTCATGCGGAGCAAACGTCACAATCGGATTTTGAATTGAATGTTCTGGTGTATTCATATAGGAGCGGCCGTCACGCGCAATCGTTTCGGCCGCTTCTTTATGTAATGTGACACCGACTTGATGGTGATGATCGAAAGTAATCGAGTAACCATTCGTAAACGTAAATGGCGTAACGTCAGCACCACAGTTGGCACAGCGCACGGCTGTCGGTCCGATGCCTTCAATGATGGTATTTTCATTTATCGTACCGCAGTTCGGGCAAACTGGCGCCACAAAAGGATCGCCTAGAAAACGACCTTCCATCGGCTTATCGTTACCGGAAGCTGTCGCAATTGATGTGACTTGAATTGATTTAATGCGAATTGCGATGGCATCGCCGATTTCCGCTCCTTCTACCATAACTGGCTTTGTCACTTCATGGCCGCCCTTTAGACAAGGTGTAATCATCGGTCCCCAGCAACCTGGCGTTGTGTTAGCAACGATATGGCTGCCGTTTTTCACAGGTCCGAGCATTGGCTTCGCGGGATCTAAAATACCATTCGTAAACTCATTTACAAAGACAGTTTCACTTGTTTTCATTTCGTCAACTCCCATTCTTTTTTTAATATTCACGCAATTATATTGTACTGCTTTATTGAGTGGGGAGGATGAATATTGTGTGGCGGGTTTGGTTTAAATATTTTTAAAGGTTTGGAGGATTTTGTCAATAAATCTAGAATTCTTTCAAAGAATACAACTATAACTTTGGGGGGATTTGTTATGGCATTTGCTCATTCTAAAGGTTGGTATGTTTCGAAGTTGAAAGAGGTGGGCTATATTAAGCACGAAGGCCGCAAGCTGGAGTCGTTTAGGACGTATATTCTTCGAGGGTTGTATGTAACGCATGTCGGACCGATAACAGAAAAGTAAGCGGCCCGAGATAATAAGTAGATGTAGAGAATCGCAACTTATATACCTATTCGCTAATCCGCGGATAGGTTTTCTTTTGAAGACAAAGTTTTATTGCCATTTTATATGACCAGGTTCATGATTGTTCCAGACAGCGAAGCCTTCCGAATAAGCTTTATCTAGGAACATCGGCAATCTTTCCTGCATTCCTTCGGCGAGATTAAGTTTCGGCAGATCCTCTCTATTTACCCAAAATACAGTGCCTTCATCGGTATGCTCGAGCAGCTCTCCGCTATATACATCCGTTCTATAGTTGAACACAAAATATCTTTCACCGGTTTCATTGTTAAACCAGTTTATTACACCGCATGGTTCTAAATGTGATACGGTTAAACCGGTTTCTTCTTTTATTTCTCGGATTGCCGAATCTATTAAGCTTTCACCATCCTCGACTTTTCCTCCGGGAAATGCGATGCCTTTCCAAGATTTCAATCTGTTTTGAACTAATACTTGATTCGTTTCTTCATTATAAATCATGCACATGTTTGTTAAGGTGACTTTAGACATCAGATTCTCCTCTTAATCTCTTGATATTACATATATTACCTCATTTGCGAACTTGGTTGTAAAAGAAAAAGAAGCGGGACAGAAAACCTGCCCCGCTTAAAACACATCATACGTATAACAAACAGGCGATTCCAGTTCCTCGTCATGCAAAATTTTGGCGTCGATTTGGAAGACAGCCTTTAGAATGCTTGGCGTGATGATTTCCAAAGGGGTACCGCATTCGACAACTTTGCCAGCTCGCATCGCGATGAGTTCGTGGGAGAAGCGAGCGGCGTGGTTGATATCGTGCAGTACCATGACGATGGTGCAGCCGTGATTCTCGTTCAGGTCGCGGACGATGTGAAGCACCTCAAGCTGATGAGCCATGTCCAAATAAGTAGTCGGTTCATCGAGCAGGAGCATGTCGGTTTCCTGGGCGAGTGCCATGGCGAGCCAGACACGTTGGCGTTGACCGCCGGATAGCTGTGCGAGTTCTCGGCTGCGGAATTCAGTTGTATGTGTGACTTCCATCGCCCATTCAATCATTTCCTGATCCTTTGGAGAAAGTCGCGTGACGTTTTTACGGTGCGGGTAGCGTCCGTAAGAAATCAGTTCTTCCACTTTGAGCTGAAGTGGGGCAGAAGGCGACTGTGAAAGAATAGCGAGATGTTTGGCAATTTCTTTAGTCGACATGTTTTGCATATTTTGTTCCTGCAAGTAAATGTCACCGTGCTCCTTCTTTAAAATGCGGCCAATCGTTTTCAGTAAGGTTGATTTGCCGCAGCCGTTCGGACCGATGATGGTTGTAATTTTCCCCTTCGGAATCGCGATGTTTAAATTTTCAAAAATTGTCACCTTTTCATAACCGGCTGTTAAGTTTTCCACGCGGAATGCGGTTGTCATGTAATGTTCCTCCTATACTTTCGATTTGACGAGCAAATATAAGAAATAAGGGATGCCGATAATTGAAACGACAATACCGACGGACAACTCGGACGGAGCAAAAATCGATTTGGCGATGAAGTCCGAAAATACGAGCAAAGCAGCACCGATGAGGGCACTGACAGGCATGATGAGCCGGTGCTGTATGCCGACTAGCTGGCGGGCAATGTGCGGCGCCATCAATCCGATGAAACCGATGCTGCCGGATACGGATACGCAGGCGCTGACCAAGCCGACGCTTGCGAGCAACAACTTGATTTTCTCTTTTTCTACCGCAATGCCAAGACTTGTGATGCTTGACTCCTCGAGCTGGAAATAATCGAGCAAATAGGCTTTTTTATATACATAAAAGCCGAGCGTAAGAAGCCAAGGGAGCATCGCCAGTATAAAAATCCAGTTGGCGTTATAGATCGAGCCGTTCATCCAAACGGCAGCCGATTCGAAATCTTTTTCGTTCATCTTTAACGATATGTACATTGATAGGGCACCGAAACCACTGTTAATGGCAATACCGGTTAAAATAAGGCGCTGCATGTCAAGGTGGCCATTTTTCATCGCAAAAAAGAAAATCAGCGCTGCGGCAATCGTGCCTCCGACAAAACCGAAGAGCGGCATCATTAAAATCGAAGCCCAGCTAGAAAGGTCAGCATTCATGATTTGCATATGGAAAATGAACATAAACAATACGATTGCTGCTCCGGCACCGGAGTTGATGCCTAAAATGCCTGGGTCAGCGAGACCGTTGCGGGTAATGCCCTGAAGCACAACACCTGCCATCGCAAGTCCGATTCCGACAAGAGCGGCAATGACAATCCTAGGAAGACGGAATTCAAAGATGACAAGGTCAAACTGTTCATTTACATCCATTCGCAGCAACGTTTTCACAACGTCTGGCACCTTGATATCAAACATGCCATTCGTTAGATGCAAATAGGCGGCAATGAGTAATAACAGGAAAAGCGACAGCATAATGACGCTCATTCGAGTCACGTTACGCATGCTTTTCACCTCCATGCTTGCGAATCAAATATAAGAAGAACGGCACGCCAATCAAAGCAGTCACGACGCCAATCGGTGTTTCAAACGGAAAGTTGATGAACCGGCTGATAACATCGCACAACGCTAAGAAAAAGGCGCCGATGACCGCAGCGCACGGAATGATAAAGCGATAATCCGCTCCGACAATCATCCGGGTAATATGCGGAATGACTAAGCCGACAAAGGCAATTTTCCCGACGAGCGCGACTGCTGTTCCGGTTAGGCAGACAACGGAGAGCATGCTGGTGATACGCACTGCTTTTGTTTTCTGTCCGAGACCGATTGCGATATCCTCACCGAGCGAAGTAATCGTTATCGCGCGTGCTGATAGAAGGGCGAGCACAAGCCCTATAATGCCGAATGGGATGGAGAGCATCAGCATGTCCGGATCAACGGTGTGCACCTTCGTGTTATACCAAGCGCTGACTGTTTGTGATACTTGAAAATACATCGCAATGGCGGTAGCGATACTGCTTAAGAACGTACCGATGACAGTACCGATAATGGCAAGACGCACTGGTGAAAGACCATTTTTGATCAAGGAGCCGAAGCCGAACACGATGCCTGCTCCAAGTGCTGAGCCGAGCATTGACAGTAATATCAATTGATAATTCGGCAATCCCGGGAAAAATACGAGCGCAATGGTAATGACGAATGCCGAACCATCATTGACGCCCATCAAGGATGGGGAAGCCAAATAGTTGCGGGTAATCCCTTGCATGATGGCTCCCGCAACTGCTAAAAAGGCGCCGACAAGCAGAACAGCGGCGATGCGAGGAATCCGTGATGTCCAGATGATTTGATGGTCGACATTAGTTTTTTCAAAAGTGCTGATTGCTTCCCAAATCGTCAGCCAATGAATGTCCTTTGCGCCATATAAAATAGAAAGAAACGCAATAGCCAAGATAAAAAAAGGAGATAGCGTCAAAATAGCAGACGGTATCCAGACTGAATTTTTCAAAAGTTCCACCTCACAAAAGAGAAGGGCTCCTCCATGTGGAGAAAGCCCTAAGGGTCATTACTTCAATAATTGTTCAGCTGCTGCATCTAAGAACTTAACTTTAGACCAAGCTGTACCGCCTTGGGCAAGCGGGTCTATGGCATTGATGAATACTTGATTGTTTTTCACAGCATTTAAACTTTGGAAAATTGCATTGTTTTGCAGTTCCTCTAAAGCTTTTGGAGCATCGGCATTTTCAGATGTTTCGAATTGTAGGAAGATGGCATCAGGATTAACTTCAGCTAATGCTTCTAGTGAAAGTTCTGCTTGAGCTTCTGCTTTTGCCACCACATCTGGTACAGGAGCGCCTAAATCTTCATATAGGACAGGGTTTAAGTAAACTCCGGCAGGATAGATGTTCATCAAGCCACCACGAACACGGATAATTAAAATGGTTTTATCTTTTAATTGTTCGGCCGCTTTGACTTGCGATTCAGCCACTTTCGCTTCGTAGTCAGCGATGATTTTTTCAGCATCCACTTCTTTGTCTGCAAGCTGTCCAAGTGCAATCAGATTGTCTTTCCAGTTTGTTGAGATGTGGGAGTATGGTATTGTTGTTTGGATTTTGTTCAGTTTTTCCATTGTTACTTCATCCCATTTAGATGTGCCGACAATTACATCCGGATTAAGCGCTAAAATCGCCTCGGCATTCGGTTCTTTTTTGTCGCCGATTAATGCAGCGCCTTCTAAGTCTTTTGCCAAGTATTCAGGCAGGGCACCGGCTATTGCTAGAGCACCGACTGGTTTAATGCCTAGCATTGCTGCGTCTTCCATTGCCTCCAAGCTTGCCGCTACGATGTTGTTTACTTCACCTGGTACTGTATAATCAACACCTAAGTAAGAAATTGTTTGTGTTTCATTTTTTGTTTCGGTCTCGGAAGCTGTCTGCTCTTTAACGTCCGCTTTTTCTGTCTCTTTCGTTGAACCGCAGCCTGTTAAAGCAAATGTTAAAAGAGCTGCTGCAGCAAATCCCCAATGTTTCTTCATGTATTCCACTCCTAAAATATAATTGATAATGATTATCATTTCTGTTAGTTATTTTATCACTTGTTTATATACATAGGAATGGACAGAATGACAAGAAAGCATGGACTTTTGCGCATTTGTTTTGTTAATCAATTAAAATAGGAAACTCTAATTTAACTGTCGTTCCTACGCCTAATTGACTTTCAATAATCATCTTTCCTTCATGTAATTCCATTAGTTTCTCGACAATAGACAAGCCTAAACCAGTCCCGCCTTCTTGGCGTGAACGTACTTTATTCACACGTACAAATCGATTAGTAATTATGGCTAAGTGCTCTTCACTTATGCCTACACCATTATCAGAAATCGTTAATATACAAGAGGTTTCGTTACGTTCCAATGTCATTTGAATATGAGGAGCTTCCTTTGAATATTTAATGGCATTATTAATGATATTCTGGATGATTTGTTCTAGTCTATCTTCATCAGCAGAAATAATGACATCGTAATCTAACTTCATATCCAGCTTAACATTATTGTCTTTGAAGCCAAGCTCGTATATCGACATGATATCTTCTATGGTTTGTGCAAAGACAATTGGGTGTTTTACCAACTCTATTGACTGTGCATCTAGCTTTGTAAAATCCAAAAAGTTCTGGAGTAGTTTCTGCATTCTGTTCATCTCTCGGTCGATCAACTGATAGCATTTTTGTAGTTCTTCTGGGTCTTGCATCATATTATCCATCAAAGCTTGATTGTAGCTTTTAACAAGAGTGAGGGGGGATTTTATTTCATGGGAGAAGTCCTCCATGAACTCCTTTGTTCGATTTTGTTCACCTTTTAATTTTGTGGACATCACATTAAACGCTTCCGAAATTTCACCAACTTCATCTCTGCTGTTTCCTATAATCTTTGCGTCAAAGTTCCCTTTTGAAACTTCAATGACTGCCAACTTAATGTCTTGTAATTGCCGATATGACTTTCCGAATATCATCCAGAATGTAAGAATCGTTATTCCGACAGCTAAAATAGCAAAAAGGAATTTCACCCTTGTAAAAATAACTTTTTCTCTTTCCAAATAGCTGTACGGAACATGAACAAATAAAAGATTTTCCAGTTGATCATTTTTTATGATTGGGTGAATAAATATAAATAATTTAAGATATTGAGATTGATCTAAAGAATCTACTTTATTGATGACCGTATTACCACTATTCAACATCTCTAAATCACTAGTGGAGAGAACTTTATTTTTATTTATACTTGGCGGTATCTTATCTAGCAGAGTTTCTATGCTATCAAGAGTATAAATATTTAAGTTCAAATTCCTCTCTGTCCAATATCTTATTTCTTCTAAAGAGCTATAATTATTTTCAATGTCTATTAGTATATTAGTAACAGATTTTTTCATTTGATTTTCTAGTGAGTATAAATAAAAGTCGCCTAATATACCATATGTAAATGTAATAAGTAAAATAGATATTATAATGATTAATGAAGACTTTAGTTTAATGCTTTTGTCAAACTTCGTATTCAAGCACAAATGTTTAGTTTTTTTCATACTATTTTTATCACCTTCTAGTACGATTTATATTTATTATTTAATTTCCGTATCTATAATACGAAGGGATTATATAGTTTTTCAACTGTGAAATTTTAGGGAAAAGAATGGTGGTCATTTGGGCGATTTTTGTCAATTATAAAAACAACACCCATGGATTCGAGGATAAGGCAGACCTTTATTATGAGTATTATCAATATAAAGAAGTGGATTCAGAAGGATTTGTCCGGTTTGCGAAGTATCATTTTGATTTAGAAGATAATGCGGTCTTCGAAGATTGGATATTACTTAAGTGATGATTCAATGTATTTTCTCTATCAGGAGCTTTACTTTGATACAAAGGGCTGTGAACAGCTCTTTTTTGTTAGTGTGCCAGGCATGGCAACTATCTAGGCGGTGAAAGTCCGCTGTGGGGGTACACATCGACTAACCACTAAGGAAGCGCAAGGTACTTATCGTGAGGTAAGGGCTGGAG